>NZ_JAWONS010000329.1:0-446924 GCF_033342255.1 Clostridium boliviensis
TGATATTTTACAGACAAAAGAGTACAAACCTTCTCTCACGAATTTGGGCTTGTACTCTCTTTTTCTCTTATCACTCAGTCATCAATCTTTTTTCACCAGTAATTTTTTGAATTTCATCAATATCCTGGGTCACTTCCGCTACCCCAAGATATTTTCCTGCTTCGTTTCGTACGGCATAGTAACGGATCAGGATATATTTACTTCCCATTCTGATCCAGAAATCTTCCTCATCTTTTCTGCCGCTTTTAAAATCCTCCACAATTTTTTCAACGATATGGACACTTGCAGGAGGATGACAGTTGGAGACATTTCTTCCTAATATTGTCCTGGTTCTGGGAAACGCCCGGTCCTTTCCTTCGGAAAAATATCTCACTTCATCTTTCTCATCGACAAATGTGATATCAAAAGGCAGGGTATTGAGCAGAGCAGTCAGTTCTTCCGTATTTAACTCTCCCGAGGGAAGCTTAATAATTCCCTCCTCCGTTTTTACACATGTGAGTTCTTCTTCCCCCGCTTCAGGCTCCCACTGAGCAACATGCTCAATCATATAGCCGATTTCTCCGCTTCCTTCAGCAATGGTCTTCCAATCCTCCATGGTGAGATTTTCCATCATCATGGGAACCATAATATTTTCTTCCTTAAATATCATCTCCTGAATTTTATCTGCAATATCCTGGACTTTTTCAATCAAAGTCTCCTTTGGTACGGATTGGCTGGCTGTCAAAGCCGCCACCTCTTTTATCTGGACCTTGATTTCGTCATCCACCCCCCACATGACTTTAGGCGGTGCTGTAACCCCGTATTTCTCCATGTACGGAAAATACAGATTTTCCTTTTTCTTATAATGAATGCTTATATCCTTTAACTGGTCGATTCCTGCTTTCAGCTGGTCCATTGCATTTGGATTCTCGAGTGCCTTAAGAGACAGGAACGGCCGCACATCCTTTTCCAGTATGTGTGATATTTTTTTATTTTCCCTTACCAATACCTGAACCGGATGTCCAGGTATGAGCGCCGGCTCCTCCGGCTGATGAATTTCTTCTATCGTCCCCTTAAATACCGCTGCATGAACGTCACAAAGCTTCTGTACCTCTTCAACGGGAAGCCCCTCCGCAATCAGTGCCCCTTCTGCTTTTGAAATCTCACTGGCAGATACTCCGTGAAAGACCTTTTCAAACTGGGATTTCACTTCCTCCGCTGTCTTTCCTTCATGAAGCTGCCGTATGATATCTTTTATTGTCTTTTGCCTCATCTCGCTGTTGTTGATGAATTCACTCATAACCGTTCTCCCTTTCTATTTAAGAGCGAAGTAAGAAAAACACCTCTGTCTGATTCTTTATTTCTTTCAGAAAGAGGTGCTTTCAGTGATTATTCTACTTTAATTACATCTACCGGACAGCCTTCCTGTGACTCCACTGCCGTTTGTTCTGCTGATTCGGGTACGGTATCAACGTATACTTCCGCAGGACCGTCATCCCCCATTCTGAATACTTCCGGACAAGTTGAGGCGCAGAGCCCGCATTCAATGCATCCCTCTCTATCTACTTCTGCTTTCATTCTTTAACTCCTTTCTGTTCTGTCCCAGGGACAGCTTTCATTCTTTACCCTTAAATGCACTTTTATTGTTGGTATTTTATAATAAAAATATCCATTTTTTTATTATAAATATAACGAAAAAAGAAGATCTGGTGACAGCACAGACCTTCTTTTTCATCTTCTATTATCTCTTATTTATTTTAGCCAGATATTCCTGACCGAGTACATCTGCAGCGATCAGGGCATCGTAAAGCTGTTCTGGCGTTACATCTCCAATCATATTATGGATGCTTTCTCCTTGCGCACATGCATTCTCAGCCGCAATGCGGACCCGCTCCCGGTCTGTTACACCAATTTCTTTTAAAGTAACAGGAAGTCCCACACTGGCACAAAATTCCTGAACCTGATTAAACTCTGCTGCCGGCGCATTTTCTAATACCAGCTGGGCAAGGGTTCCGAATGCGACCACACTGCCGTGCATGGTTGATTCACATTCCTCCAGAGCCGTAAATCCGTTGTAAACGGAATGAGATACTGCCAGACCGCCGTTATCAGCGCCTACACCGCTTAAGTAGGTATTCGCCTCAATAATTGCTTCCAGTGCCGGAGTTACAATGTGGTTCTCACAGGCTTTTAATGCCTTATAGCCATCTTCTAAAAGAGTCTCATAGCAAAGTCTGCAAAGAGCCATTGCGGATTTTGTGATTCCGCCATTCTCCAGGCTGGGGGCTTTTGCCTTTTCACAGGCTCTTGCTTCAAAATAAGTACCCAGTGCATCTCCCATTCCTGCAATGAGGAATTTCACCGGCGCATGAGCAATAATATCAGAATCAACAATCACGGCATCTGGATTTTTCGGATAGAATATGTAATGGGAAAAACTGCCGTCATCGTTATAGATCACGGACAGACCGGTACAGGGAGCATCCGTTGCCACTACCGTAGGAATGACAGCTACCGGCAGCTTCTCATAATGTGCGGTAGCTTTCGCAGTATCTATGGCAGAGCCGCCGCCTACAGCAACCACGCAGTCAATGTGACCGTCTCTGACAATCTTTCGCATCCGTTCTATCTCACCGGTGGAACTGATTCCTCCAAATATTTCAAAATGCACTCTGGCATCTTTTCCTTCAAAACTTTTCTCAATTTTTTCATGGCAGTTTTTGTATCCGCTGTTGCTGCAGATAAAAAGAAATGATGTACCAAGATTTTTTGTTTCCTCGTAAACCGCTGACAAAGCGCCCTGCCCCTGTACGTATTTTAAAGGTGATCTCATTAATTTCAGCATAATAGTCTTCTCTCCTCAATCAGTAAAATTTTATCGTTATGTCTTATTAAATATACGCCTGAGAGACAGATATGTCAAGATTTTAACGAGTGATAAATTCAGTCAATTTAGCAAGCAGCAATTTCCTTAATCATGAATTCCCTTCCACCCAGGAGTTCCCAGGAGTAGCTTTGACAGCAGGGACATTTCACATATCCTTCCGCTACATGGAATACATGATGACACTGCCTGCACCGGCCACTGGCAGGAATGATCTCTATATCCAGGCGGGTGTTTTCAAGCAAAGTCCCCTGGACAGCAGCCGGATAACACTGCTCTACATAACTGGGTACCACAAGTGCCATCTCACCAATCTGAAGTACAAGACGATCCACCTGTGTGAGACTTTGTTCCCTGACCGCATCTTCCACAATCCGTACTACCTCCATTAAAACTCCCAGTTCATGCATACCATTCCTCCTTACTGCTGCTTCTTATTGCGCCAATTCCTTCACTTTGCGATAGGATTTTAAATTAGTATAAAGCTCCGGTCCGTATGGGCTGCGCCGCTTTTTCCAGATATTATACCCCATATATACTGCCACTGCTCCATTGCATAACAGGGCAATCAGGCTGACCGCAAAGTAAATGCCTGGCCTGTAGGAAGAATCCACACGGAATTGTCCCACATCCTGGAAACCGGGAAACGTCTGGGCAAACATACACCAAAGAGCCAGCGTCTGGGCCCGGTGCTGCAGCCATGCGCCCTTTCCAACAGTAAATGCACAGAGGGTCGGTGCCAGAAGAAGTGCAAGCCCACAATACCATGCATGGTGGGGAAGGCAGTTATAAGTATAGGCAAAATTCCATATATCATAGGCAGCGATCCAGAACCACAGCATGTCAGGCCACAGCATATCTCTGCTTTTGTCTCTGGCTGTCTCCTTTCTCAGGCAGATACCAAACCATCCGGTTATGGTAATAATATTTAAGACCCCAGCAGCTGCATTCATAAAATTCCAGGGTCCCCCCATAAGAAGAACAGAAACATCTGCTGTCGCATCCTGAGCTATGGTATGGTATGTCATACCTACTTCAAGATCTCTTGTCACCGCTTCCATGATATTGACAGCCAGGATCAGAGGCGGGAAACAAAGGGCAATACGGCTGTCACAAAGGCGGAATACAGTATTGTCCTTTCTTGTTTTTTGATAATGCCGGATTAGCCAGAAGCCGATGCAGCCTGCCGTTGAGGAATAGACTTTTGCAAGATGAAACCAGTCTGTATATGTACTCTTTCTCATAACTGTAAACCAAAGAACAGATAAAACAGCAGGCATTACTAAAAAGAAAAGGAAACCAATCATCTTATAGCGCCGTGACACCTCATTGAGCAGGAATAGCAAAGCAAATACCAATAACCATACAAGCAGATAAGACAGGGGAAAGGCCCCCTTTGCTGATTGAAATACAAACATATTACTACCTCCAGTTACATTGGGCACAACCTTTGGTTGAACCACATATATTTTGTTTATATTTTAACACTTTCCAGAAAAATTTGTCATGATTTCGCATACATTTTACTAATTATCGGAAGTTTTCACAGTTACTTTTCTTGCTTTTTATATAAATTTACCATATAATTATGATTGTGGTATCTGGCTCAACCAGATACAGTCTTATACAGACAGGGGGAATGATTTATGGAGTTTAAAAAGCTGAGTGCTCCAACATTAAAGGAGCTGTTTATTAAAGAGCTGGAATCCTGCATTCTTTCCGGTAAGCTTCCTATCGGGTCGAAGCTTCCGCCGGAACGGGAACTGGCAGTTTCTATGCAGATCAGCCGGTCTGTGGTAAATGCAGGAATTAAAAAACTGGCAGAAAAAGGCTTTCTTGACATACGCCAGAGGCAGGGAACATTTATTGCAGATTTTAGAAAAGAAGGAACTATAGATACCTTTCTTTCTATTATGAATTACAATGGAGGAATCCTTCGAAAAGAAGAAGTAAAGTCTATTTTAGAGCTTCGAATCGCGCTGGACAGCCTTGCGGTTGAGCTGGGTTCTAAGGATATTACGGATTCAGAGATTTTACAGCTGAGGAATTTAACGGAATCCATCGGAAGAGCTGCCAGCCCTCATGAAGCGGCAGAATCTGCCTTTGCATTTCACCATCATCTGGCGCTGTTTTCCGGAAATTCTCTCCTTCCTTTAATTTTTCGGTCATTTAAAGCACTGACTTACTCTCTCTGGCTTCGTTTCTGCGCCTTATATGGAATCCCCGCTCTTTATGAAAATACCAACGAATTATGTACACTCATAGAAGAACGGGATTTTGAGGGAGCCGAAAGCTATTTAAAGCGGTCGCTCTCCGACAGCATCAGCGGTCACCGGGAAATTTATTATACACCGTAATTTTCAAATCCGGTTCCAACAGTTTTAAGAAAACCGCCGGAACCGGATATATTGCAAATCCTTTTACCTCTCATCCATATAGATCTTTAAAAATTCAGCCATAAGCATGGCATAACTGAACATAAACACAAAGCCAGCTGCAGCAAGAGGCCATTTCCTCTTTTTCTCCGGTACCGAAAGTCCAATCATAACACCCAAAGCACAAAGACAAACCTTTAGCAATGCAAAATCTTTGATTCTGCACTGTCTGATATACTCATCCGCACAATTTACCAACTGTTTCATTTGTTCTGCCTCCTTCTTCCTTAATCTTTTGTGTTTAGTATACACCTATTAAAAAATTTTATTAAGATCTTTGACAAAAGGTCATAATCTGTTTCACGTCTGCTCCCATTTCCCGAAAGCCAGACCATAAAAATTCAATTTTTTCTATTCTTATCCGGATTAAATGAAGAGCCACCGGAAGCTTCCTCACATTCTCATAGTCTAATTTTTTCATCGCCAGAAATTCAAGGTACTGCGTACTTCCAGTTTCAATTATTTCAGCCGTGCCTTTGATCTGCATCCCTCTTAGCTGATTCATGCCCTGAAACTCATTAAAAACTGCCACAGATACATTGGGATTTTGCAGAATATTGGCAAACTTTACCCCTCCCTCACTTATCACATATATAAATCCGTTCCTGTATTGGTATTCGATGGGCGTCGCCCGGATTCGGCTTTTGTATCCGGTTGACAAAGAACAGGTATTATGATTGGTCAGAAACTCCTCGCAAAAGCCAAGCAATTTTTTTTCGTCCATCACCTTTGCAGGACAGTCCTTCCACTCCTTTATGCTTAACAAAGTCTCCACATATTCGTCCTGGTCAAAGCAGAGATAATCCTGCTCATCAAATTCTGCTGACTTGAAAAATACCGCCATACGTGTTCGGTCTTCATCCTCAAGTCTGCTTAAAATAAGATTTCCGGCAATTCCACCCTGGAATATCACACTACTTCCAAGGAGCCCGCTCACCGGCTGTAAATACGTCTTTACATATTCCTTGATCAAACAAGTGCAAAAAAGGACTATTTTATTCTTCTTCAGCCACTCCAGATTGTTTTTTATATACTCAACAGCTTCCTGCTCCAGCCGTTCATAATAGACGGGAATCAGTAAAACTACAAGATCCCATTCCTGTCCGAAATCTTTCATTTCTGAAAAACGCATGCATTTTCCAGGTCCCAGTACCAGTGAAGCCTGCAAGGCAGCCATTTTTGTAAATCCGTATCTGCTTTCATAAAGAATCAGTGTATTTTTCATTCTTGCACCTCCTTGTTAATTTTTATGCAGATTACAATTTTTTAGAATGTGAGAAATTTTTATCGTTCTGCATCCTGTTGCTTTTTGTATTAAAACATATTAGAATTGGTTTATTGAAACGAAACTGGAGGCAGCAACTATGGTTCTGGACATTCCTACAATTTCCATTGTACTTTTTTATATCAGTTTCATACAGCTGCTCATTATGCTGTTTGTTTTCCGTATTATTAAAAATTATCCCGGCATGAATTACCTGCTCTTCAGTTGTTTTGCTTCAGCTGTCTGCGGGCTTCTTTATGCAATCCGAGCTTCTGCAGTTCAGGGGCGTTTATTGATACACTTATCTGATTTTTCGTTTTATTTTTCCATATTAGGGTTAAATATCGGTTTTTCCAAATTTCTGGAACTTCCTGTCGCCAAAGGAAAACTGTTAGCTCTGACCTTTCTGTTTCTAGTCAGTTATACCTGTTTTTCTTTTATCTATGACAATAGCAGTTACCGCACTATGTCATTTTGCTTGTTTTCTGCCATTGCTATATTTTTCACCGCAGCAAATTTAAACAATCATTCCATTAACTCTGTTCGTCCAGCTACATGCATTATTGCTGCAGCGTGTATACCTTACGGATCCTTTCTGATCATCCGCGCTCTTTTTACCTTTAATAATGAGACGCTAAATTATAACATTGGTTCCTTTTTAAACCTCATAAACTATTTTCTGTCCATTGCCGGAATCCTTTTATGGACTTATTGCTTTATTATAATGGCTGTCCAGAGGGAACACGCAGATAAGACACTAGCGGAAGAACGTTTTCGCCTCATATTTGAAACAATACCCGATTCTGTATTTATCACGGAACTGCATTCGGGAAAAATAATCGATGTGAATGAGACGTATACCACTATAACCGGTTTCACAAGGGAAGAATCCATAGGTAAGACAACTCTCGATCTGAAGTTCTGGAAAGGTCCGAGTGACAGAGACTGTTTCTTTGACATAATCAGGAAGGATGGCGGTTGTAAAAACCTGGAAATCACCTTTTTAACCCAAGAACGGAAAGAATTAAACGCCCTTATTTCATCAAAGATCATTCATTTTGAAAACAATACATATATCATCAGTGTTATCCGTGATATTACGTGGAATCATGAATTAAAAAAGCAGCTGAAAAAAAGCGAGGATACCTTTCAGGCAATTATGGAACAAAGTCCTGTCTCTTTTATTCTCACCAATACCTCTGGAGAAATTGAATATGCAAACCCAACCTTCTTACAGCTTATGGGGTATGAATTGCAGGAAGTTATAGGCAAAAATCCGAGAATCTTAAAATCAGGATATCACAACACGGAGTTTTATCATAATTTATGGAATACAATTCTTTCAGGAAAACAATGGAGCAGTGAAATTGTTAACAAGAAAAAGAACGGCGATCTGATCTGGGAAAATATAATTCTGACACCGATCTTAAATGAAGAAGGTGAAATCATTCAGTTTCTCTCCACACTGGAGGATATTTCAGACCGGAAAAGGACGGAACAGGAACTTAAAATCCAGGCGAGAACCGATATGCTCACCGGAATCATGAACAGGAGAAGCTTTTTGGAGTCAGCACAAAAAGAACTTTCTAATATGAAACAAAACAGCCAGACTGCAGCATTTCTTATGATGGATATTGACCGGTTTAAGTCCATTAACGACACCTTTGGACATAGTATGGGAGACCGGGCGATCTGTCTGGTTACAGAGGAATGCCAGAAACTCATGAAAGGAAATGATTTACTGGGGAGAATCGGCGGCGAAGAATTTGCTGCGTTGATTTTAGACAGTCATGAAACCGAAATTGTGCAGACTGCTGATAAGCTGTGCAGAAGCATCGAGCACTTGCTGCTATACAATGATGGTCAGGAACGAATCCCCCTGCGCATCAGTATTGGCGTAACTTTCTTTCACCCAGCTTCCGATACTCTTGAAAGTCTTATGGAACGTTCCGACATCGCCCTTTATCAGGCCAAGAATGCAGGAAGAAACCGGATCTCTGTGATTTACTGAATAAAAAAGTTGTGCCTGCAGCGGGAACACTGCCGCAGGCACAACTTTTTATTCCAGTGAAACTCCGTTTGTTTTTATCACCTTCTGATACCAGTAAAATGATTTTTTTCTGCTTCGTTTCAGGGTTCCATGTCCCTGATTGTCTTTATCCACATAGATAAATCCATATCGTTTTTTCATCTCTCCAGTAGAGGCGCTCACCAGATCGATACAGCCCCACGGAGTATATCCGATTAAATCCACACCGTCGATATCCACCGCATCAATCATGGCTTTTATGTGTTCTCTTAAATAATCAATGCGGTAGTCATCGGACACAGTCCCATCCTTCTCCATCACATCAGCTGCCCCCAGCCCGTTCTCAACAATGAAAAGCGGTTTCTGGTAACGGTCGTACAACGTGTTAAGAGTGATACGAAGTCCCAGCGGGTCGATCTGCCAGCCCCAGTCTGAAGCTTTGAGATACGGATTTTTAATACTCTTCATCACATTTCCTGCTGTGGACTTCTTTAAGACCTCCGGATCCGCACTGGCACAGCGGGAAGAATAGTAGCTGAATGAAATATAATCAACGGTATTCTCCCTTAATATGCGATAATCATCCTCTTCTGCATTCAGTATAATTCCTTCTCTCTCAAAAAATCTCTTTGCATAGGCAGGATACTGGCCTCTTGCCTGAACGTCGATAAAGAAATAGTTGTCCCTGTCCTTTTCCATGGCTTTCCACACATCATCAGGACTGCAGCTGTATGGATAAAAGTTCCCTGCTGCAAGCATACAGCCAACCCTGTACTCAGGATCGATTTCATGGGCAAGTCTGGTCGCCATGGCTGATGCCACCAGCTCGTTATGTGCTGCCTGATATTTGACCTGGTGGGAGTTCTCCCCTTCCTCAAAGAGGATCCCCGCTCCCATAAATGGCAGATGCAAAAGCATATTGATTTCATTAAAGGTAATCCAGTACTTTACTTTTCCTTTAAATCTATGAAAAATGGCATCGCAGTAACGGACAAAGCAGTCAATCAGCTTACGGTTCTTCCAGGAACCATATTTTTCTGCCAGAGCTAACGGCACATCGAAGTGGCAGATAGTAATGACCGGCTCGATGTTATATTTTAACAGCTCATCAATCACTTCTTCATAAAACTTAAGACCTTCCTCATTGGGCGCTTCTTCTTCCCCTGTAGGAAAGATCCTGGACCAGGAAAGGGAAAAACGATAACATTTAAAGCCCATCTCTGCAAAAAGGGCAATGTCCTCCTTGTAGTGATGATACATGTCAATGGCTTCTCTTGATGGGTAATAGGAGTCATCAGGCAGAGTTTTATAATCCATCTCTCCAAGCATGACAGGAAAACGGTTTTCCCCCCATGGCACGACATCCACAGTACCCATACCTTTGCCGCCTTCTAAATAACCGCCTTCACACTGGTTGGCTGCTGTTGCTCCTCCCCATAAAAAATCTTTTCTCATCGTTTTTACCATTCCTTTCATAGTGTCAGATTATAGTATTTACTTCTTTGCTTCCTCATCCCGGTAAATAATAAAGCAGGCTGCAAATGCGATCAGGGCTGCAACCACCACACCGGCAGTTACCCAGGGAATACTGGAGGTATCATTATTAGCGGGATTGATAAAAGCAGGGAAACCAAAGATTCCCAACGCACCGGACATATATTTCTTTACATTTCCAGCTCCAATGATGGCACCTCCGATGGAAGCAGCCACACAGGAAATAATAAACGGTTTCTTCTTCGGCAGGGAGATACCATAAATAGCCGGCTCCGTCACACCAAAGATACCAGAGATTGCTGCCGGAATACAAAGACTCTTTAAATTTTTATCCTTTGTCTTAAGCATAACCGCTGCAACCACCGCAGTCTGTGCAAAGGAAGCTGCAAAATAAGGCTGCATGAAGCTGTCAAATCCCTGTGTATTCAGGTTCATGATATAAACCGGAATCAGTCCCCAATGGAGTCCGAAAATAACAAGAACCTGCCAGAACGCACCAACAATTGCACCTTCTAATACAGGACTTGCGTGGTAAGCAGCCTGGGTAAGGTAGCCAATGACTGCGGCAACGGAGTTTGCCAGCGGACCTACCACAACAAAGGTTAAAGGCGCTGCAAGCATCAGAGTCAGAGTCGGAACCAGGAAGTTCTTTATTACATCCGGGATCACCCGTTTCCAGAACTTTTCAATCTTAGACGCAACATATACGGCAAGGATGATCGGCACTACAGAAGATGGATAGCCGCTTTTTGGCATAATAACAGGAATCTTCATAAACGTAGCATAAATATTGGATTCAAACATGGTTCCTGCAAACAATACATCCATAACGTCCTTAGAACCCCCTGACCGCCTGCGCTTGCTTGCTCCATGGTCTCTGCCTTTGCCTGAGTGGTAAATGCGGTATTGCCAAGAAACAGCGCCATAGACAGAAACAGACAACTTTTGATACACTTGATTTTTTTCATGTTTTCCTCCTTTAATAAAAAGCATATTAACCCCATAAAAACAAAAAGACTGATCATACTTACACATTGCTTAAGCAAACATGTAAATATCACCAGTCATGCCTGTATCTGCTGATACAGTAACACCCAGTTATTCATTTTTCATATAATAAAACAATTACCCTTTTAATATCGAGTAAATATTACCATATTTTTCTTTATTTGTAAATACTTTTTGTATATTATTTAAAAAGCAAGCGTTTTACCCCTTCCACAGGCATCTCCTGCCCTGTATAGAGCTTAAAAGCTGCAGCCCCCTGCCAGACAAGCATTCCCTGCCCGCTGATACAGTTACACCCCGCTTCTCTGGCTTCTCTCAGCATCTTTGTCTCCTTAGGATTATAGACCGCATCTGTTACTACCAGCCCCTGGTGGAACATGGTCACATCCTTTACCACACTTTCATTGTCCATGGGTTTCATGCCTACAATGGTTGCATTTGCGAAAATATCACTGGTTTTCATTTCTTGTCTCATCATTTCCATATCTGTGATGTCAAATACATTTACGATGCAGCCAGGCTTTTCCTTTCTGATTTTCTCAGCCGTCAAAAGAGTTCTTTCAAAAAATGCATCTTTGATATTGAAAATGGAAATTTCTCTTGCTCCTTCTAACGCACACTGCACCTGTATTGCAGTCGCTGCACCTCCACCGCCGCATATGGTGATCTTTTTATCTTTAATTTCAACACCATGATCTCTTAAGTTATCCACGAATCCCTGTCCGTCTGTCATATGTCCGATGAGCTTTCCGTTTTCATTAACAATGGTGTTGACCGCACCTGTAATGCGTGCTGCATCTGACAGTTCATCCATGTATTTAAGCGCCTCTGTCTTGCAGGGCATGGTTACGTTGCAGCCTCTCATACGCAGGGTTTTTACTGCTTCTATCGCCTTTTCCACCTCTTCTACCGTAACATCAAAAGCGAGATAGGCATAGTCCAGTCCCAGCTTCTCAAAGCTGTAATTATACATAGCAGGTGAACCGGAATGCCCTACCGGTGATCCAATCAGTGCCATTAAACCTGTTCTTCCAGAAATCCTCTTATCCATATTTGTGCTCCTCATTATCAGATAGTTTCGTTTTTTGTTTCAATCTAGTAGATTTTATAATCTTCTAATTTCCCGTTGCTCCATTTGATATCTACTGTCTTACCGTTCTTGATCCTGAGACCTTTCACATAGCCATCTTCAAACTCAGCAGGAAGAGCCGGCAGAATTTTCACTTTGCCGTTGCGCTCCTGCACCAGCATATTGGCGATTCCGGCAGTTCCTCCGAAATTACCATCAATCTGGAACGGCGGATGGGCACACCACAGATTATCATAACTAGATCTGGTCAGCAGAGTTTTTAAATATTCATAAGCGTGCTCAGAGTCTTCCAGTGCTGCAAAAAGATTGATGATCCAGGCACAGCTCCATCCCGTATAACCGCCTCCGTTTGCCAGACGCAAAAGCAGAGAGGTTTTACACGCCTCAGTCAGTGTTTCATCCCCTTCAAACAGCTCAGACGGGAACAGGCCATACAGATGGGAAACATGGCGGTGTCCGGGTTCTAACTCTTCAAATTCCTTATGCCACTCTAACAGCTGGCCTTTGCTTCCGATTTTAAAAGGAGTGAGCTTACTCAGTCTTTCTGTTATTTCTGATAAAACCTCATCATCTAACCCTAAGATTTCACATGTTTTCTGGAAATTTCCAAAGACTTCCCTGATAATAGCCAGATCCATTGCCGTAGACATAGCAACTGCAACTGCGCTGTCTTTGCTGCCTGGAACTTTATACTTATTTTCCGGAGAAGTGGAAGGACAGGTAACATAGTGATCCTCATACAGATACAGCCAGTCAATGAGGAACAGGGCTGCTTCTTTCAGGATTGGATACGCGGTTTTTTCCAGGAATCTGCGGTCCGGGTTGTATTCATAATGCTTAAACAGTTCGTTCGTTAGCCATGCGCCGCCCATAGGCCACATTGACCAGGTAACGCTTTCCGGTTCCCCTTCTGCTTCCCCGTTAGCCATTCCAACCGGATTGGTATTGCACCAGTAATCTGCATTATGGTGGTGCACAAAGCCTCTGCACTGATAATGAACTTTGGCAGTCTTCCTGCCCTCCTCACAAATCCGCTTTACAAATTCAAAGTAAGGCTTAAGACATTCTTTTAAGTTACAGCTTTGTGCAAGCCAGTAATTCATCTGTGCATTAATGTTGGTTGTCCAGTTGCAGCTCCAGGGCGCTCTTAACTGCCAGCTCCAGATTCCCTGTAAATTAGCAGGGAGACTGCCTTCTCTGGAAGAGCTGATAAGCAAGTATCTTCCGTATTGGAAGTAGAGTGCGTAAAGTGCGTTATCCTTTTCCCCATCCCGAAGGCTTTGAAGTCTCACATTGGTAGGGACTTCCGGCTGCTCTCCAAGATAGAGCTCTGCCTTGTCATAGATGGATTTGTAATCACGGATATGCTGCTCTTTGATCTCATCATATGCTGATAAACGGTCAAAAGCCGGCTCCTTCACTGCGTAAAACGCCAATAGGACAGTGGATGCATTTAAGATACGAAGCCCATCTTTCTCACAGACTGCTTCTCCATCGCAGGAAAGAAGCCGTAAGCCTCCATGAAACTCCATTCCCTTCTCTCCCTGAATAATCGGATTTGGAGTATAATCCACATAGGAAGGATCCACATGCTCCGGACATTTTCCGCTTATGGTAATCCCCTCTTTCCCATACTCTGCTTTGTATGGTATCTGGGATTCAAAAGAAATCAGTGTATTGATTGCTTTTTTCTCACAATCCAGTTTAATAAAAAATGCTTTGGCAGGATAACTTGCAAAGTATTCCCTGTTGTAGCTTACACCGTTTACCCGGTAACTCACATGGCTGACAGACTGATCCAGATTCAGATCACGGCTATAGTCTGTCACATCTCCTTCATGGTCAAAGTCCATGTACAGATTTCCCAGGGGGAGATAGGATTCATTGTATTCTCCAAGCATATGAGTCCGGATCAATTCCTCCGCCTGCTCATACTTCTCCTGCTCCACCAGCCTGCGGCACTGTTCCAGATAAGGAAATGCACCATGGTTATTTTTGTCATGACGGTAGCCTGACCAGAGACTCTCTTCGTTTAGACCAAGGCACTCTCTTTTTTCATTTCCCCATATCATGGCGCCCAGGCTTCCATTGCCGATTGGGAGAGTTTCTTCCCACTTACCTGCCGGTTCGGTGTAAAATAGTTTCATATTAAATTTCCCCTTTTTCAGTTTTGTCCTGCTGCTTCACAGTCAATATACTGATTTTTTCTCCGTCTGTCAATGGTTTACTGCTTTGTAAGATTACAAGATCACCGGTTGTAAGTCCATTAGTCACTTCTATATAAGCATTCTTTTTCTTCCCCAGTGTGACAGAAGCTTTCACTGCACTGTTGTCAGATACCTTATAGACATAGGTACCGGAATCATCAGACTGAACAGACTTTGCCGGAATATAAACGGAATTTCCTTCCTTATTATCGGCAATTCTGATATCTGCCATCAGTCCGATTGCGCTGTTTGTACTCTCTTCTTCTAAAGATACTGTCACATCAAACATTCCTGTCTGGGAATCACTGACTGCAGAAATGTCACTGATACTTCCCTTTAAACTCTCCCCAAGAGTCTGTAGGTTCACATTGACTTCTGTTCCTGCTTTGATCTGGTCAATATCGATATCTGCTACTTTAATTTCAACTTTTTTCCCTCTGTCGTCAATAACTGTAGCAGCTTTAATCTGAGGTGAAACGGTCTGGCCTGCTTCCACACTGATTTTTGTCACCAGTCCTTTTATGGGTGATACCACCACGCAGTCATCATACCGCTTCTGGGCGATATCAAGGGCGGCTTTCGCACTTTCAAGCTGTGCCTTTGTTACCTCACACGTTGTTGTCTGGTTGTTCTGGGCTGCCTGAAGCTGTACCTGTGCCACATCCATCTGAGCCTTGGCAGCCTCATAGTCTGTCTGGGAGACATCACCGCTTGCATAAAGGACTTTTATCCGGTTAAAATTATCACTTGCTGTAGTAAAGCTTATCTGAGCGGGTTTTACAACCGTATTTTGCTGATTTGCTTTTTGTGCACTGTTAAAACTGGCCTGTGCCGCCTGATATCCGGCCTTTGCCTGTTCTAACTGTAGGCTGGCATCCTGATTATCGATCTGGAACAATGCAGCACCGGCTTCCACATGATCCCCTTCTTTGGCCATGATCTGGGTCACTTTTCCGCTGGCAGCTGGTATGATATCGACGCTGCTTAAAGCCTCTACGGTTCCCTGCCATACCATGGCGGATAAGTCCTTTCCCTCTTTTGCTGCAGCCACCGTTACTTCTGTCTGTCTTCCAGCTCCCGCACAGCCGGAAAGAGCCGACGAAAGCATTGCTGTTACCATTAAAACTGCTGTTAATTTCTTCATCTGTTTTCTCCTTCTTCGACCTTTACTTTAAATGAACTTTTACAGAAGCATTCATTCCAAAAACAAGAGGAAGATTCTGCTGGTTTTCAATCGCTACCTTGATGGGGATTAACTGTGTAACTTTAGTATAATCACCGCTGGTGGTAAAACTGTTTCCTCCTGAAAAATAGGTCTGTGTAGCCGGATCTATTTCTATTACCTGTCCCTTAAACGTTTTTCCAGGGTATGCATCCAGTTTAATATCCACTTTCTGCCCCAGTTTTATTTTCATAATATCTGTTTCTTCCACATTAACCCCGATGTAGAGATCGGATGTATCCGCCACAACAGCCAGTTCCGAACCAGGGGCAGCCGCCTGATTGGCCGCTCCCTCATTTTTCACAATCGTTCCTGTTATTGGAGAGGTGATATAAGGCAGTGTCTCCTGACGTCCAAGTACCTGGTCCTGTTCTACCAGATCCCCATTCTCCACCTCCCATGACAGAAGCTTTCCATTGGTGATTGCTTTCACCGAATACAGCTTTGCTGTCACTCTGGCATTATCCGTCTTAAAATACGAGATGCTCATATAATAGGCATACCCCCCGGCAGCTCCTCCCAGAAGAATCACTGCAAGCAAAAGGGGGATGAGTATTTTCTTCAGTTTTCCTGTTCCCTTACTGATTTCCTGATCTTCGATGTTGATGTGTTTGTTTTCCTGCATATCATTTTCCTCCGCTATGATTGTTCTGCAAACTGGCTGTGATACAGATCGGAATAAAATCCTTTCTTTTCAAGCAGTGTTTCATGATTTCCCTGTTCTATGATGTCGCCATCCTTCATAACCAGAATCATATCAGCATCCCGTATGGTGGAAAGACGGTGGGCGATAACAAAGCTGGTTCTGTTTTTCATTAATTTATCCATGGCTTTCTGGATAAAGACCTCTGTTCGTGTATCAATGGAGCTGGTTGCTTCATCAAGAATCAGGATCTTAGGATCTGCCAGAATGGTCCGGGCAATGGTTAAAAGCTGTTTCTGCCCCTGGGATAAGTTACTGGATTCTTCATTAATCACCATATGATAGCCTCCGGGCAGAGTCCGTATAAATTCATCGCAATGAGCAGCTTTTGCTGCGGCTATTACTTCTACATCCGATTTATCAAAATTTCCGTAACGGATGTTATCCATTACTGTAGCATTATATAACCAGGTTTCCTGCAGCACCATGCCGAACATGGAACGTAAGTCTCTTCTGGTAAATGTAAGGCTGTCATGCCCGTCTATCAGGATCTGACCGGAATTAAGCTCATAAAACCGCATCAGCAGTTTTACTACAGTGGTTTTTCCTGCTCCTGTGGGACCTACAATTGCCACAGTCTGTCCTGCATTAATCTGAGAGGAAAAATGATTGATAATCATTGTATCCGGCTGATAGCCAAAGCAGACATTTTTAAATTCCACATTTCCATGAACCTGGTCTAATACAACAGGACTCTCCGTCTCACGGATTTCTTCCTCTTCATCTAAAAATTCAAATACACGCTCTGCAGCAGCAGCTGTAGACTGAAGGGTATTAGAAACATTGGCAATCTGAGAGATTGGCTGCATAAATGATCTCATATACTGTATAAATGCCTGGACATCACCGATTTCAATGACTTTTTTTACCGTTAAATATCCGCCCAGCAGACAGACACATACAAATCCAAGATTGCTGACAAAGGACATGATGGGCATCATCATTCCTGATAAAAACTGGGATTTCCACGCAGATCCAAAAAGCTTATCGTTAATCACCCGAAATTTTTCAATGGCCTCTTTTTCTCCGTTAAAAATCTGAACCACATTATGACCTGCATAGATTTCCTCTATGTGACCGTTTAAATTACCCAGGCTTTTCTGCTGCTGGGCAAAAAATTTCTGGGATTTTTTCACTACCGTAACGATCAGCCCCATGGAAACAAACAATACGAGAACTGCAACCAGGGTCATGCGGATACTGATGGACAGCATCATGACTACAATACCGATTAAGGTTGTCACCGATGTGATCATCTGGGTCAGACTCTGATTTAACGTCTGGTTTACCGTATCCACATCGTTGGTAATTCTTGAAAGAATCTCTCCATGTGTTCTGGTGTCGTAATAATTTAACGGAAGCCTGTTCATTTTCTCCGAGATGTTTTTCCGCAGCTCATAGGTGATCTTCATGCTGACCCCTGACATGATATAGCTCTGCAGATAGGAAAAGAGAGCAGATACAACATAGAGGACAACTAAAAGCAGCAGTCGGTTTCTGATATAACGGAAATCCGTAAGCAATCCGGTTCCCATGGCCCAGGCGATCAGACCTTCATAAAGCTTGGTGGTGGCCTTTCCTAAAATCTTGGGTCCTGCGATTGAGAATACGGAGGAACAGCAGGCAAATAAGAGCACAACTATTACGGAAATTTTATAATGCTTCAGATAAATGGCAAGATGAAGCATAGTGCCTTTAAAATTCTTCGCTTTTTCCGTCTTCTGACCAAGTCCGCCGCCCCTGCCCATGGGTACGCCTGAGGATTTTTTTTCACTCATTTCAGTTCCTCCTCACTCAGCTGTGACAGCGCAATTTCCCGGTACACCTCACAGGTTTTCATCAGCTCCCGGTGAGGTCCTTTTCCAGCAATCCTGCCCTGATCCAGAACAATAATCTGATCCGCATTCATAATGGTGCTGATTCGCTGTGCCACCAGAATGGTGGCGCTGTCTTTCGTTTTTTCTTTCAGTGCTGCGCGAAGCTTTGCATCTGTTTTAAAATCAAGAGCGGAAAAGCTGTCATCAAACACATTGACGGCTGCCTTTTTTACCAATGCACGGGCAATGGAAAGCCGCTGCTTCTGTCCGCCTGATACATTTTGTCCGCCTTGTGAGATCTCTGTCTGAAAACCCTCCGGCTTGGAACTGATGAATTCTTCTGCCTGGGCTGTACTGGCAGCTTCCTCCACCTCTTTATCACTGGCTCCTCTGTCTCCATATTTTAGATTGCTCTCAATGGTTCCGGAGAATAAAATCCCCTTCTGAGGAACAAAACCAATCATATCCCGAAGCTTTTTAAGCGGCCAGCTTCTTATGTCTGTGCCGTCAATCAATATCTCCCCTTGTGTCACATCGTAAAAGCGGGGAAGTAAATTGACCAGTGTGCTCTTTCCGCTTCCGGTTGCACCGATAAAAGCCGTTGTCTGTCCCGGCAGTGCCGTAAATGAAATATCATGAAGAACCGCTTCGTCCGCATCCGGATAGCGAAAGGATACTCTGCGGTACTCCACAATCCCCTGGGGTTTTTCTGAAATAAGTGCTGTTTCTTTCGGGTCTTTGATGGTGGAATCTGTAGTCAGAACCTCAACCACCCTCTTTATGGATACAATGGCTCTTGGAATCATAATAAACATCATTGCCATCATTAAAAACGCCATGATAATCTGCATGGCATACTGCATATATGCCATCATATCTCCTACCTTCATCCGAAAACCGGATACTGCCTTTGCCCCGACCCACACGATTAAAAGATTGGTCAGATTCATAATCAGCATCATGGAAGGCATCATACCGGAGGTAACCCGGTTTACAAACAGATTTGTGCCGGTCAGCCTGGCGTTCACCTTATCAAATCGCTTCTCTTCGAATCTCTGGGTATTAAATGCACGGATCACCAGAGTTCCGTCAAGACTCTCCCGGACCACAAGGTTTAACCGGTCGATTAATTTTTGTACATACTGAAACCTGGGCATAACCACCATCATCATGGAAAAAATCATCACCAGCAGCAATCCTACGGCTAACGCAATGATCCACGACATGGATTTATCCTTTTCCAGCGCATGAATCACACCACCGATACCAAGAATGGGTGCATAAAATACGATTCGGATCAGCATGACAATCAGCTGCTGGATCTGGGTAATATCATTGGTGGTTCTTGTAATTAACGAGGAGGTGGAATACTTCTCCATCTCCGCACTGGAAAATCCCTCAATTCTCGTAAACACATCCTGCCGCAGATTCCGGCAGATGCCTGCTGCCATTCTGGCTCCAATCAATCCCACAATTACCGTGCAGAACGCACTGATAAAGGCGATTCCCATCATTTGAAATCCGGCTTTAATTATGTATATCGTGTCTCCCGATGTGATACCCTTGTTTACGATATCAGACATATAATCCGGAAGGGATAAATCACAGGCGGCCTGCCCGAACAGCAGCAGCATGACTGCTGCCAAAGAGATCAGATAGGGTTTGAAATACCGGAAAAATACATTCAAGTCAGTTCCCTCTTTTCCTGTTTCATCATTCTGTCTTTTTATTCATTTCTTCTGTCAACTCATTTACTTCTTTGTCCATCTGATCAATAAAGCGGTTCCACAATATCATCAGCTGTTCCATGTCTTCGATTCCCATGTCATCGACGACCCTGCTCACCAGAAGATTAACGTTTTCCATGCATTGTTTCCTGACAAACTCCCCTTTTTCAGTGAGCATAACGCATATATTTCTTCTGTTTTCCGGATCGATTTTCCTGGATATCAACCCCCGCTTTTCTAAGGAGTTTAAGGTCCGTGAGGCAGAGGATAAGACGATATCCATATTTTTTGCCAGTACAGATACATAGATGCCTTTATTATCCTGATCCCCATTTGTGGCCTGGTAAATCTGCTGAATCGCAAATACTTCAAGGCGGGTCAGACCCTGGGACAGGAATATTTTATCGATTTTTCTTCCTTTCCCCATCATAACTGCAAGATGCGTCTTTACCTTTTTTATGTACTCGTCTTTTTCATTCATTAATTTCTATCCCCTTATTAATACTTAACACCGTTAACAGTTACCAACGTTCATCATTCTACACTTCTCCTGTTTCTGTGTCAATATACAAATTTTTTCCTTACGTTTTCTTAACACTTGGAGCGTAAGGAGATTCAGACCCTAAAATTGTACCTTTTTCATGCCACTTATAGGCAATTAAAATAGGAAAATCGTCTATCCACTAAATTTAGAGGATAAAGAATTTTCCTATTTCTCTTTATTAACACCTACATTTACTTATTCAACAAGACTAAAATCTTATAAAATCAGGTTTTTTTCGAATGGAGAGCATCTTTTGGGATTTGAAATTGATCCATGTTCTGCTTCAACAAGTCAGCTTGACCACTAAGTTCCTCACTTGCTGCCGCGCTTTCTTCTGCAGTCGCACTATTGCTTTGAATAACAGAAGATATTTGATCAACTCCTATTAATATCTGAGACACTGCATCTGATTGTTCTTTAGAAGTACGGGCAATATCATTAACAAATTCTCGCACTTGATCTGATCCTGCCACAACATTTATCATTGACTGTGCGGTGATATCAACAATTTTAGTTCCCCGTTCAACCGCTTGTACTGTTTCTTCAATGAGCATAGTAGTATTTTTTGCCGCATCTGCTGATTTTTGAGCCAAATTTCGAACTTCATCCGCAACAACAGCAAATCCTTTTCCAGCAGAACCAGCTCTCGCAGCTTCAACAGCAGCATTTAGTGCTAAAATATTCGTTTGGAATGCAATATCCTCAATCGTTTTTATAATTTTACTGATTTCTCCAGATTTTGAATTGATATTATTCATAGCCAATTTCATTTCTTGCATTTGACTATTACTACTCATAACCTCTTCAGAAGTAGACACAACTTCTCGGTTCGCCAACTGAGCACTGTTTGCAGTATTCTTAATTTGCAGTGAAATATCAGAAATCATTGCCGAAAACTCCTCGATACTGCTTGCTTGCTCCGTTGTTCCTTGGGCAAGTGATTGTGCTCCAGATGATACCTGATTAGCGGCCATTGCAATTTGTTCCGATGATGTTTTAACATTTTCAATTGTCAGAGAAAGATTCTCTGAAATGTTGAGAAGAGAATCCTTTATTTTTGAAAACTCTCCAATATATTCTTGTTTCAATTCAAAACATAAATTCCCCTGTGCAATTTGATTTAAAATATGTGCTATCTCTTGAATATACTCTTTATACTCAACTAAAGTTATTCCTATCCTTTTGAATGAATCAATAAGTTCACCTACTTCACCACTTGCTTTGGTTTGTAATTGCACATAAAAATTTCCTCCAGCTATTTTATTGGCAGCTTCGGATACTTCCTTTATTGGTTTTGAAATTTTTAGACTTGTAATTATACCAAACAAAATAGCTAGTAATGACACAATAGAAATAATAATCATTTCCAACCTGATTAAATTTGTAACAGGGCTAAGTATGTCCTCCTTATCCAAAAGCGCTGCATATCGCCAATTTGTCTTTTCACTTTTTATAGACTTAACCAAATAAGTTTTATTATTCAGTTTTACTTCATTGAAATCTGCACCTGATAAAATAAGATTACTTAATTCATCTCCATATACCTCTGTTACATTTTTAAAATTATTATCACTGTTACTTGGATCTGCAATAATTGTTCCGCTATCATCAACAATGATAAAACGTCCTTTTGAATCTTTCCCTGCCTTATCAACCATTTCTGTAATCTTATCTAAACTCATATCTAATGCAACAACACCGATTACGTTTCCTTTGGTATCTTTTAAAGCTTGAGAAGCACCTAAAATAACAATGTTGTCCGTTGCAAAGTAATATGGATCTCCTAATACTACTTTATCTGGATTATTAAGTGCAACAGGGTACCATGGTCTCTGCCGCGGATCAAAAGGGCCCTCCATATTTCCTTCTGGATACTGAACATATCCTCCCGATTCCACCCCCATATATACATATTGATAATTAGGATGTGTTTCACCAAATTCTTTAAATCGCTGGTAAATTTTCTGTTCCACTCCTCCATTTTTACCAGGTGTCATTTGCATAATTCCATTATTATTTAAATAATTTGTCAGAGATCCATCTGCCTGTTTAATTATTGCTTCGTTTGCAAACCCACTTGTATTATTCATTAATTCTTCAATGATTGAATCAATATTACTATTAAACATCTCAAGCTGCTTATTGGATGCGCTTTCTTGTTCAGACATTATACTTTTACTCGTAAAATTTATAAATATTATAGAAACTAAGATTAATGGACACAATGAAAATAACAGAATAATTATACTAAGCTTTGTCTTCAAACTGAAGTTCATTTTTTTCATCATTATGATCATTCCTTTCAATAAAATGAGTGTTCAATATCTTCTAATTAAATTTATCTTTGGTATTAACTTTTCTTTTCCTATAAAATTACACCTCCTTTCGTATATACATCCAAATAAATAAAACACACATATTAATATTATCTTTATAAAAGTGATATCAAATATTTTTCTACTTCTCATTATAAATTTCTACAATTTTCTACAATTTTCTACAATTTTCTATAAGCCCATTATATTGTATCGGTAAAAATTATGCAACAAATTCTTCTCACTGCAGGCTTAAATTGTCAGAAAAAATGTGGTATGATCTAAGCAAAACCAACGATATGCAATTTTACTGATGAAAAAGGAGGTCGTGTCTTGACCCTGATGAAACAAATGATTCGTTATTTTTTTCTTATGATTTTATTTAATTTTACCCTGATTTCTCCCCTGCTGCCAAACACCCTGGTCCGTGTTTTATCCTGCAGCAGCCTGATGCTCTTTTATCTCTGCTATCATTTTGTGCCTGTAAAAGTCAACGGTAAAGGGCGGAGACTTAAAATTCTGCAGGGAGGCTTAGAACTGCTGAATGCTGTCATCATGTGCTTCTTTCTTGAACTGGCAGTTTACGGATTCCTTTTAATCTTTTATAAAATGGTGCCGCCCCTGCGCCTTGTTATAAATGGTATTGTCTGTGCCATATTCCTGTATCTTCTCCTTATAAACGGTATTATCCGGATCTTTACCTGCTCGGGGCAGCTTGGTTTTTTTAATCGAATAGCCCTTTTGCTTTTCTGGTGGATTCCAGGCGTCAATCTCGTACTGCTTGGCAGGTTCATTGACGTATCACATAAAGAATATGAATTTACAATGGAAAAACAGCAGTATTATGAGAAATGGAAAGAGGAAGAATTATGCAGGACAAAGTACCCCATATTAATGGTGCACGGGATATTCTTTCGAGACTGGAAAAGCTTTAACTACTGGGGGCGGATACCAGATGAACTGATCCGGCACGGAGCTGCCATCTTTTACAGCAATCACCAGTCATCTGCTTCTGTGGAACAATGCGGGGAAGAGATCCGAACATGTATTCTCGACATTGTCCAAAAGACCGGTTGTGAAAAAGTCAATATTATCGCTCATTCCAAAGGCGGCCTTGACAGCCGTTACGCAGTCAGCTGCCTTGGCATGGACCCATATGTGGCTTCTATCACCACCATCAATACTCCTCATGCAGGCTGCCATTATGTATGCCGGATTTTGGACCGCATCTCTCCTAAGTTTGCCGGTTTTATTGGAAAAAGATATGAATCCCTGTTTACTCTTCTTGGAGATGACCACCCCGACTTTTTAAGCGGCCTAAGGGATTTAACCGACAGGGAATGTGTGAGACTTGGGAAACTAATGAAGGATGCCCCCGGAGTTCTCTGTCAGAGTACAGGATCACAAATGAGGTCCACGACAAGTGCTATGTTCCCTTTAAATCTTGGTTACATCATTATCCGGCTTCTTGGTGAAGGAAGCAACGATGGCCTGGTATCCACAGACTCCATGGTCTGGGGAAATAATCTGGGGATTTTAAAACCAAAAGGAAAGCAGGGTATCTCTCACGGAGATGTCATAGACTTATCCCGAAAAAATATAGAAGGCTTCGATGTCATGGGTTTTTATACAGATTTGGTACATAACCTGAAAGAACAGGGATATTAGCTGGATTAACCGGAAAGGAGAAATCATGAATAAGGATACAGTTATAAAAAGTTTAAAAATTGCTGTCGCCGCCGTGCTCTCCATCGCATTAGCCGGAGAATTGGGGCTTCGCTATTCCGCTACTGCCGGAATCATTACAGTACTCAGCATTCAGAATACAAAAAAAGAAACCATTAAAAGTGCAAGGAACCGGACACTGGCGTTTGTATGTGCGCTCTTAATTGCCCGTCTCCTTTTTGGAATTCTGGGATTCACCCTGCCTGCATTTGCCGGGTATTTGTTTCTCTTTGCTCTTCTCTGCTTTTATGCTGACTGGGGAGAAGCTATTGCCATGGATTCCGTTCTCATCACCCATTTTCTGACCGAACGGTCCATGGCTATGGCACTAATCGCCAATGAGGCAGGGCTTTTTCTCATTGGTACAACGGTTGGAATCTTAGTGAATCTGCATTTGCGGCGACGGAAAGATGAGTTCCAGATGCTTTCTGATGAAGTGGATCACCAGATTAAAGAGATCCTCAGCCAAATGTCATGTTTCCTATATTCCGATGACAAAACCAGCTGCAGACCTGCAGACCTTCTCTCTCTTCAAAAGGCACTTCGGGCAGCCAAGGCCAGTGCATTAACCAATTATAACAATGCGCTGTTTAAGAAAGATACCTACGAAATTGATTACATTGAGATGCGCAGGCAGCAAAGTATTCTGCTTTCTGAAATTTACGTGAATATCCGTTCTATTTCCTGTCTGCCAAAGGAAGCAATGGAAGTATCCAGGCTGCTGATAAAAATTGAGCAGGGCTATCACAGAAACAACACGGTGGAAGGGCTTCTAAAGGATTTAGATCTGCTCTTACTGGAATTAAAGGATCACGCGCTTCCCTTTAACAGAGATGAGTTTGAAGCAAGAGCTATTCTTTTTTATATTCTGAAACAGCTGCACAGACTTCTTTTAATTAAACGGGAATTTATCTTAAATCACAGCAGTTAATGCTACCGGTTATCAACACGTTCCGGATAAAGATCGTGGGACGAAAGCCGCTCCCAGGCTACCTGTTCCCATTTGGTCCCCTGTTTTCCATAGTTGCAGTAGGGATCGATGGAGATGCCGCCTCTGGGAGTGAATTTCCCCCAGACTTCAATATATTTTGGATCCATAAGGTTTACTAAGTCTTTCATAATAACATTCATACAGTCTTCATGAAAATCGCCGTGATTGCGGAAACTGTATAAGTAAAGCTTTAAAGACTTGCTTTCTACCATACGTTCACCTGGAACGTATGAAATGGTAATAAACGCAAAATCCGGCTGCCCGGTGATCGGACAAAGACTTGTAAATTCCGGGCAATTGAATTTTACAAAATAATCGTGATCCGGATGCTTGTTAAAAAAAGTCTCCAGTACTCCCGGATTATAGTCCGTTTCATAGACAGTACCCTGATTCCCCAAATGAGTCAGTCCCTCAGTTTCTTCCCTTGTTCTGCCTGTCATATCTATTCCCCTTTCTTAAGTGCGGGATCTGCAACCCCGTTTTTTGCAAAAGCATCTGCCCGATCAATGCAGGTTCCGCATTTACCACATGGTTCCTCCCCACCCTCGTAGCAGCTCCATGTCAATTCATACGGAACCTTAAGCTTAAGCCCCCGCTCCACAACCTCCGCTTTCGTCCATAATACAAAAGGAGCTTTCAGGCTAAGTTGATTCCCTGTTCCGATGTTTATAGCCTGGTTCATTGCTTCCCGAAAAGAGTTACTGCAGTCCGGATAGGCATTTCCCGCCGCATCATCGCTGTGAGCTCCGTAATAGATCACGCTGCAGCCTTTTGACAGCGCAATGCTGGCTGCGGAAGAGAGAAACAATCCGTTACGGAACGGAACATAAGTGGACACTGGTTTTCCCTCACTGCTCTCAAGCTGTTTTGCATAGCTTTCCCTGGGAATCTTCCGATGGGACCGGGTTAATAAGGAACAGTCACTATAAGCAAATATTCTGCTTAAATCAAGACTCATATATTCCACATCATAGTAGTCTGCAATTTTTTTGGCAGCCTCCAACTCCTTCTCGTGCTTTTGTCCATAGGAAATGGAAAGTGTGCATACATTCTTATTTCCATACTCTTCTATCGCCATTCCAAGGCAGGTTGCGCTGTCTACGCCTCCGCTTAATAATACAAGTGCTTTCATCTTTTTCTCCCATTCTTCTCTCTTATATGAAATCTAAATACGCAATTCCGGCTCCGACCGGAAACGGCCTCTTAAGGTGACCGTTCTGGTCCTGGCGGATGAACTTTTAATTCCTCTGGCAGTCATGCAGCTGTGTCTGCCCTCAATAATAACTTCTATGTCCTCTGATCCGGTAACTTCTGCAATAATTTCTGCAATATCAGAGCCTATTCTCTCCTGAAGCTGAAGCCGCCTGGCTGCCATATCCGCAATCCTTGCAATTTTGCTCAGCCCGATCACTTTTCCGTTTGGAATATAAGCCACAGCGACTTTCATATCATACATAAGCGCCATATGATGTTCACAGTAACTGAACACTTCCATGTCCCTTACTACTACCATGTCCTCTCCCATGCCGGCTGTGTCTATATCCTCTTCAAATGTTTTTCCAAACATCACCGCGATCTCATGATTGGTATAATTGATTCCTTCAAAAACTTCCCCGTACATTTTAGCAACCCGCGCCGGCGTATCCTTTAAGCCTTCTCTGTCCGGATCTTCTCCCAGCGCCTTTAATATGCCCCTCACATGAGTCTGAATTGCAGCTGTATCTATTGCCATAGCACGTTCCTCCTTTCCGGCTAAACGCCCACTGCATCAGGTCCCCAGATGATCTTGTGCATCTGAAGCTGAAGAGTCACATCATTTAACCGGTTCTGCTTCATAAAATCCACAGTATCAGTCAGTGAAAGTTTGCCAAATACCGTACTGAAATAGATATGGCACCGGTCAGAAAGTTTATAACTGTCTATGATTTTTACCGCCCGTTCCAGATCCATTCTGCTTCCTGCAACAAATTTAACCGTATCCTTCTGCTTTAAACAATGGAAATTAGAAAGCAGCATTGCGGTTTCCATACCGCTGCCTGGAAGCTTATAATCCATTGTAAATGAAAGTGCATCTGTTTCACGCTGATAATCAGAAAGATCAACACTTCCATTTGTTTCAACCTCAACCCGAAGTTCCTCATCCAATAAAAGAAGAGAAAGCAGATCTCCAATGCCGTCTTGAATAAGCGGCTCCCCCCCGGTAAGCGTCACATTTTTTATACCCGTTTCTTTTATGTATTCATAAATATTAAGTTCACTCATGGTTCTCCCATGTCCCAGGGCATCTTTCGCCCAGGCAGTATCACAGTAGGAGCAGGAAAGATTACAGCCATAAAAACGGATAAATACTGCCAGCTGTCCTGCGTATACTCCCTCTCCGTTAATGCTCATAAACGTTTCCGCCACATTATATTCAGCCATGACTGTCCTCCCCGTAAGAAGCGCAGTTTGCGGGGGTCTCATAAACTCTGGCAGATTTCACGTAATATCCCTTTTCACTCATTTTTTCATAGAAGTATCTGGAAAATCCTTCTGCTGTGGGGCGGAAATCCACTTCAACCACTGAAAATTCCTCTTCCCTCAGGGCATATAGTGTATTTGGTTTAAGCGAATTTTTCTCCATAATCAGGGAATGGTCTAAATAATCTGTTTCATTTTTTAAATCCTCTTTGAGTCTGGAGAAATCAACAATCATGCCCTGCGTCTGCCCTTCTTTTTGAAGTGACGGGCTTTGAATTTCTATCACCACTCTCCACCTGTGACCGTGGATATTTTTGCATTTTCCTTCATAGCCCTTTAAAAAATGGGCCGAATCAAAGCTTTGTTCTGTTTCTAAGTAATACATGGGTCCCTCTGTCCTTTCGAATATCGAAGCAGGATTTTATATTTGCCGGATTATCGCAAAAAAAGCAGGCATAAGACTATGCCTGCTTTCTCTATCTGCACGAAAAAAAAGTTATAAAACTCTGATAACTTTTTTTCCAACAATATTAAAATCAGCCCTAGTTTTGTTTATAGACAGGATGGTACTAATGAACTGTCTTCTATGCGGTTAAAAGTATAACACCGTTTTTTCCCCGCGTCAAGGAAAGGGCGGGATTATTTACTCTCTGCTTCCAGCTGCGCAATCTTTTCCTTAAACTGGGGAAGATGCTTCTTATGAGCCACTAACAGCTCATCAAGAATCGTCCCTGCGATCTTACCGCTTGGCACCAATGGATTTAATGTAAATGCCTGCAGAGCAGTTCCGTAATCACCGGTAACGGCTGCCTTAATGGTAGTCAGTTCCATATCCTTCATCACCTGCAGTAAACCTCTGGTAGAGGAATCAAAGCCACCCCAGGAGATGGGAACAGGGCCGCCTGCCGTAATAATGCTGCTAACCTCAACCACCACATCATCCGGCAGATCGGAAATGGCTCCGTTATTTCTGGTGCTTACAACCATGGTTGTCTTCTTGTCGTTATAAATGGACGCAATCAGCTCACAGGCCGCATCGGAATAGAATGCACCGCCGCGCTTTTCAAGCTGAACCGGTTTTACCTTTAAATCAGGGTCCTTATAAAGCTCAAAAAGCTCTGCTTCGGTCTTCTTTACAAGCTCTGCCCTGGTTTCCCCTTTTGCAAACGCTTCCAGTTCTTCCTTCAGCATGTCATCTGTAATGTAGTAATACCTGTGATACATACATGGAATGATTCCCAGATTCCTGATCTGGTCTGCTAAAAAAGCGATATTCGGAATGTTCTGTACACCGGAGCTTTTTAACCCCTGCATGGCGTTCTTAAGACCATCTGGCTTTGTGTATACGGTCTCAAGAACCTCACCCGTTTTTTCAACTCCCTCATGATTCCACACTCTATGCCAGTGAAAATGGTTTAAACCGCCAAACCGGAAGAATAAATCCTCCTCCTTTTCCTTTAAGGCACCTGCTGCGATCTTTCTGCACATGATAGGAACATTACACAGTCCCACTACCTTATTCCATTTACCGTAACGCATTACCGCTTCAGTCACCATGCCTGACGGGTTTGTGAAGTTTACAAGCCAGGCATCCGGACAGAGTTCTTTCATATCTTCCACGATTTCCAGAATGACTGGGACTGTACGGAACGCCTTAAACATACCGCCTGCACCGTTGGTCTCCTGACCGATCACACCATGTGATAAGGGAATCCGTTCATCCTTAATCCGTGCATCCAAAAGCCCAACCCGAAACTGAGTGGAAACAAAATCTGCACCCTTTAAGGCCTCTCTCCTGTCCAGTGTTAAATGAACTTCCCAGTCTAGTCCTGCTGCTTTCACCATCCGCTTTGCAAGGTTACCTACAATTTCCAGCTTTTCTCTTCCTTCTTCAATATCCACCAGCCAGATCTCTCCGATAGGAAGCTGATCCTTCCGCTTAATAAATCCTTCTATTAATTCGGGGGTATAACTGGACCCGCCACCAATGGTTACTATTTTAATTTTCCCTTTCATACACTTACCTCCTGGTATTTGATAGAAAAAGCATACTCCAAAAATCTTTGAAAGGGAATGGATTCGCCATCTTTGGGCACAAGCATTGATGTTTTGGTATTTGTACCATAAAAGAAACAGGTTGTTTTATCCCTGTTTCTTTTCCATGGTCAGCCTTGCTAAGGCTTCCACAATATAAACTGCCGGAATCTGAGAAGTGATATCCACCTTCATCTCATCTGTCTCTTTTCTCTCTTTTTGAATGTAGTAGGAAATGTTGTAATCTGAGATTCTCGCCAGAGTGCTGTTCCTGCTGTTAGTAATGGAGACCAGAGTGCTGCTGCTTTCCTTCAGAATAGAAGAATTATCTATCAGAAGATTCGTCTCCCCCTCCACAGACATAACAATAATGATGCTTTCCTCCGGAAATTCCAGATTAATTGGAAACATAGGACCGTTAATCCCTGTGGAAAAGATTCCGATATTACAGAAATAGCGGCTTGCGTACTCAGCCATAATTCCCGAATTACCGGTACCAATGAATATAATCTGCCGTTTGCCTGCAATCACTCCGGCGATAGTATCCAGCTGCTTTTGAAAAGACTCCGTATTGACCCTTTCAAAAAAATCTGTAATAGAAGATACATCAAATCGTTTTTTTACAGACCCATTCTTTCCCTTTTCTAACTTAAACCGTACCTTAAATTCCGAAAAACCGCTGCACATGGTTTTCCTGCAAAAGCGGGTGATGGTGGTGGTAGACACATGGGCTTCCTTCGCCACCTCCCGAATTGTCATATACGGTATCTTCTCACTGTTTTTCAATATAAAATTGTAAACCTCGTAGTCCAGTTCTCCAAATTGTTCCATCACCTGACGGGTAAACAATGTCATTGCCAGTCACCTCATAATAATCCTGTTTCTTCTTTTGTTTATATAATCATAGCTGCTATTAAGTATTATAAGACACAGTTCCCAGATTCAGCAGCCTGTTTTGTATTTTAAGCAAATCCAAAGTATCTGAGAAGTCCCAGATAAATTCCGTAAGCGAATCCATACTGGTCATTACGCAGTTTTTCCGCATCCGAATAATTACTTAGATATCCCAGTTCCACTAAGTTGGCAGGCATATCCGCATTCCTAAGTACATACAAGGAAGGATTTTCACGGATTCCATTATTCTTGGTTCCAACCATATCATTAATTCCGCCCATGATCTGTTCCGCCAGCCACTGAGCCTGGGTAAAATACTGATAAATGTATACTTCCGTTCCGTTAATTTCAGGATTCGGATTTAAATTACTGTGAATGCTGATAAAATAATCTGCCGGCCACTGGTTTGCCATGGCAACTCTGGCAGCCAGACTGGTGGTATTATTGGTACCCAGAACCGTATCCGGCTCTGGTCTCGAGACCCTTGCCTCAAAACGCGGATCACTGTTTAGAAGGTTCTGCAGATAAAGCCCTACCTGGAAATTAATTTCTGATTCCTGTAATCCGTTGGCCTCTGCACCGCTGTTAAAAGTACCGCTGGGATTATGCCCCTGATCAATAAATATTTTAATTGCCATCTCGCATTTCCTTTCCTGCTTCAATATTATAAATATATTCCGCAGTTTGGTAAATGCTACATATTTATGGATTTTTTTGTATATTTTTGAATGAATTTTTCAGGCGCCGGATGAACGGGAGTAAAGAACCCTCTTCCCGTGTTCTCCCAGCCAGTAAGGTAATCCGGGATATTTGGCTGTTATATAATCTTCAAAACGGTCAGGATCCTCCTGATTATTGGAAAACATCTCGTAATGGCCCGGAACGGTAAGACCCGGGCAGACCGCCCCTGCCAGATCCACTGTCTCCTGATAGGTCATATTTCCTATAATATTAGAGCGGTAGCGTTCCCCATCTCTTCCATTAATGGGCAGAAACATTACATCCATAGCTCCAAAGCCTCTTAATTTGGCAAGCAGTCCTTCATACATGCAGGTATCTCCTGAATGGTACAGCCTGCACCCCATTCCTTCCAGCACCACTCCCACGTAAGGGTGTTGTCCTGTAACCGGATCCGGATCCAGGAATTCATGGGCTGAGGCTATCCCTGTCAGCTGTATTCCATCTTTCAATTGCAGCTTTTTCTTGTCTTCCAGTCCCCAAAAGCGGCTTTTTTCTATCTGTAATTCTTTGCTTAGAGAAGGAATCAGCTTCTCAGGAACAAGAAACACTGCTCCCGGCGAGCTGACAGAGAGCTGATGCCAGACAGCTCTGTCTATGTGATCGGAATGATCATGGGTTCCGATTATATAATCTGCATTGGTGATTTCAGCAGGATCCAGCAGCGGAGGAATTCTTCTTCTGGGATGATCAGCCAGAAATGCATCTATGTAGAAAGTAACTGCACCCAGCTTCACTGCATACCCCAGCTGTCCAAGCCACCAAAATGCTGCTTCTCCCTCCCCTGGTACTGTCTCACCGATTTCTGTCACTAAGTCTTTCCCGCTTTTCGCGGTTCCCATGTACTTCTGTTTCATATTAATCCGCCTTTCCGGTTCCTGTTATAGCCTACAGATTGTATCATATCATAGATTTTTACGGATGTAATCCTGAAAATGAAACAGATAAATGCCGGGCTGCGTTAAACAGCCCGGCATTACTATGTGCATGCTGGAAGCAAATTTCCGGTTCCTGATACAAACCGTTTTCGTCAGCATATTTTTATGACTCTGATATAATTATAGTTCTGAAATACCTTTTCTCATTTTATCCTATGAGCTATGATAGTTCCTGGTGATGGAAAATGCAGTATTTCTGACTCTTTTTTTCACTTTTCTTATCATGGATAGAAACTCTGACGACAATATAAACAGAATAATAAAAGGAGACAATATATGATAACCTATCAAAATCTTTACGATAACCGTAACATGCTAAAAATCAACGAACGCGGCTGCGTAAAAGTGTTCGAGCATCAAAAAGACTTAAGTGTAAATTTTGCATCTTCCATAACTTCTTACTATGCCTCTAAGATGAATGTCCGCAAACGACAGGTTTTAATTGAGCTTAACGGCAATTCATATACGGTTCAGGCCGGAGCCATGCAGTGGACTTCCGGTTCCGTATCCATGACCTCCGGAATCAAAGGCGTAGGCGATTTTCTCGGTAAAGCGCTGGCTTCTAAGGTAACAAAAGAATCTTCTGCAAAACCGGAATTTAAAGGCAGTGGCCTTTTGATGCTGGAACCGACTTATAAACATATTCTTCTGGAAGATATTTCTGAATGGGGAAGCTTGGTACTGGAAGACGGTTTATTTCTGGCCTGTGATTCTTCAATCAAGCAGAATATCGTTGCAAGAACCACTTTAACCTCTGCTGTTGCAGGTAAAGAAGGCTTGTTTAATCTTTGTCTCACAGGACAGGGAATTGCAGTGTTGGAAAGCCCTGTGCCCAGAGAAGAGCTGATCGAGTTCGATTTAAAGGATGATGAAGTTAAGATTGACGGAAATATGGCAATCGCCTGGTCTAACTCATTAAAATTTACAGTGGAACGGTCCTCCAAATCGTTGATTGGTTCTGCAGTTTCAGGAGAAGGTCTGGTGAATGTATACCGGGGATCCGGTAAGATTCTCATGGCACCAGTGGAATAATCATCTGTTTAAGAACCGGGCATACCCATGAAAAAGGTACGCCCGGTTTTTTTATCTAAATTTATTCAAAATAATTTAAGGAAATAATGTCTCACTATTTCTTAATAATTCTTAAATCAGCCCATTTAGCCTTGTTATTGTACCTATAAGTGCTATAATTCACATGATTAAATCAATCAAGGAGGCATCTGTCCATGAGCTCTTTACAGCAGATATTAGTGGTAGATGATGACGCGGATATAAGGGAAGTAATCCGCATTCAGCTGGAGAACAAAGGGTATCTCGTATTGGAGGCCGCTAACGGAAATGATGCGGTAAACATCGTAAAACTAAATCCTGACATCGACCTGATTATTCTGGACATCATGATGCCAGGCATATCCGGGATTGAGGCCTGTTCACAAATCAGAATGTTTCATTCTGCACCTATATTATTTTTAACTGCCAAATCAAAAGTTTCGGACAAAAACGATGCCTACGTAAACGGAGGGGACGATTATCTGGTGAAACCATTTTCCCAGGCAGAGCTTTTTATGAAAATTCAATCACTTTTAAGAAGGTATGTTGTTTATAAGGGAAAATCAGAGTCTGCCGTTAATCTTTCCGAGGTTCATGTCCAGGATATCGTGATTGATACAGTAAACCACTGGGTATACAGGGAGAACCAGAAAATAGAACTTACCGATACAGAATACCAGATTTTAATGTATCTGGTCAAAAACAAAGGCAATGCCAAAGATGCTCAGGCTATTTACGAAGGCGTCTGGGAAGAAAAATTTCTTCCAACCTCCACCAATACAATTATGGTTCATATTTTAAAGCTGAGAAAGAAACTGGAACTGGATTTTAACAATCCATTGATCATCCGCACTGTCTGGGGAAAGGGATATCAGATTGATGAAGGGTAAAACATTTTCTTCCCTGCGTTATATGCAGATACTTGTACTCCTGTTTGGAGCATTCTTAAGCTTTGCCATGTATCTGATCGTGGGAACACTGGGAGAATACCTGGTCTCCACAAAGCATATGGCCGATGATTCGGTATTAAAGCGCTTAAACAAATACCAGGATTCCTTTGAAGATTATATCACGGAAAATAGCATTTCCGTTAAGAATGTCAGGGCTATCTCCAGATGGGTCAAGGGTCATAAATATATATATATCACCATTTATGACGGAGCGGAAATTATTTACGAATCCGGATTCTGGAATGACTCCTACTCTTCCTATGAAACTGCGGCAACCCTTGTGGAAAACTGCACACAGCAGGAAAGGGATATTAAGTTCTCAGATGGAACTTACTCTGTGTCCATCATTGATTCTTCGCAGATCAAATGGCTTGATGTGGTGTTTTATTGTTCCTGGATTGTATTTTTTATTATATTTTTCATTATTATTATCCTTTATAACCGAAGAATTATCGACCGGATCGCCCTTCTGTCAAAAGAAGTATCTTTAATTGAACAGGGAAACTTAGAGCAGCCGATTTATCACAAGGGAAATGATGAGATCTCACTTCTGGCTAGAAATGCTGATAATATGCGCCATTCTATTATCACCAGGTATAAAAGCGAAAAGGAAGCATGGGAGGCAAACAGTGAGCTGATCACCTCCATGTCCCATGATATCCGAACGCCTTTGACTTCCTTAATCGGATATCTGGAAATTCTGGATTCCAAAGATTATTACTCCGAGGAACAACTTGCAAAATACATTAAGAGCTGTAAGGAAAAATCCATTCAGCTTAAGGATCTTTCTGACAAACTGTTCCAGTACTTTCTTGTATTCGGTAAAGAAAATATATTAATGGAACCTGACATCTTTGATGCAAGAATTCTGCTCCAGCAGCTTTTAAGCGAGCATGTATTCAATTTAAACAGCTTAGGTTTTGAGGTTCAGACAGAGTTCATGGATGAGTCATGCAGCATTATCATTGATATCCAGTATTTAAACCGTCTGTTTGACAATCTGTTTTCCAATGTCAGAAAATATGCCGGTCACGGCACGCCGGTTATTGTAAGGGGCAGCAGGGAAAAAAATAATTTAATCATCAGTATTACCAATGAAATACGTACCGATCTGGTTTTTCAGGAAAGCACCAATATCGGACTCAAAACCTGCAGAAAAATTGCCCAGCAGATGAACGGAAGTTTTGAGATTTTCACTACAGAAACTCTTTTCACCGCCCGTGCCACATTTCCTATTATACCAGCAGGAAAGGAACCGCAGACATGAATAATGTATTAGAATATCTGGAGAACTCCGCTAAAAATTTTCCTCATAAAACAGCGCTTACTGATCCGTCCTCCAGCTGTACCTACAAGGAGCTGTACGACCGGGCCAGAATCATCGGCAGTTATTTATCCGGACTTACTGCGTCAGAAAAACCAGTTGTCGTTTACATGGATAAATGCGTGGAAGCTCTCATCTCTTTTATGGGAATCGTCTATGCAGGCTGTTTTTACACATTTATAAATCCGGATCAGCCCGCTGCCCGTATCGGCCAGATTCTTGAAGTTTTACAGCCTGACTGCATCATCTGCCTTGGTGACGCAGACCAGAAGCTTAGAGGACTTTCTTTTCATGGTACCATTTTTGATTACCTAAAGATTTCTTCCCCGCTTTTTTGTGAACGTCTGAATGCCATCCGGTCTGAGTCTTCGGACACCCAGCCTTTATATTGTAATTTTACTTCTGGTTCCACCGGGGTTCCAAAAGGCGTTCTGGTGAGCCACAGATCTGTCATTGATTTTATGAAATACTTCCCGGACATGTTTCACATCACCCAGGATGATGTGATCGGCAACCAGGCTCCTCTGGATTTTGATGTATCCGTCAAGGATATCTATTCCGCCTTTAAAACCGGCGCTTCCATCGTTCTGATTCCGAAAAAACACTTTTCCATTCCTACCATGCTGTTAGACTATCTGTGCAGCCATCAGGTAACGACACTGATCTGGGCTGTTTCGGCTCTGTGTATGGTCTCCCAGCTAAAAGGCTTTACCTACAAAGTGCCGGATCGGGTGAACAAGGTTTTATTCAGCGGTGAAGCCATGCCTGCAAGCCATCTGGCCATCTGGCAGAAATACCTTCCTCATGCGCAGTTTGTGAATCTTTACGGTCCCACTGAAATCACCTGCAACTGCACGTATTATCCGGTTTTAAAGGTATTTGAGCCGGAAGAAAAAATCCCCATTGGAATCCCATTTCCCAACGAGCGCGTATTTCTCCTAGGACCGGACGACAAACTCATCACAGAGGAAGGGAAAACTGGAGAAATCTGCGTGGCAGGAACCGCACTGGCCCTGGGATATTATAACAATCCTAAACAGACACAAAAAGCGTTTGTTCTGAATCCTTTAAATACCCACTATCCGGAAACCATCTACCGGACCGGTGACCTTGCTTTTTATAACAACCTTGGAGAACTGTGTTTCTCCGGCAGAAAGGACTTTCAGATTAAGCATATGGGACACCGGATAGAACTGGAGGAAATTGAACTTGTATTAAACAGCTATCCAGAGATCAGCCGGGCCTGCTGCGCATTCGATACCAAAAAGAACCGCCTTGCTGCATTTTACTGCGGAGAGCTGGATAAAAAGGAGCTGCTTAAGCGCATGCGGGAGACGCTGCCGTCCTATATGATTCCAAACCTGTGTATTCCTGTACTCCACATTCCCGTTACAGCAAACGGTAAGATGGACAGAAAAAAATTATTGGAGATGTGTCTATGAAAACTGCATTTGAAACTTATAAAACACCATTTTATCTTTTTAATACAGATATCCTTACCAGCCGGATCAGTGACATACGGGCGGCACTTCCGCCAAATACCCAGCTGTGCTTTGCAATGAAGGCCAATCCGTTTTTAGTCCGGGAAATGGAAAATCATGTGGATTATTTTGAGGTATGCTCTCCCGGAGAATTTCACATCTGTGAAAGAGCCGGGATTGATAAAAACCGGATTGTAATGTCAGGCGTACATAAGAATCCGAAGGATATGGAGTACGCCATTGCCAGATATGCAGACAGCATTATTTTTACCGTGGAATCCTTTCAGCACTGGCAGATTCTTTCCTCCTGTGCAGAGAAAGAGAAAAAAAGCATCCGGGTGCTTTTGCGCCTTACCAGCGGAAATCAGTTTGGAATGGATGAAACGTCCATACGCCGTATCGTTTCAGAGGGGCCTTATCAATATGTGGAACTTATTGGACTCCAGTACTTCTCCGGCACACAAAAGAAGTCCGCCGATAAGTTGAAAGGCGAATTAACGATGCTTTATAATCTCTGCACGGATTTACAGAATCAGTATCAGTTTACAGTAAAAAAGCTGGAATATGGCCCAGGTCTTCCTGTGTGCTATTTTGAAGGGGAATCAAATGAGGAAGAGACCATGCTTCTTGCCCTGTCATCTGCATTACGCAGTCTGAATTTCAAAGGACAGGTAACACTGGAGATGGGACGCTTTATTGCCGCCTCCTGCGGACTTTATGCAACCAGCGTTGTAGACTTGAAAACCAACAATGACCAGTCCTACTGCATTGTAGACGGCGGAATCCACCAGCTGAACTATTATGGCCAGATGCTGGCTATGAAAAAGCCATTTATCACTCATTACGGAAAAAAAGAGAGGGAGCTTAAAGAATGGACTGTCTGCGGCTCTCTGTGCACCTCCAGCGACGTTCTTGTCAGGCAGTATCCGCTTAAGGGTCTGGAACAGGGAGATCTGCTTGTCTTTCAGAACACAGGAGCTTACTCTGCTACAGAAGGAATGGCGATGTTTTTAAGCCGTGACCTTCCACTGATACTTCTTTATTCAGAAAAAGAGCAGTTTCGGGTTGCAAGACCCTCTCTTGCAACAGACCAGTTTAACTATTTATACTCAGAAAGGGGATAAAAAATGAAAGAACTATTAGAGATTTTAAATGAAATTAACCCGGGGATTGATTATGAGACGGAGACAGGACTGATTGATGAAGCACTCCTTGACTCCTTTTCCATTCTCTCACTGATACCCGAGCTGGAGGATGCTTTTGGCATTACCATTACTCCTGCAGACATGGTTCCGTCCAACTTTAATTCAGCAAATGCAATGTGGAGCATGATTAATCGTCTGAAAGAGGAATAAGCCATGACCTATACTTCTATCCTTTACCTTTTCATCTTTCTTCCCGGTGTCATACTTATCTACCAGCTGGCACCGGCACGCCACAGGTATTTAGTTTTACTGGGAGCCAGCTGGCTTTTTTTTCTCTCCTTAAGCGGTACGCTTATTGTGTACCTCCTGATATCCACCCTGTCCGTCCACCATATCGGACTGTGGCTCTCCTCCTGTAAAAAGGAGCTGGATTTAACGGGCAGATCCCCGGAAGAGAAAAAAGCATTAAAAGCAGCCTGCGCCGGAAAAAGGCGGAGAATCCTCTGGTTTGGTATTGGAATCCAGCTTGGCATGCTGGTCGTTCTAAAATATTCCGGATTTTTCAGTGATAACTTCAATCATTTATTAAAGGCAGTCTCTTATCCAGCGCTTCTGCCTGTAATGAAATTTGCCCTCCCCATTGGGATTTCTTTTTATACGCTGCAGGCCGTCTCCTATCTGGCAGATGTTTATTATGAAAAAATTCCTGCCGATGACCATCTGGGCAGGCTGGCTCTTTATTTGTCCTTCTTTCCAATACTGATGGAAGGTCCCATATGCCGATATTCCCAGACAGCTAAGGCCCTTACAGAAGGGAAACCTCTGGACTATAAAAATGTAACCTATGGGTTTCAGAGAATCCTGTGGGGACTTTTTAAGAAACTTGTTATTGCAGACCGGCTGAATCTGCTTGTTGAAACCATTTTTGGATCATATAAACAATACGGAGGCATTGTGGTAATAACAGGTGCCATTCTTTATACATTTCAGCTTTACGCTGATTTTTCCGGCTGCATAGATATGACCATCGGTACCGGTGAAATCTTTGGAATATCCATTCCGGAAAACTTCCGTCAGCCATTCTTCTCCAAAAGCGCTTCGGAATTCTGGAGACGCTGGCATATTACCCTTGGCACATGGCTGAAGGACTACATCTTTTACCCTATTTCCTTAACTGCACCGGTAAAGAAATTCGGAAAAAAATCCAGGGCGAAGTTTGGTAAGCACTTCGGTCAGGTGGCAGCCTCTGCTCCTGCACTTTTGGGAGTGTGGATCTGCAATGGCTTCTGGCATGGCACCGGCTGGCATTATCTCTTTTTCGGAATGTATTACTTTGTCCTGATTATTCTGGGAAATCTCACGGAGCCTTATGTGATAAAGGCCGCCACAGCATTAAAGATCAACCGAAGCAGTCTGTTATATCAGAGCTTCCAGTCCGTAAAGCTTCTCATCATTGTCTTTACAGGAGAACTGTTTTTCCGGGCGGAAACTTTAAGGGCAGGTATTTTCATGTTCCGTTCCATCTTCACTGATTTTCATCTTTCTTCACTGACCGACGGTTCTCTTTTGAAGCTGGGACTGACTTTGCCTGATTATGCAGCTGTATTGTTGGGCTTTCTGGCAGTTCTCTTCGTTGGTGTGATTCATGAACGGGGAATTTCCATAAGAAATCATATATCAGCCTGCCGGCTGCCGCTTCGTTGGAGTCTCTACTATGGAGCAATTCTGCTCGTAATCGTCCTCGGTGCATACGGCAACGGATATTTACCGGCAAAACTGATTTATGCCGGATTTTAAGAGGTGACTGAATGCAGGAAGGAAACAAAATAAAAACCATATCATTTATCATTGGACTCATCATCCTTTTATATATCATGTCCTTATTGTTTATGCCGGTGAATACCGGAGCAGGAGGACTTTACAAAAAAGCCGGCGGTATATCGAAAGAACCGGTAAATACCATTGATTATCTGGCTATCGGAGACAGTGAATGCAGCACCAGCATCTCACCCATGGAAATCTGGAATTCCTATGGCTACGCGGGATACAACTGCGGCGTACCAGGTCAGAGGCTCCAGGATACCTACTATCTGTTAAAGCGGATATTAAATAAGCAGTCTCCTAAAGTGGTGCTTTTGGAAACCAACGCCAGTTTCCGGGATTTCAAATACATCAATGCTCTGGAAACAAGAGTTGATGAGAAAACAAAGAAGCTGTTTCCCATCTATCAATACCACAATAACTGGAAATATTTTCATTTATATATGCTGAAAAATATCAGTACAAAAGCAACTAAAAAACCATCCTCTGTATACAAGGGCTATCAGCGCAATACAATTACCAGACCTTATACTGGCGGTCCCTATACAACAGAGACCGACAAGGTACATCAGATCGGGGATCAGCCCGGTTTCTACTTAAAAAAAATCATGGACTTATGTAATGAGAAAGGGATACGGCTGATCTTGTACAGTTCTCCTTCTCCCAAATGCTGGTCCTATGCCAAACACAATGCAATGAAACAATTCGCAGATAAAAATGGTCTTGATTATGTAGATCTTAACCTTTCCTTAGACCGTTTATCCATTGACTGGAATCAGGATTCCAGAGACAGCGGAGATCATATTAACTATTACGGAGCAAAAAAAGTATCTGCTTATCTGGGAAATTATTTATCCGGACAAAACCTGCTTACCGACCACCGGCAGGATTCTTCCTATGCTGCGTGGAACCTGGAACTGAAGCAGTATCTGGCAGATGGCAGTAATAACAAAGAGTAAGAGCATGCCCTGCAGTTTAAGACCGCAGGGTATGCTTTTTCTTATTTTATCATTCCTGTCTGTAATAAGATAGGAAATGTGTCAGACGCTCACAGGCAGATTTGAGCTGATCCATCTTAGGCAGGTAAACAACGCGGAAATGATCCGGTTTTTCCCAGTGGAAGCCGCCGCCATGTGTCAGCAGGATCTTCTGGTCCTTCAAAAAATCCAGCACGAATTTTTCGTCATCTTTGATTCCGAATCGTTTCGTATCAATTTTCGGAAATACGTAAAATGCAGCTTTCGGTTTTGTTGCAGTTATTCCCGGAATCTGGTTGAGTGCCTGATAGATATATTCCCTCTGTTCATAAATTCGTCCGCCTGGTGCCAGAAGTTTCTTCGTCTCCTCTTCCATCTCTAGAGCCGTTCCGATTACAGACTGGGCCGGAACGTTAGAGCACAGCCTCATGGAGGACAGTAGATTAATGCCTTCCACATATCCCTTTGCAAAGGATTTGTCTCCGCAGAGACTCATCCAGCCGCAGCGGTATCCAGCAATTAAATGGGATTTTGACAGTCCGTTAAATGTGATAGTCAAAAGATCCGGAGCCAGGGAGGCAATGGAGGTATGGGTCAGTCCATCGAGCACCAGTCTGTCATAGATTTCATCTGCAAAAATGATCAGGCCATTTTCGCGGCACACCTTCACAATTTCCTCTAAAAGTTCTTTGGAATAAAGTGTACCAGTAGGATTATTGGGATTAATCACCACAATCCCCTTGGTCCGGTCTGTGATTTTACTTTTAATATCATTGATGTCCGGATACCAGTCTGCAGATTCATCACAGATGTAATGAACTGCCTTTCCTCCTGCCAGTGTCACAGAAGCGGTCCATAAAGGATAATCTGGAGATGGAACCAGGATCTCATCTCCAGAATCCAAAAGCCCCTGCATGGACATGGTTATTAGTTCACTGACTCCGTTTCCAGTATATACGTCATCAATTCCCACTTCATGAATTCCTTTTTTCCGGCAATACGTTACGATGGCTTCTCTTGCGGAAAACAGTCCCTTGGAATCAGAATAGCCTTCTGTATTGATTAAATTATCATTCATCTTTTTTAAAAGCTTATCCGGCGCCCGAAATCCAAAGGGAGCCGGGTTGCCGATGTTCAGCTTTAAAATATCAATCCCCTGTGCGGACATTCGGTTGGCCTCATCCATCACCGGTCCTCTGATGTCATAGCATACATAATCCAGCTTCTTCGATTTTTCAAATTTTCTCATAATACTTTCCCTCTTTCCTTAATTTAGCATAAAAAAAGGCCCCAAGCGTTGATACGCTTAGGGCGAATATACATCCGTGTTACCACCTAAATTCAGAGAAATCTCTGCACTCCATACAGTACTGACATACCGCGTCCCTGTAACGTGGGAATCCGTTGAAGCCTACTTGGGAAACTTCCCGTTGGGTTCAAAGCTCCGAGACTGCTTCCATATACTTCAATAAAGGTTCACACCAGCCACCTTCTCTCTGAAATTCTCCGTATATGTACTATTCCTCTTCATTGCCTTTTCACTATTTTCGAAATAATAACACAGCAAAATGGAATTGTCAATAGAATTTCTCATCTCACTGTATCTTCTTTGCAAAATCCGATGCACTCATCAATCCAGGCTATGATATTCTCCTGCCGCATAATAGCACCGCGAAGCACAAGAAAATCCCCGAATCTGTCTGAGTCATGGGGGGGAACCTGGGGATACTGTTCAAATCTCTTTTTTAATGTATTCAGCCGGCTGTAATGCTGCAGCCGCTGATTCTCCAAAAGATAAATTCTTGTTTTCACATCAAGATTGCCTGAAAAATACATCCGGAGTCGGAATATATCTTTGGGCGTCTTTTGAATCTTTTCATCCTTATGAAGCCATTTTATAAAATCCCTATATCCATCCTCAGTAATGGTATAACGTTTTGCTTCCAGAATCTCTCCGCTGATTTCAATATCGTAATTGACAAGTCCTTCTTCATTTAATTTTTTCAGTTCCGGATAAATCTGGCTATGATTGGCATACCAGAATTCTGCCAATTCATAATTAAATTCTTTGGCAATTTCATAGCCGGTCATAGGGTGACGGCATAATAGCCCTAATATGGCATATTTTAAACTTCTCATTTCATTTTCCCCATTTTTTTTAAATTCTAGTTATAACTATAGCAAATATGGAAAATATGTCAATATAACAGTATAAAACAAAAACGTAAAATTATACATGTTTATATTGACATGTTTTGTCGATCATGGTATAAACATTGTTATAATAATCACAATTAGGAGGGGTAACATGAACTACAACAAAAAAAGATGGCTGATCCTGACCGCCAGCTGCTTCATCAACCTGTGCATCGGTTCTTTGTATGCATGGAGTGTTCTTTCAGTGCCAATGGCTGAACATTTAAGTCAGTTAACAGGAATTACACTGACAGCCAGAGATTTATCCATTGTATTTGTAATTGCCAACGCAGTCGGTCCAATTACCATGATCACCGGAGGTACCATTAACGATACTCTGGGGCCAAAATTAGTGGTCTTAATTGGAGGAATCATGTTCGGCGGCGGTATGTTCCTGTCAGGTTATGCCACTAGCGTAAACTTTTTAATCGGAACTTACAGCCTTTTACTGGGATTAGGTCTTGGAATGGTATATGGTGCGACAATCAGTACATCCATCAAGTTCTTCCCTGACAAGAGAGGTCTTGTGGGCGGACTTACCACAGCAACATTTGGAATAAGTTCCGTCATTATTCCACCCATCGCAGCCATGATTATATCAACAACAGGAGTTACTTCTGCATTTAAAATAATTGGTGCTGTTTTCACAGTTGTTATCTGTCTCAGTGCGATGTTTATGGAGAAATGCCCTGCTAATTTCGTTCCTGAAGGTTATACACCGCCTTCAACCAGTAAACAGGCAGCCATTAATAAAAACTGGAAAGAGATGCTGCAAATGCCTGTTTTCTACATCATGATTGTACTGCTCACCTGCGGAGCATTCGCTGCCCTGATGTTTATTCCAATGGCTTCCCCTCTGGCTCAGAATATTGTGGGAATGTCAGTGGTTTCTGCTACTGCTGCTGTTTCTACTCTGGCCTTATTTAATGTACTGGGCAGAATCCTTGCAGGCTCTGTCTCCGACAAAATCGGACGTATCAACACCCTGGCTCTTGCCTGTATGATGTCTATAATCGGTCTGATCATGCTTTATTTCTGCAATAAGGGAGATGTGGTTTTATTTTATATTGCCATCTCAATTATTGGTATCTGCTTCGGATCTTTCATGGGAGTATTCCCTGGCTTTACTGCCGACCAGTTCGGACCGAAAAACAACAGTGTCAATTACGGAATCATGTTTATCGGATTCGCTTTGGCAGGTACAGTAGGACCAATCGTTTTAAATAAGATTTTTGCTGCTACCGGAAGCTATAAAAATGCATTCCTGACAGCATTAATCATCTCGCTGATTGGACTTGTGCTCACATTCATCTTTACACGTATGAAAAAATCACAAACGAACTAAATTATCATGTTCCGATATAAAATGCGTCCTGACCGGGGTGATTTCCCTGGCAGGACGCATTTTTATTATTCGGTCAATGTACCTGTTCCACCTCAACGGGAAATACAATTCCAGCCATTCTCCTGGCTTCTGTCTGAATTTCACATACGCACAGGCTGTGGTCCAGATATTGGTAACAGGTGTTTAAATCCCCTCTGTGAATCATATTTTCAAACTCCAGAAATTCGCAGATCATTCTATGACCGTATGAATGATTCTTCACCGTCTTTTGTGTACCGTCATTGAGAACCATACGAATTCCCTGGCATAGATTTGCCGGACTGTCCTGAATTAAATAACCCTTGTCCCCCAAAATGGCACAGGAACAGGGTGCACTGCAGTCTTTTGCTCCGGTCAGCGTGCACTGAAAGCTGCCGTAATCCAGCAAAAGCACCCCGGAAGTATCAATCCCCCTTTCTATATTGGGGAAATAATGAATGGATGAAGGCTTTCCGAAAAGTCCGGCAGTATAATGAATATTGTAGATATTAATATCCATCAGTGCACCTCCGGCGCATGCAGGGTCAAAGGCAGGAAGTATTTCCCCCTGTTTGAAACGGTCATACCTTCTGGAGTATTGGGAATAGCTGCACTGCACAAGCCGGATCGTTCCCAGCTCAGGAAGGAATTCCTTTACACGCCTGTAATCAGGCTGATGAAGTGTGGTTACTGCTTCAAACAAAAACAGTTTTTTCTCCCTGGCTGTCCTGCTTAAAGCCATGGCCTGTTCCACAGCCGGAGTAAATGGTTTCTCTACAATCACATTCTTTCCTGCCAAAAGCGCCCGATAAGCATAGGAATAATGAAGGTGGTTTGGCAGGGCAAGATATACCGTATCAGCTTCACTCCTTAAAACGTCCTCATAATCGGTAAAAACCTGGTTAATGGAATATTCCTGCGCGAGCATCCGGGCTTCCTTCTCACTTCTTTTTGTACTGCAAAGAGCGTACATCTCAGTCTTTTCAAGATGATGGGCAATGGATAAAAATTCCTGTGCAATGATTCCTGTGCCTATGATTCCCAGCTTCATAGCCCGTTCTCTCCTGCTTTACTTAACTCACCTGTTACGGAATCTATCACCAGTCCGTAAACACGGATCTCTTCCGGTACTAATGGATGACAGCGTATCAGTTCCACCGATTTCTTAATGGACTGTTCCAGATCCTCAAATCCGCCCAGCCATGACTCAAAATCAATCCCATAATACTTAATTAAATCTATGTCTTTCTGCGTGATTCCCCGTTCCTTCATCTTTTCTATCATTTTAACGCTGTCCGTATGCCTGGCTCCGCAATCTGTATGTCCTATTACTAAAATCTCTCTGACATCCAGCTCATAGATTCCGATTAACAGACTTCTCATAACACTTCCGAATGGGTGGGATATCACCCCTCCCGCATTTTTAATAATTTTTGCATCTCCGTTTTTTAATCCAAGTGCTGCAGGGAGCAGCTCTGTCAGCCTTGTATCCATACAAGAAACGATTGCGGTTTTCTTTTGCGGATACTTATTTGCGATATACGTTTCATAGCTTTTATTCTTTACAAATTCTCTGTTAAATTCCAGTATTTCTTCTAGCATATTCCGCCATTCTCCTTTTATGTATCATATATTATTGGTACGATAAACTCTCCATATCACACCCGTTCCCGGAATAAAAAGATTGGGATCCTCCTCAATATTTATCCCCATGTCAACGATATACATAGATCCATCGGGGCCGAACAGTACATGGCTTGGTCTTTCAAGTCCGCCTCCCTTTGAGAGGGAAGCAGGAAATCCGCTTAAATTAATGGCAAAAGTACTGATCGTCCTTGCCCTCATATCAATTCTGGAAATCCGGTGACCTGCACCGGCATAGGCCTGACCGTCTCCTAACCTAGTTCGTATGGTACTTCCGTACTCTGCAACATAAACATCTCCATATGGACCGAATTTCTGATCATAGTTAAAGTCAAAGCTCATCAGCGTTGAATTGGGCTGAAAAGTGACATAAGGCCTGGGCGGAATGTTAGGTTGATTTTTTAAGATAAGCGTAGGCTGATAGCCTCCTGACGGCGTAAATCGGGGGGAATCAACTGGTTCTCCTCCGGAATAATCCGGCCAGCCATACCACAGATCGGGCGTGATATAATAAAAATCATCAGTTGCATTCTCAATGGGCCTGCTGCCTACCGGATTAAATCCGTTATTTACAGCATATAACTGGCCGCTGTTATTGAACTTTAGGAAAAGGGGATTACGAAATCCCCAGGCAACCTGCTCTATATTGGAACCGTCTAAGTTTGCTCTTAAGATACTGCCTGATGCCTTAATATATTTCTTTCTCATTTCAAACTCGATGTTTGGAATCCCATAGGGAGAAAAAGCACCGGTAACTGCTGAATCAGCCGTCACTGCTTCTGTCAGAATATTATCGGTTACAAAATTCTGACCGTTTAAAATGACATAATCTCCGGTATAATCACACAGCAAAGGAGAAATCGTAACCCATTCGTTGTCATTGCCAACTACACCGCTGTTGGTAACGGTGCCCTGTCCGAAATAGATCTTATAGTCCGGAGAAAATGCAACCGGACCATTGTAATGATCACCATTGCTTGGCAGCCCCATAATAATGTTCTGCCTTGTACCATCCTTGAATATTCTGGTCACAAAGCCTCTGTGTGATACATACAGAACCCCATTTAAATAATTAATGCCGGAAATGGGTATCACGAAATCTTCGGCGATTAATTCCAGTTCACCGTTCACTACTTTCAGTATCTGGGGATTACCGGTAGCAAGACCGGAATCAGCAATAAAAAGGTTCCCTTCCTCATCAAAAACAATACCTGCCGGTGCATTGAGACCCTCTGAAAACACTTCGATCCCATACCCTTTTACTACGTAAATATCTGCAGGATTCAGATAACGCGGGGAAGCAGAATCGCTGTCATTGCAAGAGTGAATCCTTCTTCCATTATTTTCTCGAAACATTCACTTCACCTGATATTTTTTACTATTATATTCATAATACCAGAAAATATCAATCTTGTTTGGCTGTATCCATGTTTAATAACGGCAGATACGCTTCATATCCCTCTGCTTTCATCTGATCTTTCGCAATAAATCTTAAAGCTGCACTGTTGATGCAGTAACGCAGACCCCCCAGTTCTTCGGGACCATCTGTAAAAACATGCCCCAGATGAGCATCTCCCAGGCTGCTGCGAACCTCTGTGCGCTGTCTTCCAAAGCTTCTGTCATCCAGTTCCCTGATCAGGTCCTGAGTCAGAGGTCTTGAAAAGCTCGGCCAGCCGCAGCCTGATTCAAATTTATCGCAGGATAGGAAAAGAGGCTCCCCTGTCGTCACATCAACATAGATTCCTTCCCTGAATTCATCATAATATTCATTTTGGAAGGCAGGTTCTGTTGCACTGTTCTGTGTCACCTCAAACTGGGTTTCTGTCAGACTGTTTCGCAGTTCATTCTGGGATTTGGGAGGGAATTTTCTGCTTTTATCCTCTGCAAGCTTTGCCTTTTCGAATTTATCACCGGATATATGACAGTACCCTTCCGGATTCTTATCAAGGTATTTCTGATGGTATTCCTCCGCTTTGTAATAGTTGATCAGAGGAAGACGTTCAATGGCTATCTTCTCTTTATACTTCGTTTGAAGCGATTCAATCGACTGCTCAATGACCGGTTTATCCCCTTCATCCGTATAATAAATACCGGTTCTGTACTGGGAACCGGTATCTCCGCCCTGGCGGTTTATACTAACCGGATTAATCACATCATAATAAAGTTCCAGAATATAGGGCAGTCCGATAATGGAATCGTCATATTCCACTTTAACAGTCTCCGCATGTCCTGTATTGTTATGGCAGACCTCTTCATAAGTGGGATTTTCTGTTGTTCCATTGGCATACCCCACTTCTGTTGTTGAAACGCCAGAAACATTTTCTAAGTATTTTTCTGTTCCCCAGAAACATCCTCCTGCTAAATATATCTCTTTTTTCATAATAATCACCTTTCTGTATTTATAGAATCAAACAGATGATACTGCTCCATCAGTTCCAGACAGGACTTTAAAATCTCTGCTGTCATTCCCCAGATCACCCATGTGTCATACCGGTAAAATAAAATATCGCGGGTTCCTTTCCTCCAGGTATACTGATTGCCTCCGGGAATCCACTCATAGGGGAAATCTTTGGGCGGCTCTGTAACCAGACTGCTTTCATATGATTCGGGTGTTGTATTTCTTAAATAATCCAGAGGTACCTTTATGATCTCCCCTACTTCATCTGTACTGAAAGTGTCCTGATAATCTTTGAGTACACCGATAAATGAATGAATAATCAGACGAAAGGGGGAGAGATAGATGTCTCCAGGTCCCAGAACCTCAATCTGACCGGCAGTAACGCTTAATTCCTCCATAGTTTCCCTTACCGCACATGCTAAAAGTGTTTCACCCTGCTCCAGCTTTCCTCCAGGAAAGCAGATCTCATCTGGCTGATGTTTTAAATTGCTGGAGCGTTTTTCAAATAACAGATACTTTGCTCCGTCAACTGTGAGAATAGGAATAAAGACCGAATACCTGGTGTATTTCTCATCCTCAATGATACCAGGCTTTCTTTGGGAAAATAACTGCTTATTCAAAACGGCCACCTCCTTTATGCTATGAGAATTATAGCATCTTTTCATGCTTCTTACAATATGAGAAAGCAATACACCAAATAATCGAATAGTTTTTTTCCGACAAGCATAAAATGCAGTAATTCAATAATGATGGAGAAACCTCTATGACCTCGAAAGAAACCTATGTTCAATGTTCTCTTCAGTATAATCTCTTCTGGATCCGCATTCTAAAGGAGCACGCTATATTTATTGAGGCTACCATGCCCCCTCCCGGAAAAGAATATGCAGACCAGGCAGATACCTACAAACAGCAGTATGATAAGCTCCTGGAAGTAACCATTAAACTTTCAAATGGTGCCATCCCTTTAAGTGTGCTGGAATCCGGCCAGTATTATACCCAATATACAGAAGAAGCAGAACGGCTGGCGCAGCAAAGCACCGGAGTAATTGTTAATTCCCAGCTAACCCGTATGACCTATGACATTAAGCCCTGCAGCGACGGTTTTTCGGCAACCACTAAAATGGAACAGGATGTTTTCATGCTGAATCAGAATCTTTTAAATCTGACCACTTCTTTCGTTCAGTTTCAGGCAGATCTTTTAAATAAGCGTGTATCCTGCGGTCTTTTTACCATGATGTTTACCGCTGATATTTTACATATTCTCATGGAAGCCAAACGATATCTTGAAATTCTAAAACGGCTTCAGAGCAGGGACACCGCCCTGATTACTGATTATAAATCATTCTGGTCGCAGAATATGGCCGGTCACGCAAAGGTGATGCGTGGAGAATTTGACCCAACGGAAACAGCCTATTTCAATGCTGCCAACCAGTTTGCCAATACCTTTGATCTGCTGAGCAAAGCGGAATCGCAGCCGGAAACCTTCCCCTCCGACCGGGAAATTCTTTCTGATGCCATTGCGATCAGCGATTTTAAGTCGGACACCACCTGCGGGCTTATTACCTGTAAAATCCAGGCTATTATGCTTTCCCTTTATACCGACCATCTTTTAAGAGAGGCAAATCATTTTATATATCTTATGTATGAAGGAAGCTGATAAATTAACAAGCGTGAATAAAGCACAAAAATGCGTCCTGATCTAAGACGCATTTTTGTGCTTTTCTTTTAAGACGCTGTATTGGCAGGAAAATATTTCTCCGCAATTTTTTGTGCTGTTCTGGTGGCGAGTGCCTGGGTGGTGAGTGTGGGATTGGGACCGCCCAGTCCGTTGCACAGAACACTGTTATCAGCGATAAAGAGACGTTTGACCTGTAATGCCTCACAATTGGAATCTGTAACAAATCCAATTCTCATGGTACTCATAATATGGACGCTGACATCCGGCGGCCAGTCGGACCGGCTGACTGTTTTTGCTCCTGCTTTCTTTAAAAGCTCAGCGGCCAGCCCCACCAGCTGGTCTCTCCTTTCCCTGTCAGCCTCACTGATCTCATAACTGATAATGGGAACGTAGCCATTCTCGTCCATTCGCTCCGGATCAAGTGTTACTCCGTTTTTCTGGTTAACATCGTCATCAGAAAATACCACAATGCTGAGAGTTCTCTGATAATTGCGCATGAATTCTTTTAAAAGCTGTCCTGCAATGATGCCCTCCCTGTCCCATGGTTCCTCTTCTTTGGTCTGGTTCTGGAAATAATACCCCTTCTGGCTTGTTCCGTATACCATGGAAGCATAGATGCCAGGGCTTGTTCCAAAGGGTTCAAATGCCCCAAGTCCCGGATAGTCCAGTCTCGCCGCGGAGTTTTGCCCTACGTAGGGCTTTACATCCGACATTCCCAGAACTTTCATCAGATCTTCTTCTTCAAAGATACCTGATACACAGTCAATCATATGAGTAGTCATTCCTCTGCCCACCCATTTGTTTTCAGGAAGATTGGAATTTAACCACAGTCTGGGGGATTCAATGGCACCGGCAGATAAAACAATCACTTTCGCCTTACGCTCACTGACTTCTCCAGTCCAGGTATTCCTTACGGTCACACTGGCTGCGTACAATCCCTCCTGATTCTCACCGGTATGTATGGCTGTAACAAACGAGTTTGGCATAACCTCAACATTTCCCGTTGCCAGCGCATACGGAATATAGCTTACCAGCGTGGACCGCTTTGCTACACTTTCCACATTGGGACCGATGCTGCAGCCATTTATACAATGTCCTCGAAGGGTACAGCCTACGGCCTGATTATTCTCCAGATCAAAATTCGGATTACTAAGCATGGGGTTTATGCCAAGAATACCGTTGGGCTGGAGGCGGTAACCGGGCTCTGTCAGATTTGCATCACTGATATAATGAAATCCCATCTGTTTGGCACCATAAAAAAACAAATCCTCTTTGGACGTTCCAGTGGCTTCACGTACAGGAAGCGTTCCCTCAACTTTTTCATAATAGGGTATCATCTCTTCGTAGTCAATGGGCCAGTCGCTTTCAAATGCGGATGGATAGGCGCGGGGACAGTTTGCAAAATACAACAGTGTAGTTCCTCCCACACCTGCACTTTGCCAGACAAAACCGCCTTTCTCATTGATTCTCTGCCAGGGGCTTAGATTACGGTCTGCCGGTCCCCAGCGGAATTTACCCGTTATAACATCATTCATGTCATTTTCTAAATCAGTAAAAGTCCTTTTAAGCAGCCCTATATCCAGGTCATCATTACTGGAGCTCTTTTCCGATCCTGCTTCGGCATTCGGCTCTGGCCATTTACTGTTTCCATACCATGGACCAGCCTCTAAAATCAGCACTTTTAAACCCTTTTCTCCCAATTCTTTTGCTGCAACCGCACCGCCGCCGCCTGCACCGATCACAATTACATCTGCATCAAATCCGTTATCCATACGCACCTCCAACCTGATTCCCAGCCTTACTGTTTCTGTGCAAAATCATAGGCTCCTGGTATCCGGTATCCCAGGGAAGGACCCGGATATCCAATCTGTTTCCAGCTGATCGGTATATATTCCAGCACACGTAAATTCGGAGACATAAATCTGGTGGACCCGTAACCAGACCATTCAGAATAATACCCCATCATTGTGAGCCGGCTTAATGCCGGGAGTACCGGAGCGATATCCCCTGGTTTCATGGCAAGACCTGCTGGTATATAAATAATGCCATCGGAACTGGTAAGCCGGTCTATTGTTTTTAACCTGTCTTCCGGTGTTAATTTAAGAAAATAAACACCTCCGGAATCGTCTGATAAATCCGAATCTCCCCCCTTCTCCATGAGGTACTGTTTTGCAGCCAGGTTTAAAACTTCTGCCGCAGCAATTGTAAATGGCGCAGGATAGCTGTCCAGGGACATGATTAAATATTCCGCCGTATAGGACTCCAATGCTCCGTAAAACTGGATCTTTCCATACTGTTCTGCCAGATCGGGTGACTGGGGTACTATTGCATCTGCATATGCCCGGAATGTATTGACCACGTAATCGTAGACTGTAGTTTTGTCTAAAAATCCGTTGTTTAAATTCTGAATGTTTTTTTTCATTCATCCACCTGCTTTCTTCCGAAAACGCATGTTCATAAAATACTATGAAAACAGGTGGAAAAGTATCACAAAATTGTTAGCTGTCTTTGCCCATGGTAACGCAGCCACCACTAATATTATCACTTTCGCTGTGAAACAAAGATACTGGCAATAATAACACAAACTCCCACGATCTGAATGAAGCTGATTCTTTGCCCCAGCACAATATATCCCAGAATAAATGCGGTCAATGGATTCACCGGACTTAATAGAGAAACCCGGACTGGTGACAGGATTTCAATTCCCCGAAACCACAGATAATAGGCAAGTCCAGTATTGACAACTCCAAGTAAGGCAAGCCCTGCCAAATTCATAGGTGTGAGAACGGGAATGCTGCCCTCCAATAGATACACCGCCGGAATCAGAATCAGACTGCCGAAAAACAGCTGCCAGGAGGTAAATTCCATCTGGCTTACGCCCTCCGGCTTTCCCCAATATTTGGTCAGTACTACGCCAAGAGCCATTACCACAGCTCCGCATAATGCAGCTGCCACACCCCACAAATCTATGGTCATCTGCGGTTTCACAAGGAGCAGTTCCACCCCTGTAATCATCATGGCAATCGCTGCATAGGACCGTAAGGCAGGTTTTTCTTTTAATAATAGCCAGCTGAAAAGTATAACAAATATCGGCTGTACACTTCCGACGATGGAAGCTATCCCGCCAGGGAGCCGATACGCAGCAATAAATAAAAACAAGAAAAAAATTCCTATATTTAGACTCCCAAGAATGAATGACTTTAAAATCCAGATTCCTGTAGGCAGTTTCCTGTACCATAACAGTAAAAGCAGTCCTATGGGAAATGCTCTCATAAATGCCACAAAAACCGGACGCTGTATGGGAATCAACACGGAGGCAATGATGTACGTGGAACCCCAAAGTATTGGAGTCAGCATAGTAAGTAACGTATCTTTCATTTGCTTCATCTCTTAATCCTCTTATCCTTGATCTTTTATCTCATCGTTTATTATCTTAACGTTAAGATATTTTAAGAATAAAGCGCATTCCGGGTTTTGTCAAGTGTTTAAGCGCAAAGATATTTTACTTTCTTATATTTCAATGATCTGAATGGCAGACGCAACTTCCTCTGCCAAGTCATTGCTCTGCCATTCAGTATGATAATTTAAACAAACGCAGCGGTAATCTACACCATTTTTTATAAGCTGCTTTCTATAATGCACATGTCCCATAAAGTGATATGATACGTGATATTTTTCAAACAGTTCCCCATACTCCCTGCTGCCAAGAAAAGCATTAAAATAATCCCAGTCTGGCCTGGTATCTGGTACTTTAAATTCTGCTGTACCGATCATATGGGTCAGTGCAATCACGTTCTTTCCTTCACAGGCCAGAAGCTTTTCTTCCAGATCATCTCGCATTCTTTTGTGAAACTGCCGGTCAGACTCATGCCATTGTACCATGATACAATCCTGCCATATTCTCTTATTTTTTTCTCTTTTTTCAAATGCTTCAATGGTATAACCCGGATCACCAAACGAGTAATCATACCAGCCGATGGATCCGATTATACTCCAGTCCTTCTTTAACACTACGTTCTTATTACACAGACAGCCGCTTTGCTTTGCGTAGATCTCATAGATTTTTCTGGCATCCTTTATTTCCCCTTCTCTGTCCCACATATCATGATTCCCGGGAACGAAATACACAGGGATACCCACAGCCCCCTCTAATTGTTCCAGATAGGAAAGAGTCGTTTTATAATTATTTGATATATCACCTGCCACCAGCAGTATCTCAAGATTCTGCGCTTTTGTATAATTTTGAATGGTCTTTATTATAGGGTAATCTATATTTACATCCAAATGAATATCTGAAATTGCTCCGATTCTCATCTTTCGTTCTCCTTATATTTATCCTTTTGTGCATAATGGCATCTCACCAAATGCCCTTCTCCAATTTCCTGCAGATCCGGGCAGCTTTCCTGACAGTCTGCTCCCGCATCCCGGCATCTGGTTTGGAAGGGACAGCCTGTGGGGGGATTGGCCATATTGGGGATATCCCCATTTAAAAGGATGCGCTCTCCGGGTCCAGCATAAGAGCTGCTGCTATGCTGACATGCTGCCTCTGCCCACCGCTTAATTCATTGGGATATGCTCTTTCATAAGCAAAATCAAGCCCTGTTAATTCTAACATTTCCCTCACTTTTATTCGTCTTTCCTGAAAAGAGAGAGCGGTATGAAGTTTTAACGGCTCCTCGAATAGGGGTCCTGGAATACCATCTGAATCTTTCTTTTAAACTCCCGATTCTTCTGTGTTATTGGATTTCCCGAGTATATAATTTCTCCTTTAGTAGGTGTAATTACATTTGCAAGCATCTTCCCCAAAGTGGATTTCCCGCAACCGCTTTCACCTACAAGACCAAACACTTCCCCCGGGTAAATGCAAAAATCCAGTTAGCAGACTTCTGTAAATTATCTGTATAAATAATTTTACAATTTTAACGCAAAGAAATTTAACATTAAGAAACTTCACTTTGAATTTTTCTTGTGCTTTTTATTTCCAGGTGTTACACTAAAAACATGAAAAAAGATGATATTGATAACATTATTGAGCAATGGGCCAACGAACTACCGGAGCTTGATGCGTCTCCAATGGCCGTCTGGGGAAGAATTAAGAGAACTGTCAAACATTCAGAAAGGAGATTGGCAGATAATTTTTCCTTGTACCAGTTAAACAGCGGTGAATTTGACGTATTGGCAACTCTGCGGCGTTCCGGTCAGGAATTCAAATTAAAACCTACGGATTTGTATCAGTCACTTATGATCACTTCCGGAGCCATAACAAACCGGATTGATACTTTAGAGAAAAAGGGATTAGTCAAAAGAGTTCATGACAACGAAGACAGGCGGACCATCTATGTCCAGCTGACAGATGCGGGATATGAACGGATTTCCCAGGCAGTAATATCCCATACCCGGACAGAAGAGTCCTTACTGAAAGGACTGACAAAAGAAGAACTGGCCCAGTTGGACCAGTTATTGAAAAAACTTCTTTATTCTCTGGAAAATCAGTAAGACCGGCAGTGTCAGCTTATGACAGCTCTTGTGCATATGGGGGGCATCATACCTTACTTTATGCATCCGAGGTGTTTTTGTTGCAGATTATACATTAGGGTTTAGCCAAATGTATCAATCTATAATTCTAATATTTTATAAATTACTATACACAATAGCACGACTTGCAATATGTTTATAATACAAGAAAGAACAAAGCAAAACCAGAAATGACTATGTTTATGCTCTATACTTTTTATATCCCTTAAGAATTTTCTTTTCTGAACCAGTTCACTAATAAATGCTCCTATATAACCTATATATATAATAGCAGCCGATCCAACAAACATTAAATTTAACCAGCCAAGATTAATTCCATTTTTAAATACATTAAATCGTTCAAAAAAATATAGAAAACAAATTGGAAAAGCAAATAAAAAAGCAGCATTAGATACAGGTATATAATCATAACTTTCATCTATTTCAACATCAGTAAATTCATCTTTTTTATTAGATGAAAAAATATAATGCTTATTATTTTTTGCAATTAACTTCCATTTATCATAATCTATAGAAAAATTGCAATTTCTAATTCTTGGAATCACCTTATAATTCACGGCAATTGGCTTTTCTACTTTATAACAATCAGCCCAGGAATTACTTCTACATAATATTAAACCTAATCGGCTCATTTTTTCATACAATATTTCTAAATCGCAGACTCCTAAACATGAATATAAATGTATAATCCAAATATGATTACCCAACATAAAACACACACACCTTTCACAGATTACGGAACTTATGCCCCAACGGTCTCATTTTACCTTCGGTATTAAATCACGTTCTTTAATTCTATAATTAGATTTTCAATATTTCATTTCCATATATTTTCTATTAAATTATAACACAAAGATTTATTTACGCTACATTAACTTCCAATGATAATTGACATAATTTTAATATTATCTCCAACTACTATTCGGCAGAGAACTGTTGGTACTCTGCCGAATAAATAGAATATAATCCAATTATTTTCCATTTGCATATACTATTGACTTCACAGTTTCTTTGGTACCAGCTGTATAGTTTTTACTAGTTTCAATAACACGTCCAGACCAATCAAAAACTCCGTAAAAAACTCCGTATGTCGATGATGCTACATTCACCCGCACTGCATTTCCCTGATTCGTCCGTTTTCTTATATTTGAAGCAACACCCGCTTTATACGCCGAATCCAAACTTATCATAAATCCTGGTACTTGTGCATTTGGAACAAAACATAAAATCAAACCAGTCAATGCTTGTGCATCGCCCGTTTCTATCGATGAAGCTAATTGAGCTCCGTGCAGATGCTTCAGATAATAGATCGTATTTGTCTGTCCGTAGCGTGGAGCAGATAGATATGTTTTTACAATTGCCTCATTATATCCTGATGGGATGGTTACATAATTAGATGAAGGTACTCCCGCCCCCCTTGTCGTTCTAGCGTAAAATGCAGATGCATCGACAAGACCATTTTCATTTACTTGATCCTTTCTTATTGGAACCCCTTCCATGTAACAAACAATTGTATCATTGGGAGCATTATAGAACTTTTCTGTTAAGTTAGAATTTTCATTAATTTGTGTAGTTTGTTCCGGAGCCGCTTCCGCAGCGAAAGCACTAATCGTTAAATTTCCAATCATACAAACACTCAAAGTTAAAACAGCAATTATTTTACTAATCTTCATAAAGTACCTCCTCGTTCTAAATTGGTTAAGATGATTTGTTATAATACCAGGTATATAAAGCATATGTATACCCATACTTTCAATTGCTAGTTAATCAAAACCTAGTTATACCAATGGACTCAACTCCTCTCAGATAATTTTAGTTATAAACCTCCCTATATTAAATAAACGTTTTAACTCTATAATTAGTAACACTTTTTCCATATTTTAATTTTTTAGCCTCTTTAACTAAGTTTATACCCACATAAACCTCCCTATGATATCCAAAAGCTACCAACAGCTTACCCAAATCCTTTATAATTGCATGATCAGTATTCACTGGGAGTTAACCAAATGTAGATGGTGCTTTGGTTATTACCAGATTCATATGCCGCCATAACCGCCATAATCTGATGACTGATAACTTGATTCCTTGTACGGATATGCCTCCACAAAGTCAAATCTCTCCTGAGCCGCATCCTTACAGACACGTTCCAACATCCGCGTGGCTATCCCCTGTGTTCTCATGTCAGGGGCAATTACAAAACAGAATATGTATTTTATCTTTATGTCCGAATTGAGTTCCTCCAGCGGAACGTATGACATAAATCTCTGCCATCTGACGCATTCAGACAATCTGATTTCGTATTGGCGTTACACCATCCAACGATTTTATCATCACTATAAGCAAGATAACCCTGAATGTTATTGCCTTTCACATATTGATAGGCATATTTTCTTCTATTCTCTGCGATTGAAAAATCTTTGCCCGCATAGTCATCATTACACCAACACGCACAATAGCACTTATTATCACCCACATTATCATCGTGGGGTGTAATATCAAAAAAATGTATATAATCTTCTGCAAAGTCTGATGTCAGCCTGCGTATCTCAATAGCCATTCAATTCCCCCTGCCTTTCTTTCATTGCAGCATACAATTCTTCATCTGTCATATGGTTTTCTTCATTTAATAATAGAAGAATTTTTCTGTCCTTCTCTGGATAAATAATCAGCCGCTGCCACTGATAGAAATAAGGTCCGTCTCCCACATTTCTCACATAACCCATGAACTGCCTTAAAAGATAAGCTGTCGGAGTATCGTAGAAAGGATCCTGTTCCCAGAAGGGAGTATCTCCCTGTCCACGAAAGCCCAGATTCCAGATAATCCGTTCCTTTTTCTGCCTTTCAATCCCCTCTTTCCAGAGATGACGAAACAGATCCGGATGCTCTTTAAAAGAGGGATTTTTATCTGGATAGGCTCGCAGGAACATTTCTGCACCCAGAGGCTCTGCATGATGGTGGGTAATCCAAAGCCCCATGGCTGATGCTAAAGATGCATATCGTTTCGAATTGGAATCTGTACCCGGGATTACAACATTGCTTCCACAGCGAAGGAGTGCTTCAAATGCCATTTCCCAGGGATATTCTTTATTCTTCCCTCCATCCCAGTGGCTGATAGTAAATACATTGTTAACCGTTTAAATTTTTTCTTACACATAACAGGACTGGCAGAAACAATCTTTTCTTCTGCCAGCCACTCCATTTAACGCTTATCTATTAAGTTTCCTATAAGTACACTACACAGTTCTGCTCTGCCGAACGGAAAACAGCCTCCATGATATGCATGACTTCCATAACCTCTTCCAGTTGAATAAGCGGCTTTGCCCCTTCATGAATGCAGGCATTCACATTGCGGTAAAAATCCCGGATATCGGAATGTACTTCCGGCAGCGGATATTTCTTCACTGTTTCATCCGTGCGGGGAGCCATGGTTTTTGTCAAACCTGCTGCCGTTACGACCGGTACCGCATCACGTTTTTCCCAATCCGAGACCATAACAATTTCGCCGTTTAGCTTCCAGTCATGGATAACGGCGGTACCGTTTTCTCCCTGGATGTACCATCGGGGCATGGAAATAAAATTACTGGTGCCTACTTCCACTAAAAAAGTCAGCTGGTCATCAAATTGAAATAATGCGCGGAAGCCATCATCTACCGCTTCGTTGGTAACATTCGTCAACTGTGCAAAAACACTGAGGGGTTTGCGGCCGCCAAGCATCCTATTCATCTGATCCAGAAGATGCACACCCCAGTCCAATACCATGCCGCCGCCATGCTCTTTCTGGTTTCGCCAGTCTCCCGGTATTCCGCGGGAGCCATGTACGCGGCTCTCAATATTAAAAATCCTGCCCAGCGACTGCCGGTCATACAGCTGTTTTATGATCAGATAATCCTCATCCCAGCGGCGGTTTTGATGTACCGTGAACAATACCCCCATCTTTCTTGAATAATCAGTCATCTGTGCCAGTTCTTCCCTGTTTAGTGCCACAGGTTTTTCACAGACTACATGCTTTCCCGCACTCATGACCGCGAGTGCAACAGGTAAATGGGTATCATTTGGAGTCGCAATGGTTACTGCTTCCACTGTTATGTCATTCAGCAATTCCTGCTGCGACTCATAGACATGTATTCCGTCCGCAGCCGCAGCTTCCCTGCGGACAGGATCAATGTCCCAGATACCGCACAGACTGGTTTCAGTTATTTCGTTAAGCATACGGGCATGCCAGCTTCCCATGCCGCCGTATCCAATCAAGGCAATATGTAGTTTTTTCTTTTCCATAATCGAATGTTCTCCTGACTTTTAGTTCCACCACGCCTTTGCAGGACGGTCGTGAATAATGATGTCCTTTAAGAAGTCAATGGCTTTTTCAAGTCCCTCCTCAACGGACATGAAAGCATCTTCATGTTCAATACTGATGGCCCCGTCATAACCGATCAGCCGCAAAGCAGAGATGATCTCCTTCCATTCATCCGCATCATGGCCCCAGCCAACGGAGCGGAATGACCAGCTGCGTTCTGATAAATCACCATAGTTTCCTGTATCCAGTACACCATTGACCTGTGTATTAGCCGTATCAATTTTAGTATCCTTTGCATGAAAATGGTAGATTGCGCCCTTGAGTGCCTTAATGGCCTCAGCCGGGCGAATTCCCTGCCAGAACAGGTGGCTGGGATCTAAGTTGGCACCGATTGCATCACCAACTGCTCTTCTTAACCGCAGCAATGTAGCAGTATTGTATACACAAAAGCCGGGATGCAGCTCCAATGCGATCTTTTTGACACCGTAATTGGCGGCCTCAGAGGCAGCTCCCTGCCAGAAAGGAATCAATACCTCATTCCATTGATAATCCAGGACATGCTGATAATCCGTCGGCCAGGAACACGTCACCCAGTTAGGATATTTTGCACCTTCATAGTCACCGGGACACCCTGAAAAACTCACCACTGTATCGACTCCCAGTTTCTCTGCCAGGCGCAGGGTCCGGGTATAATCTTCGGCAGCCAGTGCACGGATATCTGCATTGGGATGTACATGGTTGGAATGGCAGCTCAAAGCACTGATTTCCAAATTATATTTTTTCAGCATATCCTTATAAGCCGACAATCTGCTCTCACTTGAAAGCAATTCCTCTGGATTGGAATGTTTACTGCCCGGTGAGCCGCCGGTGCCAATCTCCACTGTCTGCACCCCCAGACTGCTCAGATAACGGAATGCCTCCTCTGCACTCCGGTCATATAACGGAACTGTTAATACTCCTAATTTCATACGAATTCTCCTTTCAGAAATCTACAGATTCATAATGTGTTTATAACCTTTTTCTATGCTTTGGTACGGAGATACAGCAAAATCCTCCTGCTCCAAAATACAGTGCTGTACTCCGATTTCCAATCCTTTGCATATAATCGCATTGAAATCCAGAACACCTTCGTCCAGATCCACACACTTCCTGCTTTCAAAATCCGTCATTTGCTTTAAGTGCAGCAGCCGGATACGCTTCCGCTGTTTTTCCATGTATTCCAGCACATCTACACCTGCATAAGCTGCCCAATATACATCTAATTCCAATACCACATCCTGCGGATCAGTCAATTGCATCAGTAGATCCAGAAGAAATGTACCGTCTTCCGTTTTTACAAATTCATGGGCATGGTTATGATAACCAAACGTAAAACCTGCACTGCGCACAGCCTTAGCAATCGGTGCAAGCTGTTCTGCCAGAATTTCCACATCATGGATCGTTTTAAGGGGATGATAGGGCACAATGATCGTTTTTGTCCCGATCTCCCGGTTATAGCTCAGCTCCTCATCCAAATCATTGATCAGCCGTTCCAGCGGTACATGACTGCTAATGGACTTTAAACCGTTTTCTTCCAGCAAACTGCGCATCTGGCTGGCACTCAGATCTCCATAACCCGCAAATTCCACACCGGTATAGCCAATCTCAGCAACCCTTTTTAAAACACCAGGAAAATCTACTATGGTCAGTTCACGCAATGAATAAAGCTGAATACTGAACTCCTCAATCAGACTCATAGGATACCTCCTCTTAATTTTATAATATAATCTGCCGTCCTTCTCTGGCAGATTGATAAACAGCATCTAAAATCTGTGTAACTACTGCAGCCTGCTCCGGCATTACCACCAGCTCTCCCTTACCAAGAATCGCATCAAAAAAAGTTTGTTGTTCCTTCACCTCAGGAGTTATTACATTACCCTCATAAAAAGCAGCTCCTCCTGCTTCCAGGTTTGGCTTCAGCTCATATAAACGGTCATTTTTGGTACCGTTGATTGTCAGCCCATTGAGCATATCCGCACCTGCTTTGGTACCGCACAGAACGGTTTTGGCCTCATGGACATCCAGTGAGTTAAGTGCCCAGCTTGCTTCCAGGGTAATTGTGGCTCCATCCTCCATAATGACAAACCCAAAAGCACTGTCTTCCACTGTGAAATTGTCAGGTTCCCATGGTCCCCATGCATTGGCAGGCTGTCTCTCACCATTGAGTTTATGATATATGGTACCTACCACACTTTTGGGCTTATAATTGTTCATCATCCATAATGTCAGGTCAAGTGCATGGGTGCCAATGTCGATCAGCGGTCCGCCTCCCTGCTCATATTCGTTTAAAAATACACCCCATGTCGGAACTGCCCGACGGCGGATGGCTTTCGCTTTCGCATAATATATTTCACCAAGTTCCCCGTTGGCGCATTCCTGTTTGAGGTAAATGCTGTCGGCGCGATAACGGTTCTGATAACCAATGTTCAGCAGTTTACCAGTTTTCCTGGCTGCTTCTACCATTTCCATTGCCTGGTTATAATTGATAGCCATGGGTTTTTCACACATGACATGCCTGCCGGCATTCAGTGCTGCTACCGTAATTTCACAATGGGAACGGTTGGGCGTACAAACATAAACTGCATCCAGATCCAGCTTGATCAGTTCCCTGTAATCCGTAAATACCTTAGCATCTTTTGTGCCATATTTTTTTGCAGCTTCACAGGCACGTTCTTCAACAATGTCGCAGAAAGCCACAACTTCAGCTCTGCCTTCCTGCTTAACAGACGGCAGGTGCTTACCGTTTGCAATGCCCCCACACCCTATAATTCCTAGCTTTAATGATTCCATATACCCCTTCCTTTCATTGCTCAATGTTGATTAATCCGTTACTTGTAATTTTTTACAATTAGATTATAATATAATAAAACAGTATTAGCTTGCCGTAAAAAGCATAATTTGTGCCAAAATTGGCTGCATTTCTTTTATACAAAAAGGAGACTTCCAATGATTGATTCAAAATATAATTATGAAATATCCCGGGATAGTCAGGCTAACTCTTCTGCCTGGTATTCCATCAATAACAACTGCACTCCCCATTTTCACAGTGCATTGGAACTGGTATATATACGCAGCGGCACCATGGAAGCAATACTAAACGGGAAATCTTACTGTATTCAGACCAGGGAACTGCTGTTGGTACCAAGCTACACCGTGCACCGTTATTTAACCCCTGAATACTCAGATACCATAGTGATGACGATCCCCCTTTCCTATATACCTGTCTTTCAAAAGAAACTGAAGGGAAAGACCTTTTCCTTATGTCATATATCCAACAAAATTCTGACCCAGGAGGTGGCCCGCTGCATGCGGTGCTGCTGTGACCTGCAGCGAAAAACACCAGAATCCATGGCTGCCAGAGGGTATATTCATGTAATTCTGGCTTTGCTGACAGAAAACATTCCGATGGAAAATACACATACAAAGGATGACGATGCTTTGGTACGCAATGTTCTCACTTATCTTCACAATAATTACAAAAATACATTGACCCTGAAAACCATTGCGGAGGAATTTGGCTACAGTACCAGCCGGTTTTCTCACATATTCAACAAACATGTAGGATGCAGTATCAGTGAATATATTAACTCACTCCGCTGCCGGCATGTGGCAGGTATCTTGTTAGACAGTGAGGAATCCACGATTACAGAGGCGGCCATGAGCGCCGGATTTAACAGCATGCGCACGTTCTACCGAGCCTTTATGTGCATATTTGGCGTCAGTCCCAGCAAATATACTGATGTATATAAAGAAAACGATACACTGAAACATTGCCAGCAGGAATGTCTTCCATGGAATAACAACAAATGTCCAGGATTACTTAAGTAAACTTGCTTTAAACAAAGAAAATCAGGATTGATGACATGTTTTCTGCCTTCAATCCTGACTTTTTTAGTTCCAGCTCTTCAAACTGCCGGAAGCTCATTTATGGAATCAGATATGGTTTCACCAAATCCTCAAACTCTTCCCGGTATCCCTTTAAATAATCCATAAAATACATTCCTTTGGTATTTAATGCCTGTGAAAGCTTCATCACAAAATTCGGAATATCCTCCTTTTTTACTGCACCCATGCATTTCCCCAAATGAGTGTTATCGCTCCCTGCCGCTCCCCCTATATGAAGTTCAAAGGCATCTGCCGGAGCATCTGAGATACGTTTTTTACAGCCATCAAAGCCAATTTCACTTATCTGGTGCCTGGAACAGGAATTAAAGCATCCTGATATGGAGACTCCCGGCAGATATTCCGTCTTTATCCTGTTTTCCATCAATACCCTGTTTATTTCTTTTAATAAAGTCTGGCTCTCTAAAACTCCTATCTGGCAGGTTGGAACTCCCACACAGCTGACACTCATGCCAATTCTGGTTACCTGATTGATCTCTTCCATTAATGCAAGGAGCTTTTCTCCTTCTTCTCTGGACAGATTGCGGATATACATGCTTTCCGTCATACTGAGACGAATGTCCTGCTGTTTATCCACCAGAAATGTAATTATTTCTTCAAGGGCTTTTACAGGCAGCTGTCCGCATTGGGGATGAATGACTGCGGTATAGAATCCCTCTTGTTTTTGAGCGATCAGATTACCGCTGTCTGTATGGATATAAGAAGACTGCATCTTATCTGCAGATTCATATATCCCGTCTGCAGCCACATTTATATTCAGTTCCATGGATTCTGTCACCTGGGCGAGATGCTTTTTGTAACACTCCATAAATGCTTCTTCTCCCATCCTTTTGGGAATGTACCTCATTCTCGCTTTTGCCTTATTCTGATAATCCCCTTCCGCCACAAATATTCTGGTAACAGCTTCCACATGGTACAGGACCTGGTCAGGAAGGATCAGTTCATCATACGGTAAAGCTACTGCCGGATTATTACCTAATCCGCCTGCAAGAAACATTTTAAAAAAAGGTTTCCCCTGATCCATGACTGACATAAATCCCAGATCATTAATGGTACAGTTTGCAGTATCCGCTTCATTGTTAGAAAATGCTATTTTCAGTTTATGGGGCAGATGGTATTCCCTGATCCGTTCCATGACATACCGGTTCACCTGCATCGCATAGGGCGTAGGATCAAAGGCTTCTGTTTTATCCACACCAGACAGGGGGGAGAGGGCGACATTACGGGGATAATTGCCGCCGCCTCCTCTGCTATACAAACCATGGTCAATTGCAGTTTCCATGATATCACAGACAGAATCAATATCCAGATCATGAAGCTGAATAGCCTGCCTGGTGGTAAGATGAATTCGTTGTAAACCATATTGCACGGCAAATTTATGGATCAATTTCAAATGGGCAAATGATACGATACCACAGGGTATCCTTAAGCGAATCATAAAAGCTTCGCCGCCTCTTTGTGCATAAACTCCCATACCTCCGGATTTTCCCTTAAATTCAGCGGTCGTAATTTCCTTATTTACAAACTTATGGCCGGCTTCTCTGAATTCCGCGATTTCCTCTTTTAGTATTTTATTATATTCATTCACTGTTTTTTCTCCTATTTAACCTATATGATTTAATAACTTTATTTTACCATAAAATATAGAAAGAATAAAATAAAATTATTTATCAGGGTGTTTCAATAGGCTCAGTGATTATTTTTTCAGCAATTTTCTCCCAGTTTACGTGCCTCCACAAGTGCGGGATTACCTAAAATATCACCTTTTTCAGCCACACCATGAACTGTGATCATTCCTCCGTCTCTAAGGGAGAAATAGCTCAGTACCGCATGATACATGGTAGTCAGAGAGTCAAAAACGGTGGGTAGGTATCGATTTAATCCTTTGTTTCTATACTCAGGCAGAGTCATAACAGTGCTGATTTGTACATATCTCTTTCGTTGATCTTGCCAGCTTATATCATTAATACACACTCCAACACTTGAAACAGCTGTATCTTCGTACATAATAATATATGGTTTATAACGGTTATCCATATAACCGGATTGATACCACTTTTCATACTTTAACTTATAAATTTCTTTTGCAAGCTATCTGATTTATCGGTTACTGTCCTTACCTCACAAGTAACTCCGATTAACGTGGATAACTTATCCAATTCATAAGGAGGTATGAATAACTCATAATTCTCATCCTGCCATGTAATGCAAAGGGCATAATAAGGTTTAAAAAATAGTAATCCTATACCATTTTTTCTGATTTTATATTTTTTATAGATCCCTTTATTATAAGGAATTTCCTTTAACCATTCAGGAACAAAGATTAATTTATTTATTTTTTTAAACCCGGTAATGGAAGCAAGCGGTATAGACCATTCATTACCAAGATCTGCCATATGTAAAACAGCGTCTTTAACATTAACATAAACATTAGAATTTATTATATAATGAAAATCTGATACATCAATGCCTTTTCTTTTTTTATTCTTATAATATATGAATATAACTTCCATTATTTCTGCATCTTCCGGTATATGAAGTAATTCTTTTGCATAGTTTTGAATATTTTGAATATAGTTCCTATCGTAATCATTTTTGTCGCTATGTTGACTTTTTCTTCTTTTTTCTACTAAAAATAAAATTAACCAAACAGTAAAAAAAATTGCTGAGATAAAAAACAACTCAGGAGCATCAGCATATTTTTCTTTAAGAGATCCGTCAGATGAATCCAAGATAAGACACTCAAGCATCAATAAAGTTGTTAAGAAGGAAAGTAATTTAATAACTCTCAGCCAGAATGGCAGAGATGTTTGTTTTAAATAGTTTTTATATAGACTATCACATTTTTCAAAAGCTTCTGCCAATACAGGGACTGAAGAATTAGAAATGAATATCTCACCATCCAACCTGGTGTTATTTTTGTCATCTGTTATGTTTATTCCAAAAATATATTTCATTAGAGCATGTTTTTTCCCTTCATATTCCTAAACCCTTATATTCATAGCACTAAACTGCGATCTGGTAATGGAATATACACTTGTCTTTATATTTTTCTCGTCTGAATATTCCCCACGCAATGACATCTCCATTTTCTCGGCAACTTTTCTTGATGGGATATTCATCGCCTTTTGATATGAAAAAACCTCTTCAGAATCAGTATTCTCAAAAACATACCTCAAACAGGCTTTAGCTGCCTGTGAAGCATACCCTTTATTCCAAAACTTCTTATCAATATGATAGCCTATTTCAGGAAACAAATTGCCATCACCATAGATATTTTGCATGGTAATACCACAATCTCCAATGAACTCATTTGATTCTTTTAAAATAACAGCCCACAATCCAAAGCCATATTTGCCATAGTTGTCAATATTCCAGTTGATCCAGCTCTTTGTCTTATCCTTATCAAACGCCCTTGGGTAGTATTGCATTGTTTCCTGATCCGATAATATCTGATGCCATGCCCCATAATCATCCATTGTCAGCTCTCTTAATGCAAGCTGTTCTGTTTCTATTATATAATTTGTCATTGTTTCTTCCTTTTACAACTTCAAAATAATCAGTTTAAAAAACGGCCTTTATATAAAATTCCACGGATATGAGATACCTTTATTACCCACAAAGGAAATAGCAGGTTTCCATATTTTAAGTTTTCCTGGCTACTAGTGTAAATTCTCCTGGGACATTTTCATTTTTCCAGGCTGGATGTTCATCAAATTGTGTCAGACTGAATCCATTAAATATAACTGCATTGATTATTTCACTAATCGTGTATTTTCTATAACTGCATAAAGGCATCTGTTTACGAATATCGTCACTAAAAAATCTTGCATGGGCCATTTCACCTTCAAACACATCCGTTGAGAAATAACTCATTGTTGGCTGCTCAATCTCTAACATATCCGATATCTTTTGAAATGGATGAAAATCACTACAAATTAACCTGCCATTGGGTTTGAGAAGTTGACACATTACTCTCATGAATTGATCAATTTCATGAAAGTAGTGAAGGATTCCTCCCTCCATTAATACCACATCAAAAAACTTCTCGTATTTATTCATGTCTATTTCCAAAACATCACCAACTACAAAATCAATTTTTACGTTTGCAGCATCCGCTACCTCAAGTGCGTATTTTTTATTGTCTTCTGATATATCAAAAATAGTAACTTCTGAACCAAGAATTGCAAGAGGTATTACTTTCTTACCACATGAGCCAAATATATTAGCCACCTTTATGTCTCTATAAGTCTCAAAGTAATTCGCATATCGTTTCAGCATTCCGATTGGATCTTCCAAATCTTTCTTTGCCCTGTCTTTTGGTTCTCCCGAATTATTTATCCAAAAGTCATATGCATTATATTCCCATGCTCTTTTATTTTGTTGACAATAATCTTCCATATAATCCTTTCGCACCTTTAAATTAAATCAGCTTGCTCATACTGCGTATTTCATAAAATATGTGTGCTGTTCGTCTATAAGCCTTTTAATTTCATCAATATCATCTGTCGTAACATCAGGTATATCCAACACAAACGCGCCACACGCAGCTTTCATTTCGCCATTGGGGAACGTGTATCTATAAACAAATTTATCACCTTTACAGAAGGCACAATCACCGCACTTTGCCAAACGATTGTTGCTCGATAAAATCCTGTCGCGTACAACTTGGCCAAATTTATCCGAGTAATTGGTACAAGATGAAAAACGCAGTCCAAAAAAAGCATTTCCGCTACCCTCTCGAACACCAAACCGAGCTATGACCCTGTTATGGGAAAGGTTCGAAAAGGATAGTATATATCCCTTTGTCTGCTTCCTCATCGGGGTGTAACCCAGTTCAACCAACATGTTAATTATCGGCTGATAGACCAGTTTCTGTTCCCCGCTTATCATCAAGTAAAACGCGTCGATATGTTTTTCCCATGCTTTCATGCAGATGTCTCCCTTCAACATGTGATATATTTACTTTTTAGTCTGATTGGAATAAATGTTTCCATCTGAGCCCAACCTTGAGCTTTAATAATTTCAGCAGGCGTTATGATATGTCCCATGGCATAATGATTTGGGCGAATATCTAATTCAAAAAACTCTGAGCTATCAATATATACCAGCGCTTCTTTGTACAGCTTTCCGTTGGTTTCCTCATCTCCATCTTTGTAAGCATAAGTTAAATAGTAACCGCCATCAAAATGAATCACTTCATTTCCACCGTCATCCATGTCTTCACTCAACGCCCATATCCATACCATTCCTTTCTGTTGTTCATCATAATAAAGAAAATCCCTTGGTAAAAAATTGTCTCTGTCCGATACCTGGATAGCAGAAAAATACTTGTCAAATTTGCCTAATACGCCTTCGGAAGAAAAATCAAAATACTTATCTATTCCGGATGATGCTGCCTTAAATGGGGGTAAAGAGATTATTCTAAATTCCAATTATAATACCTCCTGCCATTAATAATGTTTGATGTTCAAAATCAGAAGTTTGAGTCGTATAACCCGTTCAAATAATTTTGTAACGAATCCACCAGTTTTCCAATATGTATTCCATCTACAAAAGAGTGATGAACCTGAACTGTAAACGGAAATATTTTCTTCCCATCTCTGTCAAAATATTTTCCCCAATCAAACAAAGGAGTTGCATTATCTTTTTTACCGGAGTTTGTATGTGAAATATGAGTATACGATACCCATGGCATTGGTGAAAACTGAAATACATCATTCCCAAGCGGTCCGGTGAAATAGTCCTTTTGATTTTCAGCTTTCCGGGCTGCTGCCGAATTATATTGTTCCAGTGTATCCTGCATCTCAACATTAATAACTTTAAACAACTCAGTGTCTTTATCCAGATAGGTAAAAGCAGTGTTAATCCTGTCATAGAGCACAATCCGATCATCGAGGAAGCGATAGCGGAATTCCTCAATGTTATTTGCACATTTTGAAACGATAAAGATAAGGGAAAAAGTAAAGGGAAATTTTTCTGCCCGGACTTTTGCCAGGAAATTTGTAATATCCAATTCAAAGGTAACACAATAAGATGGTTCTATACTGTTTCTGAATATTTGGCAGTGAACAGATACGTTCAGTCATATTTTTCAATTTCGTCCTTTACTCTTTTTGCATATTCCGAAAGTTTTCGGATATCCTTAAGCACATTTTGATAAAAAAGTTTTACATCCAAATCGCCCAATAAGCAAAATACCTGACTATTCTCAACAGCAATTTTACATAGCAGCTCTTTTTCGTCTGATGACCAATTTTCAAAGATATTAAGTTCTTTTATTATGGAATGTGTCGTTGCAAAATTCCCACTGCCTTCCAATGCAATTAATAAATCAGTTTTTTTACGGCCTTCTTCACTGTTTTGTTTCTCAGCTTCGAATTTTTCTTTTTTACATTGGTAGAAAATTTCTTCCAAAGCCTCATTGGCAGCCGTTCGGTTAATAATTGATTTCACCAAATTATCCAATTCCGTTCCTTCTGAATAATCAGCCGGTACATAGTATTTTATCCTGCCATCGTGCATCATTTTATAAACTTTAGATTTATCATTTGTTGCAGCATTATATACACCAATTGAATGTCCGCCATATGAATTCACAAGTTTCATACAAGGAATATCTGTATCGCTGTCTCCGATATATACCATATTGCGAAATGGTACACGCATTTCTTCGGGAGCGAACGAATCATTAACCCCCTGATCGTTGATGTCCAGAACTCCTTTTTCTATCCGGAACAAGAATTGCGTCTTATTTGTATAGTTTACGACCTGTGCCGGCCATTTTGCAACACCGGTTCTGGGATCGTAGTAAAAGGAACTTGCGTATATTTTTTTGAAAGCGCCCTTCCTGGCGACAGATGTTCCTTCGATCATCTCTTTGAGTCCGGAAGAAATTATGTAATGTTCCACAATAACGCCCTGGAAAGTCCCATATTCACATATTCTTTCAAACCAGTCTCCCACACCAGGGAACAAATTAACCTTTGCACCATAGTCTTCTAATGTCTTTTTGTTGAAGATTAAGTTTCCCTCTGCCTCCTGAACCATTTTATACATATACGCCAGATTCTGATCCATCTCGTTGTTTTCTGCCAATTCATTGGATTCAGTCCAAAAGTCTCCCACGTCATAGCCTACTGATTGAATATAGCCTTGCGCCTGCATATCATTCGGCGATAAAGTTTTGTCAAAATCGTAGCAGATGGCCAGTACAGGTTTCTTTTCTTTGCTTTCCCGTTTAAACTCTTTTTTGCTCATAATTAATACCTCACTTAAGGAGTTTTAATTGCTAAACTATATTCTAAATAATCCGCTTGCCACCAAACGCATGATTACCTTGTTTAAATTTCTTTTCATAAAATCCGGGGAATTGTCCATACGATATCTGCTCCTTTCATTTTCTATTTACCTGTACCTGATATAAATAATATGCATTGGGCAAATACTTACAGTGCTGTACCAAGAAATCCTTCTAGTCTTTTTTTATGAGCATATATATTTTTTTCACTATTCCACAAAATAACTGCTTATAACAAATTTAACACCATGCATTCATTTGAATCTATAAAACCTTGTTTTTTATATAATTCTCTACCTAAATCAGTAGCGTCTAAACTTATTTCCGTAACTATTCTGCTAAGTTATTTACTGCTTTTAACATCTCCAGTCTGCTTTGCATAAGTAATTCTATATCATCGTCTGTCGCTTTAATATATGAAATCATTCATGTCATCCCCCGGTAAGTTTAATTTGCAATGTATAATATAAATTAACTTCGCTGCTGCCTCCGTAAAATAAGGATTCAGCGATATAATTTTTCAACCTTCCAATTGATACCTTTTTATTACTAAAAGAACAAACAAAATAATCCATACTATCCATGCAAATGTACACCCTGCTCCACCTTTATAAAAATCAATTACTGCACCTATTATGAATGGAACCCCCATTATCATCATTCGTATTCCATAGTTTTTGCACATATTCACTTCTTCATCATGAGTTTTTCTATCTTTTTCCGACCTCATATTATATCCTGTTAGAAACATTGATGCTTTTCCATTAGATATGTAGAAACCCCAGCCCATTAGGAACATAATAATTGCCGTACTAATATCAACCAAAATCAAAAAAATAGTCATCGTCATATTTCTCACCACTAAAGTTATAAACTTTTATCAGCATCTGATTGCTTTCTCTTGCTTATGATACTTACCATTGAAACATTTTTAATAATTAAATTCAATCACGCCATTCAACAATATCATCTAACCTTTTTCTGGGTCTCGCAAGAGGATCTTCATCTGCATATCCTATTGCCATTGCAGCAAAAAGCTCTCCTTCAACATGTAACCAATCGCTTAATTCCCTATATGCAAAATATGTATCGCAAATCCATAACAAGGATCCCTGACTGTAAAATTTCCTCTATCATGTGTCTGGAGACATCTACTTTTTTATAATTCCGTATACTACGTCTGTTTATGATGGCTGATAACATTTATCGTTCCCTCCTCAGATAAACCATATCAACCAGTTGATTTCCATCTTCAAATATTGGATGATCGTAGTTATCTACAAAAAAGTTTATTATTCGGTGTGATTCTGTAAAACCACATTTTTTATAAAAAGTAAGTGAAGAGGGAACATCTCCTGTCCCAACAAACATAGTGTTGCAATCAGTGTAAGCGGAAAACAGAAACTCTATCAGGCTTTTTCCATAGCCTTTTCGTTGACAATCAGGCGAAACAGCAATGTTTTTAAGTTCATACACACCATTGCCTTCTTTTGTAATCACACATTCAGCTTTTATACCATTATCATCCAAAACAAACATTTCACCTCGCTCAAGATACTGATCTACCATATTTTCCTGCTCGTCGGCCAACAATAGCAAGTCTATAAATTCCTTTTTGTTGTCTGTAATTTTTATTATATTTCTATTATCAGAATAGACTCTACCATTTGCTTTTGTCATCTTTGATAATTCTGGATAATCTCCTGCCATTTTATATTCCTCCTCAATTTCTACTTCATTTTTTTATAAGCATGACACTTCTTTATCAAACTATGTATGTCGTTTGTATGTAATATCGTTAAGCGCATATTTTTCCCCACAATGTTCTCATCATATTGGAATATGACTCTCTGTTTTATTAACTAATTATGAGAGGGTTTCCATTATCTCCTTAACTCTCTCATAAATACCCAAAGCTTTCGTCTTTGTTGAAATATCTGTACAATTATTTTTTATATATAGACAGTAGTCTATTTTATCGTAAATCATATTTATTTTACTAAACTCGACTAAATCATACCGAAAGTTAATATCTTCTTCATTCTTTAAGTATTCTAAATGTTCCTCAAGTATTTTAAAATATCTGTAGCAAAGGGGTGTTATTAAATCGATTTCTTCCAATTGAAACGCCGGATAATCAGTTCTGAAAATTTTTCCCTCCCAATAATACTCTAAGGCACAAGTTGAGATGTTTTTAAAATATTTTAACAATTCTTGTTTTATATATTTTATTGTAGTTGCAGTGCCTGTATTATCATCTAACAATAAAATTTTTGTACTTTCTGGATATTGAGCACTTAATAAACGCACCTGGTCCGGCAAGGACAATTTACAATAGTGAGTATTATCATATTTTGAAAACCTAACATATTCATACCCTGCCAAACCAGAACACCGCTTCATACGACTGGTATATTTTTGCATAGATATAAAAAATGGCGGTATTAGTGCAGCCCCTTGTAAAGGTGAAATGATAATATCGTGCTCCCCAATATAATCACACAATGCAAAATAAGTAATAAACATAATAAGAATATGATCCATCTCCGAATATTCACGGACATGTGAAATATTAAGTTCCTTCATATCCGATAATATCCTATCAACTAAGCCAAAAGATAACGGTGGAAATTGTTTTAATTCTTCATCAAAAATAATTTGAGTTAAATAATCAGTCAAATCTATCAGGTATTCTTTAAGCGCTTTATAATAATTAAAATCCAAAGACGTATAAGAGAATATGACACCAATTAATTTTGCTATACAGGACAACATATATTCCGTGAGTGAAAATATAATATATCTCTTATTATCATATGATAATTCTGATTTTAAGATTATCGGTGCATCTAGAGCTATATTTTTCACCAGGTCTGCTGTTTCAATTAAATCCGTCGAATAATAAGCAGAATTTCTGTTACAGTAAAACGGTTTTTTCAGACTGAAATACCTCTCTAAAATCGGAAGATATTGGTTGTATTCTTCTTCAAACCTATCTGTCTCAATGTATACCTCCCCCGCAAAACCGAACTCATATGTGGTTAATATAGTTTGATTTAAGAACGGCTTAATCATTTCATATAAATTATTCAAACTAACACCTCTCAAGTTAATACTTTTTATAACCATTTGTGCATGATGTTTATTCTCCTGCACTACCTCATATAATCCCGTATAATTTATTTTATTATAATCACGTTGCATTAGAGTCAGCTCACGCCATCCCAATAAGTGTAAAGATTAAGTACTTATATATTCATCAATGTTAAATTATCATCTCCATCAGTATAACACATCTGCCACAGGATTCCCACACAGAAACCGTTTGGTTAAAGAAAAAAATAAACATGTCCCTGACTGTGAATTCCTTATTTATAGGGGATTATCGTCACACCGAAGCTAATTTCAGAATATACTTCTATTGACAACCGACCGATGGTCGCTTATAATCAAATCAAGAATCGAACACCGGTCGCTACAGGAGGTGCCATTATGCCAAAAGGGTTTACACTAACACCAGAGCAACAAACGGAACGCCGCCTTGACATCATGATAGCAGCGCTGAATCTCTTTCAGGTCAAGGGTATCGAGAAAACGTCAATGAGAGAAATTGCTGATCTGGCAGGATTGGGGAAATCAAGTCTTTATGATTTCTTTCAGTCAAAAGATGAAATTATCGTATATGCGATTGAGTCTCAGGTTAATAATGCAATCACAACGGTACAAAAGATTATCAATACAGATCTTCCTCCGGAGCAATCCCTAATGGAAATTATGAAGATTAATCTTGCTTATTCAAAAGAATATAACATCTTATTTATGTGGCTGGCGACAAAAGCTTATTTTCTGGATGAGGAATACGAGGAGCGGATTAAAAAAATACGGCATACTTATCAGGATATTGTACAGTCGGTGATTGAACAGGGGATTAAGGATGGATTATTTCGGGTGACAGATGCGCAACTGGCATCACGGCTGCTGATTAATTCAATGCTTTCTATCACATATACATCCCGTCCATCTCATAGTATGGAAGATATGCTCAATGAAGCAGTTAATATCTTTTTACACGGAATCACTCTTTAAAAGGAGGTATATGATATGACTTATATTTTATCAATGAAGCATCAACAGGCAACACTTGAAACCGTAGGCGGCAAGGGTATGTCCCTGTCGAAGATGCTGACAGCCGGATTACCGGTTCCGGATGGCTTTCATGTTACTACTGAGGCCTACCGGCTCTTTGTTAATACAAATGAAATCCAGCCACAGATTATCGACGCATTAGATGGACTTGACCCGGGTAATACGGCAAAGCTGGAGGCAGCATCCCTGCAGATCAGCAGCATATTTACAAAAGGTGAAATAACTGACGAACTAAAAAAGGAAATTACCGCCGCCTATCAAAAGCTGGGCAATGTACCGGTTGCCGTCCGGTCATCGGCTACTGCCGAAGATTTACCCGGCGCTTCCTTTGCCGGACAGCAGGATACTTATTTAAATATTCAGGGCGAAAGTGAAGTTCTTAATGCCGTTAAGCGTTGCTGGGCCTCTTTATGGACGGCCCGTGCGATTTCCTATCGTTTGATCAACCATATTGATCAGTCTACGGTAGCACTTGCCGTCACCGTTCAAAAACTGATTTTTTCTGATGCTGCAGGAGTTTTATTTACTGTCAATCCAGTAAACGGAGATCGGGATGAGATGCTCATTAATGCCGCCTGGGGACTTGGCGAAGCGGTAGTATCAAGCCTGGTCACCCCTGATACCATTGTTATTTCCAAGACTTCAGAGAAAATCTCCTCATATGAGACCGCCGACAAACAACTTATGACAATCCGTACCGCAAAAGGGACAGAGGAGGTGCCAGTTTCCGATCCGATGCGTCAGAAACCGGCTCTCACCGATAATCAGGTCGAGGTGTTGACAAAACTTGGAAAAACAATCGAACAATACTATCAGATGCCAATGGATGTGGAATGGGCTTTGGAAAAGAATCAGATGTATATCGTTCAGGCCCGTCCCATCACAGTTCTGCCTCCCCAGTGGAAACCTCTCGAAAAAGGAGTAATCTATACCAAAGGCAGTCTGGCGGAACATCTGCCCAGTCCCGTTACTCCTTTATTTGCAACTCTGGGAATGGATCTGATTAATCAGGCGACACATATTCTATGGAACCATATGTTTGAAGATGGCGTTCAAAAGTTGTGGCCCGAACATGGCGCATATACCACGATTAATGGATATACCTATATGTCCTGCAGATTTAAGCCATTTCTTCTGATTACAAAATCTTTTTCACCAAAATCCATTCGCCGTACCTATCAAAAGAGTGTAGAAAGATCTAATATAGCACAAAAGGAATTCGCTGCAGTTGTTACGGAATGGGAAAGCAAATCTATGGAATCAATGAGCGCAGAACAACTTCTCAATGGAGTCCGAACCGTATTTGGAACGGCCTGTACCTACTTTACAAAAATTCAGCTCTGCCTGCCTGCGGCACTTACAAGTGAGACCCTGTTAACAAAATTATTTAAAGGTACTGCCGCCAAAGCTGGCGTACCGGATATTTCAGTACTTTTACTGGGAATGGACACAATTGCTTTGCAGTCAGAGAAATCGTTATATAAAATTGGCAAGTGGGTCTCCCAATACCCGGATTTGAGCAACTATCTCAGAATTACTTCGGCTGCTGATATCAGCAGGCAGTTCACATCCGCGGTCCCGCCTCCAATGATCTCCGATGAACTGTGGACGCAATGGAAAAAACAAATTCAGCTTCATTTTGTAAATTATGGCCGTACCGCCTATGAATTTGATTTTTCCAATCCCACACCTCAGGAAGTTCTTACTCCGACCTTCGAATCAATTAAATCCTTCACAACCGGTCAGGGAGAAAGTCCGTTAACGCGTCAGGCTGAGTCTAAAAAAAGACGGATTGAGGCTGCAAAAGCAATATCCAATCAGCTTAACGGTCCCAGAAGAAAGCTGTTCTTAAAACTGCTTGGTTGGGCACAGAAAACTGCACCTATGAGAGAGGACGTTATTTTCTCAATGGGAATGGGGCATCCGGTGATTCGCTTAATGCTGAATGAGGTTGCACAGCGGCTTATTAAAAAAGGAGCGCTTTCACAGCCTGATGAAATATACTGGCTCAAAGAGACGGAATTGTCAGATCTGGTTAATCGGCTTGACCGGGGGGAGACACTTCAGGATATGACCGGAACAATTCCCGGATGCCGTGAAGAATGGAAAAAGAACCAGAGTTATACTTCTCCACCAGAGATCCCGGAAAAGAAAAAGAAAAATGCTCACAGTAACCCGGAAAAACCAGAAATAATTAATGGCAATACGGTTCTTTACGGAATCGGCACCAGTTTCGGGACAGTGACGGCTCCGGCCTGCGTTCTGTACGGTCCGGCCGATTTTGAGAAGTTCAATACCGGAGATATTTTGATTGCAGTAACTACCACTCCCGCATGGACGCCGTTATTTGCTTCAGCCAGTGCTGTTGTAACCGATATTGGAGGTCCACTTAGCCACTCCAGTATTGTCGCCCGGGAGTATGGCATACCGGCGGTTATGGCAACTCACTCCGCAACCAGGAAGATTCAGACCGGACAAATCATTACCGTAGATGGTAAAACAGGGACGGTGATGATTCATGAAAAATAAATCCATCCTCATCCTTTATCTGGTATGCTTTGTCGTATCGCTTGGCTATAGCCTGGTTCTGCCAGTCATGCCTTACTATATGGAAAGTTTTGGTGCCGGTGGCAGGGAGCTGGGATGGCTGACAGCCATTTACGCGCTGATGCAGACAATCTGCGCCCCGTTCTGGGGCGCTCTATCAGATCGAATCGGCAGAAAGCCGGTTTTAAGCATCGGTATGCTGGGATACGCAGTCAGTTTGTTTTTATTTGGTTTAGCCTCTTCAATCGAAACACTTTTTATCGCCCGTGGGCTGTCTGGAATTCTTTCCTCCGCATCAGCAGCATCAGCGATGGCATATGTGGGAGATTCTGTTTCAAATGAAGAACGGAGCAGGAATATGGGTCAGCTGGGTGCGGCAATGAGTGTCGGAGCCGTGATTGGGCCGGTTCTTGGGGGTACTCTGGCGAATTATACAATTACTCTGCCTTTTTTTACCGGTGCAGCTATTTCTTTCGTTGCTTTTATTTTAATCCTTACAATTCTTCCCGAATCTTTGACCCGTTCAAATACTACCAGAAGCATAAAATTCTCCTTTATGCCGAATACACTCCTCGGACCTGCAAAAACAATATTGATACTAATCTTTCTATCACGTTTGTGCCAAACTGGTTTCCAAGGTATCATTGGCTTATATTTGGTTGATAAATTCAGATTGAGCACACAGCAAATCGGATTTGTCTGGATGGTACTGGCTGTCTCCTTAGTTTTATCACAGGGAATTTTAACCGGTTTTCTGGCAAAAATATTTAAAGACAGTAAACTGATCTTAATCGGGTTGACAGGGGGTGGCGTATTCATCCTTGCAATGATGCTGTCGACAGGATTTTTCAGTACAATTTTTATTTTAGTCATGTTGGCCGTTTCAATCGCACTAACCGTGCCAACGCTAAATGCCAGTCTTTCCACAAAAGCGGAAAAAAACAAAGGAACGATCATGGGAATAGGAACTACCGTCGGAAATCTGAGTAAAGTAGTCGGTCCGCTGCTTTTTGGATATTTATATGAAGTTAATATAGAGTTGCCTTATGCAATCGGTGGATCTATCTTTTTCTTAGCTGCTGTAATATGTTTTTTATCAATTAGAAAAGGGGCTGAAATACACTGATTTAAGTATCATACCTTTGGACAAAAAAAAGGGCTGATCACACTTTTAAATCTCCAGTGTGGCAGCCCCTTTTATTGTTTTAAATTAAATGGTTCCGGTCAATATATTGCTTAAATGAGTGGACCAGAATTTGCAGGCTAAAGTCAATCTCATGCGGTGATACTAATGCGGAACGGAAATTTTTATTGTCAAATGATGAGGATTTAAGCGGCTTTGGGTGCAGCAACATCATTTTCAGCGGGATCATACTGCGATCCTGCCGATTACTCAAATAATCAATTGCATGCTTTTGCCACTGAGAAATTTCTAAATAGTTCAATTCATAGCCTTCTTTCCGAAACGCTTCGAAAATATCCCTCCAGGTTATTTTTTGCAGACCAGTTGTCGCATAGTAGTGACATCCATCAGTTTTTTCCTGTAGCGAAATGGAAACAATCGACCGTGCTAAACAGTCGACCGGAATTATTGGAAATTCCGTGTCAATATCAGGAGCAAATCCCATTTGAAGGCAGATTTTTAAAATATACCAGAAAAAATCTTTTTGCCTCACATAGCCGGTATCAGAACTTCCGCAAACGTACGGGAGGCGGTATAATTCTACTGCAAACCCTCTGTCTCCGGCGGCCTGCAATAATTTATCAGCCACCCATTTTGTCTTTCCATAACCGTTAACTTTATCAATTTTGTTCGCTGTATAATCTTCAGGAATGACCATGTCCGGGTCCGTTTCCGACAGGTAGAAAACATTTATGACCGAAGAATAAATCAACCGTTTCTTTTTCTGAGAGGATGCAAGCTTCAACAATTCTATGACTGGAGCCACATTATGTGGATACAATACGTGATAGGGCAAAAGAAAGTTAACATAAGTTCCAATGTGATAGATATAGTCCACACTTTCTTCTAACATCCTCCAGCAGTCTTCTGACAACCCCAACCTCTCTTTACAGAGATCGCCGGTCAGAGGGGTGATTCTGCTGCAATAGCATTCACTCCACAAGTGAAACTTTTTCATTTGATTTTTTACTCTCTCCCAAGCAATAATTTCATCTTTAGCCCGAACAAGTACCATTATATCCGCTTTGGTACGGTCCAGCAATTCCTTCAGAAGATAACAGCCGATAAACCCTGTTACTCCAGTTACAAATATTTTATCTGGCGGATTACGATAATCTGATAAATTTTGCGGCATCACTATCTGTGGGTCAAGTACACAGTCGTTATACCATGGTTTTGATGTTTGCATAATGTTTTTACCTCCTTTATAAGGGTGAAAGGGTTAGCTATTTAATATTGAAGCAATATCCCGCCAACGCAAAAACCATCTCCGGTGCCGGCCAGCAGCACATAATCACCGCGGTGAATTTTTGCATCGGTGACTGCATCGTAAAGTGCCATTGGAAAAGAGGCCGCCCCACACAAACCGGATGAGGTTATAGTGTTGATCACCGTAGTGCGGCTGAGCAGAGAGTCTTTGCTGTTGGGAAGGTATTGTAAAATTGCTGCCCCAAGCTGTTCTTTGGAAAAATTTTCTAATAGCTGTTCGATCACCTGACTGGTATAATCAGTGCTGCATTCACGGTATCTTTTAAGATCCATCTGGATTGCAATATCTTTTGCATTTTTTACCTTATTCTGAATTCCAGTGAAACCAAGTTTAGAACTAATTGAAAATTCGCTGTCAAAAAAAGTTTTTTGCACCATTTTTAATACATGGCTCTGGTCGTTCTCTTTACAGGCTGATAAAACTATTGCTCCCGCTCCATCACCCAACAGACAATAAGCTTCAGAATTAGAGGGATCCACCATTGATGAAAGAATTTCCGAGCAGCAAATTAAAATATTGCGGTAACGCCCAGCAGCAATTAATCCAACTGACACGAACAACGCTGAAATAAAGCTTTGAAATCCTGACTGAATAGTCAGGCTGGGAATACCGGTATGTTCGTATCCCAACTCTTTTTGCAGCAGCGGTCCCCCATCAGGTACTTTTTTTTCAAAACCAGACGAGGCATTAATGATCAAATCTAAGTCCAGCTCAGTGAGCCCTGCCTGGGCAATCGCCTCATTGGCAGCAGCTCCGGCCATTTCTGACTGCGTCAACTTGTCCGCCCATCTTCTGGACCTTACCCCAATCTCCCGCTCACACCAGCCGGCCGCCAGTCCTGCCTCCGTTTCCACTGTATTGTTATTTACGATCTGTTCAGGCAAATATTTGCCCAGCCCGGTGATTTTTACTGAATAAGAATCTGCCATGTTCAGCTCCCTCCTTCTAATATTTTAACAGAACACCATAGATCGACAATCCCGCTCCCATACCGTGCAGCAGCACTAAGTCTCCTCTTTTTATCAGATTGTTTTCCACTGCATGATATAAGGCCATAATATGACCAGCGGCACCGATATTGCCGTATTGGTCAATGACAGTAAAAACTTTACGGGATGGAAACATCAGTTTCATCATATCCGAAGCGATCCTGGTGGACTGGTTGGGGATAATCATCTGCAGACATTTTTTATCAACCGGAAATAATCGGGAAACGAAATTCTTATTATATTTCATTCCTTCCTGCTGCATCGTCTGAGAATCAAATTCAAAGGTTAAATCATCAAATAAGATATCTTTACTAAAAAGTGTTTCGTGTTCTTTCATCCCTTTGAATCCTTTAATCCCATGAGCGCCGCTGTAAGTTTCCATTCTGGCTCCATACAAACATGAGTCTTCCTGTGGTTTCGCGGCACCGAGTATCAGCGCCGCAGCGCCATCTCCCAATGCCGCACTTTCCTGAATATTTTTTTCGTTAAAACCAGGAGAGGAAATCAGACTGGCGACAATCAGGATCTGCTTCGCAACTCCGGAGGCAATCAGCGCCCCTCCCAGATCCAGTGCCGCCAGAGCACTTAAACAGCCGCAGTTGACGCTGATGCAGCCAATTTGGGGGTCAGTCAGGTTCAGTTTATCTTTAATCTGAATGCTTTGATCAGGCAGAATTCGGTCAAAGGTGTTAGACGCATTTAAAATCAGATCAATTTCACCGGGATCAATGTCCGCCTTTTGAAATGCTTCCGCAGATGCCTGTGCACATAACTCTGCGGCAGATTCTTTGGTAACCCAGTATCTGCCTGAGATACCCAGTTTGCGGCTGCACCACCCGGCTTCTAATTTATATTTACGTTCCAGCTCATCGCTGGTAACGAGTTTTTTTGGAACACTGTGCCCAATTCCCTTGATTTTTATAGCAATCGGGTATCTTCCCGCAGCCTCCATATTGTATCCTCCCTATTTTAAATGTTCTGTCTCCAACACATAGCCGGGATTTTCCTTCATCATCTTTTCTCTCATCTGCCGGTTAAACGGATGACAGATCCATTCAAAATCAGTTTGTTTCAGGCGTACGTCTTTACAGCCGCAGCAAGCCATTTTTATTCCCACTTCTTTGCATAACTGCTCAACTCTGGTCAGTCTTTCCAATTTATCATCAAATGGAAGTGAAAATAATTGCTGGCCGGAGATGGTTGGCGTTACTTCTGACAATGCCTCGGCACAAGGACGTAAAAACTCATTTTTCATCCATGCCTGCTTCACTGTGCCTGTTACCAGAACATAACCGGCAATCACTTCCGTTGCTCCCAGCCGCAGCGCATCACCTGCTACTTTTTTAATGTTCTCCGGCTGGTCATCAATATTGGGAAGCATGGGATCAATGCGCACATTTAAATTTCCCAGACCTTTTATGGAAGCAAGTTTCTTAACATTGTTCATCCGTTCTTCGTAGCTGGCTGCATAAGGTTCCACAATTGAATTTCTATACTGGTCAGCACTTGTCACGTCCACCTGAACATGTATGTATTCCGGCTTTTTGGCAAATACCTCCAAAATCCCGTCCGTAAATATTCCTTTTGATACAAAAAGAATATTCACATTATGTTCCAGAAGCCTGTTCACAACAGTAATGGTCGAATTAATAATATCCTCATTTCCCAACGGATCTGATGAATAACTTAAATAAACACAGGGAGGAAAATCCTCCCGTTCCAGAAAGCGGTCCAGTTTCAGCAATACCGTTTCTTCCTTATAATCAGGATTTTGCAGCTGGTATGCTTTCATTTCCAGAGGCGAGAAGATGCAGTAAAGACAATGATGAGGGCAGCCTAAGGACATATCCATGACATAATTTTTACATGCATTCGGTTCGTAGCGGATATCCGCCTGTAAATCTTTTGTTATTCCCCAGTTAATTTTATTATCCATTTTGTACCTCCATATGATTCAGAAAATATTTTTTTATCAGCTTACAAATGGTTCCCACAGTCATTCCGGCGTTATTTTCATCTTCAAAAATGTCTGAGATAAAGCTTTCCATATCTAAGTCAGCCGATTCACTTAAAAAAGTCTGCTGAATTTTCAGCATGGTATCCATGATATCAATGGAATCAAACGCAAAGTCATGAATCAGAGAACTATCGGGAGTAACTTCTCCCAGCACTTTTTGAGGATTTACCTCTTTTAAAATTGTTTCGGTTTTTTCAAAAACCATTTGATCTGTCCACTTCATTAATGAAACCTCCTTTTATCATTTAGCAGCACTCATTGTATCTTTTATTTTAAATGTTCTGTCTCCAACACATAGCCGGGATTTTCCTTCATCATCTTTTCTCTCATCTGCCGGTTAAACGGATGACAGATCCATTCAAAATCAGTTTGTTTCAGGCGCACGTCTTTACAGCCGCAGCAAGCCATTTTTATTCCCACTTCTTTGCATAACTGCTCAACTCTGGTCAGTCTTTCCAATTTATCATCAAATGGAAGTGAAAATAATTGCTGGCCGGAGATGGTTGGCGTTACTTCTGACAATGCCTCGGCACAAGGACGTAAAAACTCATTTTTCATCCATGCCTGCTTCACTGTGCCTGTTACCAGAACATAACCGGCAATCACTTCCGTTGCTCCCAGCCGCAGCGCATCACCTGCTACTTTTTTAATGTTCTCCGGCTGGTCATCAATATTGGGAAGCATGGGATCAATGCGCACATTTAAATTTCCAAGACCTTTTATGGAAGCAAGTTTCTTAACATTATTCATCCGTTCCTCATAGCTGGCTGCATAAGGTTCCACAATTGAATTTCTATACTGGTCAGCACTTGTCACGTCCACCTGAACATGTATGTACTCCGGCTTTTTGGCAAATGCCTCCAGAATCCCGTCCGTAAATATTCCTTTTGATACAAAAAGAATATTCACATTATGTTCCAAAAGCCTGTTCACAACAGTAATGGTCGATTTAATAATATCCTCATTTCCCAACGGATCTGACGAATAGCTCAAATAAACACAGGGAGGAAAATCCTCCCGTTCCAGAAAGCGGTCCAGTTTCAGCAATACCGTTTCTTCCTTATAATCAGGATTTTGCAGCTGGTATGCTTTCATTTCCAGAGGCGAGAAGATGCAGTAAAGACAATGATGAGGGCAGCCTAAGGACATATCCATGACATAATTTTTACATGCATTCGGTTCGTAGCGGATATCCGCCTGTAAATCTTTTGTTATTCCCCAGTTAATTTTATTATCCATTTTGTACCTCCATATGATTCAGAAAATATTTTTTTATCAGCTTACAAATAGTTCCTACAGTCATTCCGGCGTTATTTTCATCTTCAAAAATGTCTGAGATAAAGCTTTCCATATCTAAGTTTGCCGATTCACTTAAAAAAGTCTGCTGAATTTTCAGCATGGTATCCATGATATCGATGGAATCAAACGCAAAGTCATGAATCAGAGAACTATCGGGAGTAACTTCTCCCAGCACTTTTTGAGGATTAACCTCTTTTAAAATTGTTTCAGTTTTTTCAAAAACCATTTGATCTGTCCACTTCATTTTGAATCCTCCTTTAATCATTTAACATATTGCAAAAAATGCCTGCATTATCCTGAACTAATTTTTTAATGAATGCTGAGAATGAAGAACTGGCGGTTACGTCTTCGGGAACTGCCTGGATATTATATTTTAAAGCAATCCGCTGCACCAATGTGCGGACAGCCTCAGAATTATAGCCATTTTGATCGGTCATTGGCAAATCACTGGCCATCTGAAGAATTGTTTCTTCTGCTTTATGATAAATCTGCATCAGATCTGCACCCTGTACGGATTCCCCGCCGGCCAGTGGTTTTAAATGTCTCTCTAAACTCCGGCAAATGGTATTAATACTGACCATATCCTCGTCAAAAAACATCTCCGTAGAAGTATTAATTCCGAACTCCCGGTTGACTGTTTCAATAAACCCGATCATGCTAATCGAAGTGAATCCATAATTCAGCAATTCTTCATTGGGATCAATTTCATCCTGGCTGATTTTTAACAGACTGGAGATAATTCGGGTAACATCCTCAGCATTAACACATTTTTCTTCTATTTGAACCGGTTTCCGTGTTTCTGCATTCAAGTGATTTTCTTCCATGGGCTGCTTGATACAGAAATTAATCAGCCGAACTAATATATTGCCATCATCATCAATCATATTAATATTAAAATGGCGCATTGGTTTATCCAGATCGTTGGTTTTGCTTAGAGATGCATGGACATAGCAGTGTGCGGCTAATGGTTTCAGTATTTCCAGCCGCTCCAGTGAAAAAGTCAGATAAGGGCGGCCGATGGAATCCCTGTCAGAATTCACCTGCAGACCGGTAATCGTCTGCAGTGCAGCATCCATAAGCGCCGGATGCAGATCAAACGCCTTCAGCTCATAACCGTTCAAGGGCAGGGAAAGCTCTGACAACGCTTCCGTATCGTTATAATACATATGCTTCATCGCCTGCATACTGGGGCCTACAAAAAATTGTCTTCTCCGGAAGCTCTCATAGCATTCCAATCCGCTTGTCTGATTGATGCAGCGTTTTTTGATTGCGGCAATATCCTGAATTACAGCAGTTGCAGATACCGGTTCTTTCGAAATACTTCCCTTCATGTTTAAAATTCTTGCTTCATCCTGGCTGACAGTGTACAGACGGAATAAACTGGTTTTATCACCATCTGAAAATTCTATTTCCAAACGGATCAAACTGCCGTCCGGTTGAATTGGCGCAAGCCAGTAGACATCGGTTATGACAGCAACAGAAAGCTTTAACATTTCCTGTGCAGCTGCCCGTATCATTTCAAGGTAGGCAACTCCCGGAAGGATGGGTTTATCATAGACAACATTATCTTCAAAAAAGAATTCCCGGCCAGTCAGATTCACTCTGCAGCAGCAGTCATTTAGTTTCTGAAAACCGGAATGCAGAAGATTATCCATATGGGAACCGGAGTTATTTGGTTTTTCCGGTACAGCTGGCTGTTCATACCAGTACCGGTCTTTCTTAAAAGCATAGGTGATAACAGGAATTACCTGATAATCACGCGCTCCATAAAGTTCTTCCCAGTTGAGTTCTGCTCCTGCTCCATAAAATTCTGCCAATGCCTGCAATAACTCGCGATATTCACTGGAATCGGTCTCAAGCTGGTGGATACGCTGAAAAATATACTGGATCGTCTGTTTCGATAAATGTTTCGGGATGCTGTCAGCCTTTTTCGTAAAAATCAGCTCTGAAACCGGCTTACGACCAGACAGATACCCCCCTATCAATTCGGTCAAATCCTCTTCCCCCGATGCCAGAACAGCAAACCGGTAATCGAAAACGGTGCGTCTGGTATTCAGGGTATAAGCCAGGTCACCAATCCAGAACTTACCCTTATTGTGATTCAGCCAGCTGTATAGCTTTTGAATCTGCCCAGTTAATGACTCAGGCGATTTTGCCGAAAGTGTAATGGCATAAAGCGGTAAAGTTTTCTGGCAGTCCGATGCCGTCCGTACCGGAGCTTCTTCTAATACAAGGTGGGCATTGGTTCCACTGAAGCCAAAGGAGCTTACTGCTGCCCGCCTTAATCCAGTTCCTTCGCGTGTCCATGGGGTCAGTGTGTGATTTACAATAAATGGACTATCATCCAATTGAATATGTTCATTTAATTTGTTGAAATGGAGCGACGGCGGAAGCAGATTATTTTTTAGTGATAATAATACTTTTATGATTCCAGCCACACCGGAGGCTGCAGATGTATGTCCAATATTGGATTTTACTGATCCAATCCGGCAGAAGGATTTTTTATCAGTAAATGTACGGAAAGAGTCAATCAATGCTTCTACTTCTATCGGATCACCCAGTTTGGTACCGGTGCCATGACACTCCACATAGGAGATTGTTTCCGGATTAATTCCCGATTTCAGATATACTTCCTTCTCCAGTGCGGTCTGAGCCTGAGCACTTGGAGCAGTAATACCATTTGTCTTTCCATCCTGATTGATTCCGGTCCCTTTGATTACACCATAGATGTGGTCCTGATCCGCAAGTGCTTTGTCCAGACGTTTCAATACCAGAACTCCTGCACCTTCTCCCGGAACAAAGCCATCCGCCTGATCATCAAACGTTCTGCACCTCCCTGTGCCGGACAGCATACCACTTTTTGACATTCCCAGATAAGATTCCTGGGTCATATAAAGAGCCACGCCTCCGGCCAGCATCAGATCCACTTCATTGTTTTGCAGCGCCTTGCAGGCCAGGTCAACAGCTACTAAAGAGGATGAACAGGCAGTGTTTATTGAAACAGCCGGTCCTTTCAGATTTAAGAAATATGCAATTCTTGCCGCAAGCATCGACGAGTCATTAAAAATACTGCCTGGATAATCCCTGCTGTTCATGACTCCTGCATAAACACCGCATTTCATTGCATTTAACCTGGATGCCGGATATCCGGCATCTTCTAATGCGTGCCAGGCTTCCTGTAAGAAAATCCTGTGATGAGGATCTAACAACTGTGCATCTGCGGGGGATAAGTTAAAAAACAGCGGATCAAATTTATCGTAATCACGAATGAATCCACCCCATTTACTAATTGATTTTCCAGGCTGATTAAGATTGGGATCGTAATAAGCCGCGATATCCCAGCGTTCTTTCGGGATTTCTGTGATACAATCCTTTCCAGCAATTAAATTTTCCCAGAACTCATCCATATCATCCGCTTCCGGATAACGCATCCCGATACCAATAACAGCTATATCAGTAAATCCAGGCTGTTCGATATGTGTCACCGGTTCTGGTTCAATCCTCATGGCTGTCCCTGATTTCATCAGTGATACAGACTCAGATTCCCGCTCTGGATGCGGCATTTCCTTTTTCCTCATTATACTGTCTGAAGTCTGTTCCTGAAGATAGGCGGCCAGATCCTGAAGAGATGGATAATTATATAAACTGGAGGCTCTTAAGCCAATCTGATAGCGGTCTTTTAAAAGCTTTACAAATTCCACTCCCAAAATAGAATCCAGTCCCTGTTCCATAAAAGGCTTAACCGGATCAATGTCTGACGATTCCCGGTATAACACGTCAGCCAGCATTTGTTTAAGTTCATTGATCATATCCGTACTCGGCCTTTGATTCGTTTGTCTCTCTTGAATCGGGACCGGAAGGTTGTCCGCCCCGCTTATTTCTGTTATGACAGGCTTATCAGTAGGTTTAAGTAATACATGGCTGTTTCGATGATCATCATCAAAACAATACCTTTGTTTTGTAAAAGAGTATCCAGGCGCATGCATTCTGCCCGGACAGCCGTAGGGATAAAGTGCCGGTATGTCCGGTGCTTCTCCTGCCAGATAATTCCTGGCATGCTCCACAAGGCTGCTTCCATCGGTTTTTGTCTGCAGTATTTCCGTCTGCCGGTCGGTCCACGTATCCATACTGCCATCAAGAAACTGTTCTAATTTTTGCAGCAGTTCCGCTGGATCTGCTGCGATGACCGCTAACCGTTCCTGCATATGCTCACGTCCGGCTGCCAGCGTATATGACAGCCGGGCAAGCCGTAAAACCGGTTGATCCGGGGAACGGATATAACAGGCGAGAGCCGCAGCAGATTCCCGCAGCTGTGGTCTGGTCCGGGAAGACAGCAAAATTAACTGCGGCTTCCGGTTTTCCCCCTGCTCCTGTTTTATTTCATATTCCTCAATAACCGCATGGGCATTCGCCCCGCCGTACCCAAAAGAGCTGATCCCGGCCCGCCGCGGAATCTCATTCCCCTGCTCATCGATTAACCTTACCCATGGAATTGTTTTATTAACAATATAAAAAGGGCTGTCCTCCAGATCAATAAATGGATTCAGCCTTTTCATATGCAGAGATGCAGGAAGCTTGTTATTTTTAATGCTTAATATTATTTTCAGCAAACCGGCAATACCAGATGCTGCCTCCAAATGACCGATATTTGTTTTTACTGACCCCACCCCGCAACAGGGTTGGCCGTTGAATTCTTTTCCGCTTTCCTGGTAAAGTTTTTGAAATGCTTTTTTCAGGCCTTTTATTTCCACCGGATCACCTAAATTGGTGCCGGTTCCATGTGCTTCTATGTAAGTAACTGTAGCAGGATCTACACCTGATTTTATGATTGAATCAAAAATAAGGTCTGCCTGGGCATTGGTATTTGGTGAAGTCAGAGATTTTGCTCTGCCGCCGTGATTTACTGAGGTAGACCGGATAACGCCATATATATCATCTTTATCAGCCTGGGCTTTGGACAGTGATTTTAAGTATACTGCTCCGGCCCCCTCCCCCCTGACATAGCCGTCTGCATCTGCATCAAAAGTTTTACACTTTCCATCCTTGCAAAGCATTCCGGAAGCATCAAAGATGTTAAACAGAGTGGCCGTTAAGATCACATTAATACCACCGACAATGGCGGTATCACAAAGCCCTGCATGGATAGCTTCCACAGCGTGATGCAGAGCTACCAGGGAACTGGAACAGGCAGTGTCAATGGATTCACTGGGACCATGAAAATCATATAAAAACGAAATCCGGTTGGCAAAAATAGAGGTCAGGGTACCCATGGAAGAGGAGGCATCCATTTGAAACTGGTTTCTCATCATTAAATCAAAATAATCACTGCCGGATACTGCGATAAACACTCCGGTTTTTGTCCCTGCCAGCTGTTTCGGATTGTAGCCTGCATCTTCAATGACTTTCCAGGTCATTTCCAGCATAATTCGCTGTTGGGGATCCATATAGTTTGCTTCACGCGGAGAAATATTAAAAAATTCAGCGTCAAATGTATCGATCGTTTTCATAAATCCGCCATATCCGGCTGCTTTAAGATCAGGCATTGACTTCCTTCGGTCCTGGGGTATTTCTGTAATCAGATCTTTTCCCTTCTCCAGATTGTTCCAGAATTCTTCAACAGAATCCGATTGCGGCATGGTTCCGGCAATACCGATAATCGCAATGTCGTCCCTGGTGCCGCTGACCTTCTGGTCAGTTTCAGCAACAGGGACATTGAGCGATTGATTTTGCTGGCTGGGAGGGCTTTGATATACCGCCTCTTTCATCCGAAGTTTATAATATTCCTGAATTGGTTCACTGTATTCTTTTAACAAATATTGCTGCAGTGCCCGAATCGTGGGCTGCTCAAGTTCAAAAAAAGCAAGAGGAGTCAGCTTTATCGATAATTGCTGATTTAATTCGTTACAAAAAGCAGTAATTGCGATGGAATCAAAGCCACATTCTTCAATATCGTCATCGGGGCTCATATCGCCTTCTGTACCTTTTATCAGTTTTCCCGCAATCTTCATCAGATCTTCTAATAAAACACCTTCATGACTCCCATTTTTCTGTGCCATCTGCATATCATCTACCTCTTCTTGAGAAATAAAACTGCCTTCATCGTTTTCCTCACATATGTTCAGAATCTGCTCAATTTTTTCGATCCGCCCATATGTCAGGATCACCCTTTTCTGTTCTGATCTATTTACTGAATATTCAAACGCTACCAACGCTTTCTGAACCGGTATCGGTATCATTCCGTAAAGATTTTCGGTTAATTTTACCGACTCATCGTCGGCCTGCATTCCGCCTTCTTCCCACATCGGCCAGTTGACAGAAATGATTTTCAGTTGTTTCTCTGCCACAGCCAGCTCAGTAAAACTGTCCATAAACGCATTGCCATAGGCATAGTCACATTGCCCGGCATTGCCGAAAACTGCAGCAATGGAAGAAAACATCATAAAAAGCTCCGCTTCCGTTTTTAGCAATTCCTGATATAAGACCAACGTTCCAAGTATCTTTGGTCTTACTATCTGCTGGATCTGAGGAGTTTGTTTCTTATAAAAATAATCATCATTAATGATTCCGGCACAGTGGAAAAGGCCGTCAATCTTTTTAAACTGCTGCAATGTACCGGAAATCAGCTGAGACACATCCTCCTGACTGCAGACGTCTCCGGATAAGTAAATCCCCTCCCCGCCCAGTGCTCTGATCTTCTCCAACTGCCGGTCGGCTCGATCGGAACTTGTTGATCGTCCAAATAAGACCAGTTTGCAGCCATAGCGGGAAGCCAGATGTTCGGATAAAATTTCTCCAATTCCTCCTGTACCGCCGGTGATAATATAGACACCGTTTTTCCTGATTTTTCTATGCTCATTTTTAGGCGGACCCGCTCTTCTTAATGACAGTATCTTCCTGATATCCTGTTGATATTTAACAGCAAAGCCATCATGCTGTGTCAATTCCGTTGTAACCTGATTGATCCGGTCCTGCCAGTTGCCTTCCAGGATAACCGTCTTAAGTATAATTTTTCTGTTTTCCTGAAATAATGCCGCCCCTAATCCCCGCAGTGCATCAAATAATGGATTTCCAGCCTGTTTTGCCAGAGCCAGGACTGTAACAGAACTCTCCCACTTCATCCCTGACAGCATTCTTATTAAATCAAAAAACGGATAAATATAGCAGTCCAGCTGTTTGTCTGTGCTGACCGGATCCAGTCGGTATTTTTCTTCCGTAAAACCATACAGGACGGCCTCCAACCGCCAGCCTGCTGCACTTTGCCGGTTCAAAAAGTCTTTCCAGAATGATTCCTGATTCTGTTCAGGTAAATTTATAACAATGTCCGACAACTGTGCATTCTCTTTTGTGTACCGGAACACACAGCTTTGGCCTGTCCCCCCCACGTCAGCAGCCAGCCACCGGGACAGTGTGTCTGTAGGTATCCCTCCTGGTACTGCTGCCGGTGCTGAGAGCCAGATTGAATCCAGATACATATTTTCAGCCGGTTTCTGATCAGTCTTAAGATGCTTTGGTAAGCCTGTTTGTTTTAGTTCTTTTACAATAAAGTTGTTTAAGACAACCAGTATTTTTCCGGTCAGGTCGGTAATGGTCATTCTATATTTGTTTAATTTCGCTGCGCCTTTATTTTGATCCGACAGCAGCTGTGCGTATACATAACATTCTTTGACAAGGGGATGGTAAATCTCCACATCTTCCAGAATAAATGGAACATTTGAATGATTTTCTGCATTGTCAGCGAACCCCAGAGCGGTTTGAAATGCTCCATCAATCAAAGTTGGATGCAGCTTTAAACGGCCTAAGTCATCGGGTACGCAATCAGGTAACTTTAAGCGGGACAATACTTCCCGGCTGTTTATATATAGCTCCTGAATGGGCTGAAACCCTTTGCCATATTTAAAGTTATATTTACTCGTTATCTGATAACATTCCGTTCCGGTTAACTTATGCTGGCTTCTGGCGATAATATCGTGAATGCTTATCTGTTCTTTGCCGGTAATCAGAGGTGTCTTATGAGAACCATAGAGCCACCCCTGGGAATAAACTGCCAAAGGATTGGCAGAATCACTTTCAATTCGATATTTAAAACCATCATCTTCCTGTTCCACAGCGATTGACAGAAACAGTTCCGACTCCGCAACAATTGGCTGCTGCCACACGATATTACTGATTCTGCATACGTCAAAATCCAGCTGCTCCCCTGCTGCTCTCGCCATTTCAATCTGAGCTGCACCAGGCAGAATATGTAAATCATCCACCACGTGATCCGTTACAAAAAATTCCTTTCCGGTTAACGATACAATTAAATGAGAAGTGCCTTCCTTTGATAAACGCCGGTAAGACATTTCACAAATGCTTTTATCTTTCACGCTGGCAGGTGCAGCGCTGTGCCAGTATGATTTCCGGCTAAAGGGATACGGCGGCAATGAAATGGTATTGGCATCCTGCTGGAACACAAGCCCCCACTCCCCTGATTCACCGTTGACATAATGGGTCCCAATTCTTTCAAGAAGCTCCCTGCGATCCACGTTCTGCTCAGATTGCGAAGAAAACTGGCGTAACAGCTCTGCAAGGCTTTCATCAGTGGCTTTCAGTCTCTGATCTCCCGGACTGCCCGCCTCAATAAATAATGAAAGTTCTGTCTGCAGTTCTGCAATCGTGGATGCAGTACAATACCACCGGTATTTAAAATGGCTTCTCCGCACACATAAAGTATAAGATAAGTCCTGTATGCGGCACTCCGGCCTTTTTTCCAGCCATCGGATTAAATCAGCTGCTTTGTTCTTCAGGGCTGTTTTCGTTTTACCAGATAAAAAAATCAGCTGGTCCCGGACAGCTTCCTGCCTGTCCCCGCTTCGGCAGGGATACTCCTCAATAATCATATGACAATTGGTTCCGCTGAATCCAAAGGAACTGACAGCGGCCCTGCGAATTCCTGATTCCACATTCCAGTCTTTAGCCTCCGTTAAAATATAAAAAGGACTCTGCGCCAAATCGATATTTGAGTTGATGGTATGGTAGTTTATCAGAGGCGGCAGTTTTTTATGAGTCAGTGCACAAAGGACTTTGATAACGGATGCAATTCCGGCAGCCGGCATCGAATGCCCGATGTTGGGCTTAATGCTGCCAATCGCACAAAAGTTTTTCCTGTCCGTCCATTGCTGGAAAGCCTCTGTCAGAGCCTGCAGCTCAATGGGATCACCAAGCCTTGTTCCGGTTCCATGACTTTCTACATAAGTGATGGACTGTGGGCTGATATTCGCTTTCTGATACGTTTTTATTTCCAGTTCTTTCTGGGACAGAGCATTGGGAGCGGTGATTCCGTTCGTCTTTCCATCCTGATTTAGTTCAATAGCTTTTATTACGCCATAGATCTGATCCCGGTCAGAAACAGCCCTGTCCAGTCTTTTTAAAACAATCACACCTGCTGCTTCGCCGATTACCGTACCGTCGGCAGCATTGTCAAAGGCTCGGCAGGTTCCTGTAGGCGAAAACATGCCCAGGCTGTTCAGACCTTCAAACATTGCCTTGGTGGATAATACCTGGACACCGCCGGCAAGTGCAATTTCACAACTATTATTCAGAAGGCCTGAATAAGCCATATAAATTGCGCTGAGTGCCGAAGAACATGCAGTATCAACAGCAATTGCCGGTCCTTTTAAATTGAGATAATACGCCATCCGGGATGCCAGGATGGAATTACTTATTCCGGTCGGCAGATAGGGATTCAATGTACCGTCATAATTTTTGAAATAGTCCCCCTCCTGACAGCCCACAAAGATCCCGCAGCCCGCTCCGTCCAGCCTGCTTTCTGTGTATCCTGCATCTTCCAGAGCTTTCCAGGCCTCCTCCATAAATAACCGCTGCCGTGGATCCATCATTTCTGCTTCTTTCTCCGAGATGGAAAAAAACTCAGCATCAAAAGCTGATATATCCGATAAAAACCCGCCCCGCCCGCTGTTTATTTCTTCACTTCCGTTCAGACGCCATCTCCGGGCCGGAACCTGGTCTATAAAGCTATGTCCGGCCTGTAAATGTTCCCATAACTCATCTGCATTATCAGATCCGGGAAAAATGCCTGAAATTCCAATTACTGCAATGTCATTTTCTGTTGACTGCCCTGGACAGATATCAAAACTACTTTCGGGGATACCAGAATGTTTTAACTGTTTAATCCTGCTTAGTCCTTCTTCCGGAGTAATCTCCCTGTTTTTTATTTGTTCGAGAATTACTTTTTTCTGATCTAGTTCCATTTATATAATTTCTCCCCTCTCCGGATCGTTTTTTCAGCCGTCCCAGCCGTCCAGCGTTGAAAGAGCCTGCTCCACATCGATGTCACCTGACCTGAGTCCGTCAAAAAGGCTTAACATCTGTGAATCGCTTTGGTTATTTAACTGTACGGAAGATTGTTTTGCCATACTCTCATTCAGATAATTTGTTAATAACCGGACAGTTGGATAATTAAACAGATCCGTATTTCGCAGTGTGGCGGCGAGCGTTGAATTAAGCTTATGGACAATCTCAATGGCCAGGACTGAATCCACTCCCATATCATCAAAAGTATCCGATGAACACACTTCATCTTTGGTCAGCTTAAGAACATCACAAAGACAGGTGATGACCTGTTCTTCGATCAGTCTGGCATCAGGTACCGGAACAACCGGTGGCACAGCCGAGGATTCTTCGGCATTTTTATTTGGGACAGTGCCGCCAGTTACAACTATTTGCTGTCTCTCCGATTTTAAAATTCTTTCCAGCCCCATCATTCCCTCATCAACACCAATGGGTTTAATTCTGGCTGTCCGGAATAATAAGCTGAGCTTTTCATCTGCCGCCATCCCGGTTCCATCCCAATTGCCCCAGTTAATGACTTTTACCGGATAAGCTGCCAATTGCCCCAGATATTCTCCACAAGCATCCTGGAAGGTATTTGCCGCAGTGTAGGCGGCCCGTCCCGCTCTTCCGGTAAAAGAAGCTGCTGATGAAAAGAGCAATAAAAAGTCTGGTCTGCACGCTTGTAAGGCTTTGCCAAAATGAATCGATCCCTGCAACTTGGGTTTTAAAACATCAATCAGTTCCTGATCTGTTAATCCGGCAATAATTCTATCGTGCAGTACAGCTGCGGAGTGAATGGCACCATGAATTACACCGTATTTTGCAATCGTCTGGTTTACCGCCTGATCCATATCCTGCTGGGATGACGCATCTGCCTGCAGATAACTAACCGTGCCGCCTTTTTGTGAAATGTTTCTCAGTTTTTCTTCAATTGCCGGAGATACAGCCCTTCTTCCCAGAAGTACGAGTTTAGCATGGTAATGCCCGGCCAGATACATGGCAAGCTGATAACCGATCCCACCTGTGCCTCCTAAAATCAGATATACACCCTGTTCACGAAAACCGACCGGCTCCGCCTCAGTCAGCTGCAATGCAGCAACATTTCGTTCATACAGACAGCCATCTCTGACTGCTGCCGGATTCGGCCATCTTCCCACAGAAGTGGCTACTGCTTTTAATAAAACGGGCACATCCTGTTGTTCAAATCTCCAGGACTGAAATAATGACAGATCATAATACCTGATATCTGCCTGCGGATATTCCCGCCCGGCAACACCTGCAAAGCCAAAGACTGCTGCCGAACCAGGGTAACAGATATCCTGGCGGTTAACAATCCATGTACCGGCTGTCACAATGATCAATTTTACCGGTCTGTATATAACTTTCAGTCCATCCAGCATACCAACCAGATGCTTAAACAATAAAACTTCCTTTTCGGCAATACCGGACAGTGCTTCGGCATCATCGGTCTGTTGTGGTTTCTGCAGATTTCCGATCAGATAAATTTCTTTGGCAGATTTTATGTAAGGTTCTGCGCCAGCACTATTTACAGAGCTGAGACCGGCTGCATCTATTATTTTTTTACACCGCCCTCCCAACTTTCTTTGAAGCATTTCTGCCGCTTCTCTGGAATTTCCTGAAAAGATAATGATGGCTTCGGCTGATTGATCAGTACATACTTCCTGATCAGAAAAATCCACCGTATGCCACTCTGGTGATCCGTAATTTAAGGACCGGGCATCCGAATGGTCAGAGGGGCAGGCAGTAATCCAATAGTGGTCTTTTTCAAATGGATAGGTCGGCACCGGAACCCGCTCCGGATGCTGATCGCCATAAATCGTCTGGAAGGGAATGTTCATTCCGGTGCACCATATTTGTGCAATCTTGTCGTAATTTTTACTATTCCATTCTAATTTGAGCTCCTCCTCCGATACATTTATTACTTTCTCTCCTTCTTTTACTTCCCCATATAAAAAGCAGTCGGTCCAGGCTGCTTCATGATCTGTGAATCGTTTCAGGCTGTCAGCCAGCTGATCGATATTGCTGAAAATAATCGCCAGCCGATGGTTCAAATGCACTCTTTCAGCCGCAAATGTATAACAAATACCTGACAAAAACCGGGTATCACTGCTGCCATAACGCTTTATATAACTGCACAATATGTTGCTGTAGCGCTTCAGGGTTCTTAGATTTTTCGCTGAAAGCAGCATCAGATATTTATCTTGTGAGACCGCTTGTGCACACTCGTTCTCCTGGTACTCTTCTAAAATGACATGGGCATTGGTACCTCCCATCCCAAAGGAACTGATCCCTGCTCTGCGCGGAGTCTCACTGGTTTCCCACCGGCTGCTCTCCCGGGCAATGTAGAAAGGGCTGCCATCCAGGTTAATATACGGATTCAGCTGCTTAAATCCGGCGTTTCCGGGAATCACCTGATGCTTCATTGCCAGCACGACTTTCAGCAGACCGGCAATACCGGATGCAGCTTCCAGATGTCCGATATTCGTCTTTACAGACCCTAGTCCGCAGCTTTTTCTGGTGTGGTTTTCCTGTCCCCATTGTCGCTGCAGCTGATCAAACGCTTTCTTTAGAGCATTAATCTCAACCGGATCCCCTAATTTGGTTCCGGTACCGTGGCACTCAATATAGGAGATGGTTTCAGGATTGATCCCGGCTTTCTGATACGTTTCTGTAAGCAGCCTGATCTGCCCCTGTGGATTAGGCGCGGTAAGAGAGGATGAATGGCCGCCATGATTGACTCCGGTTTCCCGAATGATGGCATATATATGATCACCGTCCCGGCGTGCATCGGATAACTTCTTTAAAAGAACAGCCCCGGCCCCTTCGCCCCTGACGATACCATCAGCATCACAGTCAAATGTCCGGCACTTACCTGTTTTACTCAACACCCCTACTTTACCAAAACCGATCTGTGAAACCGGACTCAGGATTACATTGACTCCGCCTGCCACTGCCATCTCACATTCACCGCAGCGGATCGCCCGTACCGCATTATGGACTGCCACCAGGGAACTGGAGCAAGAGGTATTGATTGCTTCACAGGGTCCTTGAAAATCAAACAGATAAGAGATTCTGTTTGCTGTCATCGCATGTGATAAACCAGTCGCCGCCTGGGCTTTGATTCCGTCTTGGGACTGACTCACCAGCTGGCTGTAATCCGAGCCTGCGATGCCAAGGTATAAACCGGTTTTAAGATCTTTAAACCGATTCGGGTGATAGCCTGCATTTTCCAACAGCGACCAGACAACTTCCAGCATGATTCTTTGCTGCGGATCCATAAGCTCTGCTTCCCGCCTGGATATATTAAAAAATTTTGCATCAAAGGTATCTACATCATTTAAAAACGCCCCCCATTTACAATCTGTTTTCCCATCTTCATCCAGCGGATTCCCATAATACTCCTGCCAATCCCAGCGGTCTTTTGGAATTTCAGTAACCAGACTGTTTCCGGCCTGTAAATTATTCCAGAACTCTTCTAAGTCATCCGATCCCGGCATTCTCCCACTGATCCCGATAATTGCGATGCTCTGATTGCCCGGATCATCTGGTATCGTCTTAACCTCATTGACAGTCCTGACCGGTATATCATCTGCTATGCCTCCCATTGGGCAAAAGTAATCTTTTAACAGTTCTGACAGAGAATGGACCGTAAGCTCATCTGCCTCAAAAAACAACGCCGGCGTAATCTCTAAACCATACTTTCTGTTGATTAAATTTGCCAGCACGGTAAGGTTGATCGAGTCATATCCATATTCCCGTAAGTCTTTGTGTAAATCTACAACACCCGGAGAAATCTGCAGATGCTCTTCAATTACTGCAAGCAGTTTCTTATCAATCTGCCCGATATCTGCCTCTGCTTCTTCCGGACGGGGGGTGGTATGGTGTTGTTTTACCTCAGCTGCGCCTCCGGCAAATACCGCAACGTTTGTTTTACCGCTTTTTATGATGGTCTCCAGGGCCGAAATACCAGCTGCGCTTTCCAAAGGAATTGTTTTCGTTTGCTCAAGTAAACAGGAAAGCCGCTCATCTAATCTCATTCCGCCCTCTTTCCAAAGCGGCCAGTTAATTGAAATAGTTGTTAAAACGTGGCTCTGCCACTCCTGATCCCGGGATAACAGAGACAAATATTCATCCATAAAACGGTTTGCGTAAGCGTAATCACATTGACCCGCATTTCCGGTTACTGCCGCTATTGCAGAAAAACCAATAAATAAGTCTAATGGCTGATGTTTCAAAGCATTGACTAAATGAATGGTTCCCCTTATTTTGGGATTGATGATGGTACTGACTGAATCAATTTCTTTTTTAATAATATAACCATCATCAATAATCCCTGCTGCATGAATGACCCCATCAGGATTTCCATAATCGGCTTTTATCCGATCCAATAATTTGGAAACCTGTTCCTGGCTGTTTAAATCACAAGTTAAAAATACAGTATTTTTCTGCTGCTGGTCAAACGCGCGTATTTTTTGCCGCCTGGACTGATCAGGCTCTGTTCTTCCGCACAGAATAACAAAAGCATCATAGCTGCGTACCAGATATTCTGCAAAAATCAACCCCAGTCCGCCGCTACCGCCGGTAATCAGATAAATACCGTGCTCTTTAAAACCCTGGCGGATTGCCGGTACTGACCGGACAGGATTAAAATCTGCCGGCACTCTTTCACTGCGGCAGGAACTGTCATATCGGATTTCTGCTGTTCCGCCGCTTTGAAGTTCATCTAAAAGTACCGCTGTACCTGGATAATTTAAGCCTTCACTGCTCTGTTCGATTGTTTTAATCTGAATACCGGGAAGCTCTTTGATAACAGATTTTGCAAACGCCCCTGCTGCTCTGCACAACGCCTGAGTAACCGATTGTGATGTCTGATATAAAAACAGAATATTTGCCGGTTGGCGGAGCCTGGCAAGCGTCTTTACAAGAGTAAACAACGGATAAAACAAATCCCCCGGCTGGATTTCACAGTCTGTTTTGAAATAATCCGGCGGACATCGGTAGATGATATAAAATTTATCTGCCCGATCGGTTAGTTCATCTACCGTATTAACCTCTGCCAATCCGTTCCGCAACAAAGCAATTTCCGGGTAATCCCGGCTAATCTGCAACTCCAGACCGGTATCATCATCAAACAACATAATCTGGCTGATCTCATGATTATCAGATACAGAGGATAATGGCAGCGGCCGTTCGATCCATTGATAATACCTCAGCCCGCGACTGTCATTCAACGTGTCCGCTGACACCGGACTTTCATGGGGGGGACCATCTTTTCTACCGGTGGCCCGCACGGAAAGATTTTTAAGCTGCAGCAAAATGACACCGTCTTTATCCAGCAGCATTATGTCAAATTTCATTAGTTCCTTATCGTTTTTCGTTATTTTATTTTTTATTACATAACCGTAAACGGCCCGGTTATAATCCCCATAGCTGATTACTTTTTCAATCACATAAGGCAGATAATTGCATTGCTGCGCTTCTTTCGCTTCCAGACCGATTCCCAGTGTGGTTTGCAGCAAGCCGTCAACCAGTACTGGATGAAGTTTAAATTCAGGGTCCAAAGGAAAAATCTCTTCGTTGAACCGGGAAAGTGCTTCGTCCTGATCATAGCAAATTTCATTCAGGGAACAGAACGTCCCGCTGTATTCCACTCCAATAGTCTGATAAAGGTGATAGATCTGATCTCTCTTTAAGTTTTTTCCGCATTTATTGATCACTTCTGAAACGTTGACCGGAACCATCTTTTGCTGTCCGGCTGGTGATGCCTCTTCAATCAGATAGCCTTGTGAATGAATCTGCGGGTTGCCGTTATCATTGTTGGCATTAATCTGAAATAGAATGCGGGTTTGTTGTCTGCACAGCTTAATCTGTATGGTCACTGGTGCTTTACCCACGATTAGAGGCGCTGCAAAAACAATATTCTGAATACTCAGATGTTCAGAACTGCTGAATCGTTCTCCTGCCCGGATTGCCAGCTCCAAAAAGGCAACTGCCGGAAATACTTTATTCCCATCAATTACATGTTCTCTTAAATAAAATTCGCTGCCATCGACAACGAGCTGATAAATCTGTTCTGTTTCATCCGCCGTAACCATTGATTTCTTCATATGGCAGTTGATCGCGCCGCTGCCCCGCCCGGCGTTTTTTCTGTCCGCCCAGCACCGCTGCGGGTCGAATGGATAAGCAGGCAGTTCTACCGTTCTGGTGCGGTGCTGCCGGAAAAAATTATTCAGATCCAGATCACCGCCAGCCGTATAATGACGAGCCAGCCGGTCAAATATCTTCCTGACCGGTTCATCCTCAGACGACTCGTTCAATTGGGTAATCAGTTGACTGATCTCCGTTCGTATACCGGTGCTGTCTACGTTCTGAACTGCATTACTCCCGAAATAACATGGCCATTCCTCAGGACGACCGCTGCTGACAGCCTCCAGGCACTGTACCAAAGACGCGGTGGTATCAACGACAGCTGCAAAGCGGAAATTGTAATGACTCCGCCCTTCTGACAAGGTATAACTGATATCCGCTAACGACAGTCCTGGATTACTTAACAAATACTGTTTTAAATCCGAAATCCTGGCTGCCAGAGCAGATTTACTTTTCGCAGACAGCATTATCAGGCAATAAGGCAGTGAATATATATTTTTATCGGGCTCAGGAGGTTCCTCCAGGATGATATGGCAGTTGGTTCCGCTTAATCCAAACCCGCTGACAGCCGCTCTTCGTTTGTCAGTAAGGACAGGCTCCCATCCGGTTAACCGGGTATTTACATAGAACGGACTGTTTTCAAAATCAATATGTTCATTTGGGGTGTAATAATTGAGAGAAGGCACAAGCTGCCGATGGCGCATTGACAGCAGCACTTTGATAACTGCACTGATTCCGGCAGCAGCAGCACCATGACCAATGTTTGTTTTGACTGAGCCAATACCACAAAACTGTTTCCTGCTGGTGTACTGTCCAAAAGCCTGAGAAAGCGCATGAACCTCAATCGGGTCTCCCAGTTTGGTCCCTGTTCCATGTGCTTCCACATAAGAGATGGTATCAGGATTAATCCCGGTCTGTCTGTAAAGCTCCAGTTCCAGCTCCCGCTGTGATGCTGCACTTGGCGCAGTAATTCCATTTGTCATACCGTCCTGGTTCACACAGCTTCCTTTAATAATGCCCAGAATGTTATCCCTGTCTTCCACCGCCCTGCCAAGTCTTTTTAAAACCACCGCTCCGGCTCCTTCTCCGGGCACATAACCATCTGCCTGGTTGTCAAAAGTCCGGCATTTGCCGGTCGGCGATAACGCACCCGACTTGCTGGTCAGCAAGAATCTTTTAGGCCCGATCTGAAGCATGACACCACCGGCCAGCGCAAGGTCGATTTCCTGATTCAACAGTGCTTTGCAAGCCAGATGGATTGCCACATGAGAGGAGGAACATGCCGTATCAATCGCCATGGCCGGTCCCCTCAGATTCAAAAAATAAGAAATCCGTGATGCAAGGATCGCGTTGGAACTGCCCAGCATTGCATGTCCCAGATCATCATCATAATCAGTACCTTCAAGCAGTTTTCCGTATTCATTATAATTTACGACACCAACATAAACTCCGCACTTACTGCCGTCCAGCCTTTCCCTGGCATAACCGGCATCTTCCAGCGCCCTGTAACACTCCTCCAGGAATATCCGCTGTTGTGGATCAATAACCTGTGCTTCTGTTGGTGATATCCGGAAAAATAACGGATCAAATTTGTCGATGCCGCTGATAAAACCGCCCCAGCGGCAATTTGTTTTGCCGTTTTTTTGTGGATCCTCATCGTAAAATTCACGGATATCCCAGCGGTCTTTGGGAATTTCACAGATACCATCGCCTCCCGCTTTCAGCATCGACCAGAACTGATCAGTATTTTCGGCACCAGGAAAACGGCCGGACATCCCGATCACAGCGATATCGTCATCCCCGATGTCTGCAGCCATAACGTTTTGAACAGGCACGGTGCCATTGCACTGTACCAGATAATATGACAGTTTATTGACGGTAGGATATTCATAAATCAAATCCGCTTTATATTGGGTATTTAATTTACCACTTATTTTTTTTGCCAGTTCTACCGAAGCGATGGAATCCAGGCCGTACTCATTCATGGGGATTTCCGGATCAATTTCGTCAACAGACAGATGCAGGATTTCGGATATCAGCTCTTTAATCATTCCCGTCATTCCAGGCACCTCCATACTAACTTCCGCCGGTCTGATTTTTCCGGCTGGAATTGCTGCAGTCCCGTAAGAGTTACCGGATTCCGGATCATGGTGGAGACGCAGCCGGATCCTTTCCGGCTCTTTATCCTGACACTGTTCTTCTGCTTTTTCCGGTATGACCTGATGTTCTTTTAACGGAAGCCAGAATTCCTTTTTTTCAAACGGGTAGACAGGAAGAGAAATTTTAAATGGACGATGTGCGTCATACAGGGCATACCAGTCCACTGCGTCCGCCTCCAGCCAATGGAGTGCCAGTTCTTCTGCTTTAGAATCTTCCGGAACCGAGCCGCCCTTAATCGGCTTATGATATTGCTGACTACCGGACAGCACCTGCTCCAGAAGCGCCGGCAATTCCATTATCTCCCGGACAATAAATACCGCACGAACCGGCATTGGTTCCCGCCCGGTCTGGAATGTATAAGCAAGATCATTTAAATTGACCGGAGCTGCAGAGGCAGTATTTAAAAAATCTTTTAATGCTTTCAGATAACACTTTAAGCTATCTTCACTCTTTGCCGAAACAGGAATTGCCTGGGCAGGAAGAGCAAACTCCGGCTCCCTGTTTTTCTTATATTCCCTGATTACAAGATGAGCATTTGACCCACCAAAGCCAAATGAACTGACTCCGGCAACCCTGGACAGCTCTTCCCCGTGTTCATTGACACCGGTATCCCAGGAGGCTTCCGATTCAACAATAAAAAACGGCGTGTCCTTCAGGCAGATCATCGGATTTAACTTCTGATAATGCTTCAGCCCGGGAAGCCGTCTGTGCTGCATGGCAAGCAGGACTTTAATAAGCCCGGCAATCCCGGAAGCGCCTTCCAGATGCCCGATATTGGCTTTCACAGATCCAAGGCCGCAGACGTGTTGTTTGGAAAGCGGCATATTTTCCCTTTTATAAAGGGCTTCAAATGCTTTCTTTAAGCCGTTGATTTCCACCGGGTCACCCAGCCTGGTTCCGGTTCCATGAGTTTCAATATAGCTCACAGACGAAGGAGCTATACCCGCGTTTTCATACGCCTGTTCCACAAGCTTTGCCTGCGCCAGCGCATTGGGAGCTGTCAGTGAATTGGCCCTGCCCCCATGATTCATTGCTGTGCCCTCGATAATTCCATAGATGTGATCGTGGTCCCGGACTGCATCTGTCAGCGGTTTTAAGATCACCACACCGCAACCTTCGCCTCTTGTATAACCATTGGCTTTTTCATCAAATGGCCTGCATTTTCCATCCGAGTTGAGCATTCCCGCCGCCCCAAAGGCCTGAAATGAAGAAGAGGAAAGGAGCAGGTTAATGCCTCCCGCAACAGCAATGCGGCAACGTTTTGCCCTTATATTGTCCACTGCATGACAGATAGCAGTTAACGCACTGGAACAGGCGGTATCAACGGTTACACTGGGTCCATGAAAATTGAATAAATAGGAAATCCGGTTGGCTAACAGAGAAGATGACATGCCGGTTGCTGCGTAAGGATCAACTTCGGTCCGGTTTTCTTTCCATAGTTCAAAATATTCAACAGATGCGGCACCAATAAATACACCGGTGTCTGAATCAGAGAACTTTGGAACAGCATACCCGGCATCCTCAAAAGCATGCCAGATCTCCTCCAGTAAAATGCGCTGCTGCGGGTCCATATATTTGGCCTCCCGTGGTGAAATTCCAAAGAATTTATTGTCAAACATGGCCACATCTTCAATAAAACCAGCCTGAATCTGCTCAGGGTCCAGTTCAGAGAAAGCACCTTTCCTTAACCGTTCTGCAGGTATTCTTCTGATCAGTTCTTTATCCCCAATCAGATTCGTCCAGAATTCCTGGGCATTTCCAGATCCCGGCATCACACAACTGATGCCGATAATAGCGATTTTCTCTTCCCCCATACTTGGTTGATCCGAACTTTTCCCTTCCTTCACCGTTTTTTGCCTAGGCAGGCTTATGACTTGTTCAGTCTGCTCAGCGGATAGCCGGTAATATTGTGCGATTGCAGCATGCTGCTCTTTGTACAGATATGTAACCAGACACTCAAGGGTAGGTTCCTCCAATTCGTAAAATACCGCCGGAGTGTATTCAAAATTATAAACTGCATTGATCTCATTAATAAACCTGGTCTGAGTTACCGAGTCAAAACCATAATCCTGCATATCGTCGGTAAAATCGATCTGATTCTTCTCTATTTTTAACAGGTTATGAATCACATCGCTGATTTGATCTTTCATTTTATTAATAAGTTCCTGTTCGGGCAGATCAGGTGACACCTTGTCAGGTGCTGGTCCGGGAACAGGCACTGCCTCCTGATCCGCAAACCTTTTTGCTGCTAATTGCTTTATTTTTCCAATGTCTCCGTCAAAAACCACCAGCTGTTTCAGGTTACTGCTGAGTGCGGTTATAAATACATTGAGACATTTAGAATGAGAAAGGGGGATGATCCCAGCTGTCTTCTCAAGTAAAGCTTTTGTTTCTTTTCCAACATCCATCCTTCCGCCAGCCAGCAGAGGCCAATTTACTGAGATGGTTTTGCCGCAGCACAATCCTTTGACGGATTTAACCTCACGTAATTCCGTATAAAAGTCCATAAAGCTATTGGCGTAGGCGTAATCGCTTTGTCCGATGTTCCCTAAAACAGCTGTCGATGAAGAGGCAAACATGACAAAGTCCAGCGGCAGACGTTCAGACGCCTGATCCAGCAGCATAGTTCCTTTCACTTTTGGTCCTATGACCTGCTTAAATTGTTCTAAACTTTTATCAGGAAAAAGGGAATCTTTCAGGATACCGGCACAGTGAATGATTCCATTTAACCGGCCTAAGAGGTCAGCAGTTTTCTCCATCATGTTGTCAACGGCAGCCTTTACTGTTATATCTGTCTTCAGATGATGGATTGTCTGACCCGTTTTCTGAAGTTTTCTGATCATCTCCTGCTGTTCAGGACCCGGATCTGACCGGGATACCAGGATAATATCAGCCTGATAATTGTTAATCAGAAATTCAGCAATACTCATTCCAAGCGAACCGATTCCTCCGGTGATCAGATAAGCTCCGCCATTTTTCAGAAGAGATGGCTGGATGTCATTGGCGCAATCATATTCAGCCAGTTTTTTCACATACCGTTTGTCATTCTGGTATAGGATTGTATCTGCTCCGGTAAATCTGGCGGCGCTTTCGCAGCAGACTGCAGCAAAGAAATCGGCCCCGGAATTTTCTTTACAGCCTATTGTTTTTCCTTTGAATTTTAAAAATTCTAATTGCAGCGATTTTAAAAAAGCTGACACTGCTGTAAAAGCAGGCTGTGGCTTTCCATCCGTAGGATAAACATATAAAAAATTAACATCACCATTTCTGCGGCATGTCAGAAAAGCTTTTACCGTCATAAAAACAGAATATATTCCACTTTCCAGCTCTTGACCAGAACCAGGCGCCGATGCCGAATGGATAATCAGATCAGGTATCAGCCCATCATTTTGTAAATGGATAAATAACTGCTGATAATCTTCCTGCTGATTCAGATTAATCCGGTATTGACGTGGTCCATATTCTTCAAAACCACCTCCCGGAGTTACAGAAATAACGGTATTATCTTCATCCTGACCGCCCCTTTCTCTCAATTTGGCGGCCAGTTCTTCTGTTTGGGAAATTACCAGCACGATTCCCTGAACAAGCTGGTCTGCTGGTGGATCTTTTGTCTCTGTCCAGTTATAACTAAAACTGGCGGCTGGCTTAGCTGCTTCAATTTCAGCCAGTGCGCAGCCTGGAGAAGCTTTAATCAGCCGGTACCCGTCCCGGGCACTAAGTTCCTTATTTTTTACTTTCTCTAAAATATCAGACAGCGTTAATTGCTTATCCATTATACTCTTCCTCCATAAACTGCTTAGCCTGATTCAAACTGATTTCCTCATTGGCAAGACGATTAAGGATACTGATCAGCGGTTCATCCGTAAGTTCGTCAACCGGCTTCAAAGCGGTATCTTCCGTGAGTGGTGCAAGCCAGTATTTTTGTTTAAGGAAAGGATAAACAGGGGCTTCAATTTTATGCGGAGTTTCATTCTGATATAGAAGTTTCCAATTGATTTCAGCTCCCTGTGCCCATAATTGCAGCAATCCCTGATAGTCATGGCTGATCATGAATCTTTCTATCATTTCCTCAATTTCCTGGATATTAAAATCACTATTTTTATTCTTTTTTCGGTTCCCGTGGCAGATTCCCTCCGGCAAAGTTTCCGGTGCCAGCAAATACGAAGATAACAACCTACTTACATCAGCAGCTGTCTCAGCTGCAAAGCCCAGCCGTTCATCCATCGCTTCTCTTCCCGTTTGCATGGTATAGATAAAGTCGTAAAAATTAACGTCCGGATGCTTTTTTAAATAAGCAATTGTACTTGCAGCGTACTCCTTCAGCCGTTGCTGATTCTTCGCTGATAAAATGAAAATTCCGTTTTCCGTTCCACTTCTTTTTGGGGGCTGGCTGCCAGAATATTCCTCAATGATCATATGGGCATTTGAACCTCCGGCACCAAATGAACTTATTCCCGCTCTTCTTGGTACATAATCCGGCTCCCATGGCGACAGCGTCTGCTGCAGATAAAGGGGGGTAGAACTAAAATCAATCTTTTGATTGACTGGATTACTATTGATTGACGGTACCAGTTTTTTATATTTCATCTGCAATAATATTTTTGTCAAACCTGCAATTCCGGCCGCCCCCTCCAAATGCCCGATATTGGATTTGACCGATCCTACTGCACAACTCCCCGGCTTTCCTTTTTTTCGTCCAAAAGCCTTTAACAGACCTGCTATTTCAATGGGATCCCCTAAAGCAGTTCCGGTTCCATGAGCTTCAATGTAGCTGATGGTGGACGGCTCACACCCTGACTGTTCAACTGCCTGGGCAATTACCTCCGCCTGCTTTCCTGCATTCGGCACGGTATAGCCGTTCGTTTTACCGCCGTGATTAACAGCACTGGATTTTATAATTCCATAAATGTTGTCTCCGTCCCCGATTGCTTTATCAAGAGGTTTTAACAGAACTGCTCCCACTCCTTCACCTGGGACATAACCATCCCCGCCTTCTCCAAAGCTGCGGCATCTGCCGTCAGTTGATAAAAACTCACCCTGACTTAACTGGAGATATTTATTGGGATGAAGATTTAAATTCACCCCTCCGGCCAGGGCCGCTTCACACTCTCCCGACCGGATACTCTGACAGGCGAGATGAATGGCCGTTAATGAAGAGGAGCACATGGTGTCGACGGCAATGCTCGGCCCGGTAAAATTAAGCAGGTAAGAAACTCTATTGGCAATGGATGAATAGGAAGAGGAGACTGCCTGTTTCATCCTGCCCGACCACTTCTCAGCATTTAACAACTGATACTCGCCATAGCTTACGCCCACAAAAACACCGGTCTTCAGACTGGACAGCTGATTTCTGGTATAACCGGCATTTTCAATGGTGTGCCAGGCAGTTTTAAGAAACAGCCGTTCCTGTGGGTCGGTGAGTTCTGCATCTTTTGGTGAGATCTGGAAAAAGGACGGATCAAAATCTCCGACGCCGTTAATAAAACCTCCCCACTTACTATAATATTTTCCTTCCCTCCCTTTTTGGGGATCAAAATAAATACTATTATCCCACCGGTCCGGCGGTATTTCACTGATACAGTCTTTGCCTGCCGCCAGATTATCCCAGAATTCATCCAGATTCTCTGCCATCGGGTAAGTTCCGGCTATACCGATTATTGCGATCTCTTTCTCTTCTTTTGACAGGCGATGGCAGATGGGAATGCTGTTTTCTACAGCCTGATCAGGCATACCTGAGAAAAGCTGCTGCTTTGGAGGCTGATCCTCCATATTGAGTAATCCCTTCAGTTGAGAACTATAATTTTCTGCCAGATAGAAAGACAGCGCCTCTAAATTTTCATATTCGTATAAGAGTGTGACTGGTATTTTCCCCAATACTTTCGCCATTTTTTCTGTCATTTCAACAATCATCAGCGAATTTAATCCGTAACTTTCAAAGGACATGTCTTCTTTCATCCGCTCTGCCGGAGTTTTGGTTATAGCCGATAAAATATCTTTTAAGTATTTCATTGCCTGTTTCTGCAGTCGTCCCAAATCAGGCTCCAGTACTTCTAAAACCGGACCATTATCCCTATTATTTAGTGGTTGATTGTTATCGGCCTTGAGCATGCCTTCCAGCTTGTCATGATCTCCCCAGACCAGCCCGATATTACAGTCTCTGCTGTTGAGCGCATGCACAAAAAATGCTTTTCCGCTTTCACTGTCCAGCGGATCTATTCCGGTTTTATTTCGGACCATCTGAAGTTCCCGGTCAGAAATTTTCATTCCCCCGTCTTTCCACAACGGCCACTGAACAGACAGACTTTTGCCACTGCGCCCTAAAGCTTCTCTCAGATATGCGAAGGAATCCATAAAGCGATTAGCATATGCATAATCACTCTGTCCGGGATTACCCCAGATACCGGCAGTTGACGAAAACATGACAAAGAAATCCAGCTCATCCTGTCGTGTTGCCTGATCTAACCATATCGTTCCGTTTATTTTAGCTGCGAAGACAGTCTCCGCATCAGAAAAATCTTTCTTTAATATATAAGAATCCCGGTTGCAGCCGGCACAATGCAGGATACCGTTGATTTTTCCAAATTTAACACGGATCTGCCTGATCAGATCAAAGACCTGCTCTTTTCGTGACAGGTCTGCCTTAATATAGGTAACCGAGCTGTCAGGATCTTTTTTCATCGTATCCAGTTTTTTTAAGTCAGCCTGGATTAAATCTGCACGCCCGGATAAAATCAGATGAAGCGGTTTTTGACTCACAAACCACTGCCCAAATATCCGGCCCAGTCCACCTAATCCACCGGTAATCAGATAAACCCCCTGCTCTTTCAGATCTTCAAAGTCAAACCCGTTCTGGTCAAAATCATAAAAGGTCAGTTTTTTTACATATCGCTGCCCGTTTTTGTATTGAATTTCATCACCGCAGCCATGATCGGCAGATATTTCCCGGATAAGCTGCAGACCAGAATTAGTTCCATGCTCGGTAATGACGGAAATTAACGCAATATCGGGATGTTCTTGTTTCAATGTTTTTGCAAAACCCGATATTGCTTCATGAAACGGTGAAATTTCAGAATTCGTTTCATAATGATAAATAATTTTTATTTGATGTTTTTTCCTGGCCTGCATTAATATCTGGGTCAATTGTAAAAGCAGGAAGAAACTATTATTTAAAATATCCGATATACCTGTTTCCGATTGTGGTAAATCAAATGATCTGGCATTAATTACAATATAATCCGGCAGGGTCTCCGATTGTTTAAGCCAACTAAAAAAATCATCCGGCCGGGAATCCATAAACGTTACATCGTTATTCGCCGATAATATCTTTTGTGTCATTTCATCAGCAAATCCAAAATAACCGATTTTTCTGCCAGTCAGCGGCGCTTCATCCAGCACTTCACCTATATCTTTTTGCCAGAAATTTTTAAACACAATCCCTCTCTTTAATTGGGGTTCAACTGCAGTACTGGCGGATTCCTGTGGTTCGTCGGCAGTAATCCAGCAACGTTCCCGTTCAAACGGACACGCCGGTAGTGGAATGACATGCGGTGTATGAAGGCCGTATAATTCTTCCCAGCGAATTTTCCCCCCTGCCGCCCATTGGGCCGCTAAACAGTCCAAGTCAGCATTGTTCTCCAGGGAACAGGCCAAAACAGCAGAAGCGGCTTTTCGTTTGATCACCCCATCACTCTGATAAAATCCGGGTATTTTTTTCTTTCCCTCACAATATTGTTTTAACTTATCGCATACTTCGTCAATGTTATTTGCAGTGAATGAAATTCTCTCTGCCAATTCATTCCTGCCGGTCTGCAGTGTATATGCCAGAGAATCAAGACTTACTGCCAATGTTCTTTTCTGATCATCAGCATTACCAAATATCTTCCTCATAATCTGTCTGATGGTTTTTTGCCGGAGCAGAACTTCCAGCGTCACATCCACACCTGATTTTGCCGCTGCTTTAGCGGCAATTTCCGACAGTTCCGTCAACTCCAGCCCGTATTCACTCAAATCCTCATCGTAATCCGGCGTTTCATCAATACCAAGCGTTTCCCCGATGATTTCTGCCAGCATGCTGGTAAACTGCTGCCGGCTGTTTTGCTCAGTTTCTTTTGTTAAATAAGTGAGCAGCCGGCCGGCATAACGCTTTAATACATTCTCATTGTCGGCAGACAATACCACTACATTCGGATGCTCTGACAAAGACATGGCGTTTTGCTGCTCCGGGTATTCCTGCAGAATCATATGCGCATTCGATCCACCGGCACCAAAGGAACTAATAGCCGCAGCCCTTAACGGCGATTTCAAAGAATTCCAGTTTTGATATTTTTTCTGTACATAAAATGGCGTCTGCGAAAAACTGATATCAGGATTTTCAACTTCTGCGTATAGGGACGGCACCAGCTTTTTATGCTGAAACTGCAGCAATATCTTAGTCACCCCGGCAATTCCGGCTGCCGCTTCCAAGTGCCCGATATTTGATTTGACCGATCCGATGGCACAAAACTGCCGCTGACCCGTGTATTTGCGATAGGCATTTGTAAGTCCGGCCACTTCGATGGGATCACCCAGTGAGGTACCAGTCGCATGAGCCTCCACATATCCGATCGATTCAGGATCAATTCGACTCTCTTTCATTACCTGCTCAATCAGATCACTTTGTGCCGCCGGATTGGGAACGGTATAACCGCTTGTCCGTCCGCCGTGTCCGATGGCACTTCCCTTGATTACACCATAGATATAATCCTTATTTTCAACTGCATCCTTTAACCGTTTGAGCACGATTACTCCTACCCCTTCTCCCGGTACGGTACCGTCACTGCCAGCACCAAAGCTTCTGGTTTTTCCAGTCGGTGAAAGAATTCTCGCCTGTGACATCTGGATAAATTTTGATGGATGCAGGTATAAATTTACACCTCCTGCCAGAGCTGCATCACAGCTTCCTTTCTTTAAGCTCTCACAGGCTAAATGCACTGCTGTCAGGGAAGAAGAACAGGCCGTATCAACCGGCATGCTGGGACCCTGGAAATCCATCAGATAAGATACCCGGTTGGCAACCGACCAGGCCGAGGAATCGGGCCACAGCTTTTCGTCAGCCGTATCTTTACCCAGGTACTGATAAGTATGAGACGTTACCCCGGCAAAAACTCCCACACGGCGTTTTAATTGTTTTAAGCGCTGTCCGCTGCATCCAGCATTGACAAGCGCTTCCCAGGCAGTTTCTAAAAATAATCGTTCCTGGGGATCCATCTGTTCTGCTTCACGGTGAGAAAGCCGGAAAAAAAGAGGATCAAACTGATCCACTCCCTTTAAAAAACCTCCCCATTTTGAGTAAATTTTTCCTTCCCCGGAAAGAGTTGGATCAGGATCATAATAACGTGTATGATCCCAGCGGGTAAGCGGTATCTCTTCAATACAGTCGCTGCCGTTCTTTAGGTTATTCCAGAATTCATCCAGATCATCTGCCTGAGGATACCTTCCGGCCATGCCGATTACGGCAATATCATTGTCCTCCGCCACCCCCCTGTCATGATCACTTACCTGCGGGACATGATGCTGATACTGTTTGATCAGATAATCCTTTAAATCAGATAACGTGAAATGTTCAAACAGCAGCGTTGCCGGAAGCGGTCCGAAATCCTTTTCCAGGCAGCTGATAATCTCTTTGCTGACTAACGAATGGATGCCATGATTATCAAAAGGTTCATGAATATCAATCTTCTCCATGTCAAATCCAGTTACCTTCTGAAACGTATCCTTTAAATAAGAAAGCAGCTGATCCTCCTTATCTTCCTGAGGCTGCTGCGGTAAAAAAGATGTATCTTCTGATTTACCATCATACTCTGTTACCACCACATGTGCATTGGTACCGCTGAAGCCGAATGAACTCACCCCGGCGATTCTTGGCTGGCCTGCCTGTGTCTGCCAGTCCTGGCAGCAGGTATTGACATAGAAAGGCGACTCTTCAAAATTAATAAATTCATTGGGCTGTTCAAAATGCAGCGAAGGAACCAGCTTTTTATGGTAAATGCAGAGAATCGTCTTTATCAGCCCGGCCATCCCCGCTGACGTCAGGCTATGGCCAATATTTGTTTTAACTGAGCCGATCGCACAGCTTTTTGTGCCTTTTCTCTGGCTATGAAATACTTCCGCCAATGCATTAATTTCAATCGGATCACCCAGCCTGGTCCCGGTTCCGTGGGCTTCTATATATCCGACTTGCTGCGGATCCAAACCGATCCTCTGATATAATCCTGAAATCAAATCATACTGTGCCTTACCGTTTGGCGCAGTGATACCATTTGTCTGTCCATCCTGATTAACGGCAGTTCCTTTTATCACACCATAAATATGATCACCGTCTTTCACCGCCCGCTCCAATGATTTAATGATAATTACTCCTGCTCCTTCACTCGGCACAAAACCATTGGCATTTTGATCAAAAGCACGCAGTTTCCCATCAGCAGACAGCATCCCCGCATGTTCTGTCATCACATGCATAGCCTGAGTCGACAGAATACAGACTCCGCCGATAATGGCAGCCGTACTTTCACCTGTATGAATGCTGTTGACAGCCTGGTGCAGTGCGGTCAATGAAGAGGAACAGGCGGTATCAATTGTCAGACAGGGACCATGCAGATCATAAAAATAAGAGATTCTGCCGGCTGTGACCGCATTACTTTCTCCAAGCATAGTAAAAGCGTCTAATTCATGACTGGGCCGATATCTGTTAAAATCACCGCTGCCTGCACCGATAAAAACGCCCCAGTTGCTGCCGGAAATATCTGATGCCGTATATCCGGCATGATCCAATGCATGCCTGGTCTGTTCCAGTATGAACTTTTGCTGGGGATCCATTTTGTCTGATTCAGATTTAGGAATGCCGAAGTATTGTACGTCAAAATTATTCGGATCTGCCAGGAATCCGCCCCACTGATACAAAGACCGGTCGCTGCCATGCTGCCAGCCGGGACGGTTATCCGGTATTTTCGTTATGCTGTCTCTGCCCTGCATCAGGTTTTGCCAGAATTCTTCCAGATTTTCTGCTCCCGGAAAGCAGCATGACATTCCGATTACAGCAACCGCCTCATCACTCTTACCATGGTTTCCAGAGCATTTTTCTACAGAATCGGAGAACCGGCTGATATTTTCCTGGTTTCCAATATGAACTGGTTCACCCGCCAGATGACCGGTCAGCTTTTCCACCGTAGGATAATTGAAAATGGCCACCGGATTAACGTAAATCCCCAGTTTCCGATCCAGATGCTCTGCAAATTCAGTTGCTAAAACAGAGTTCAGTCCCAAATCCCGAAACTTTTTCCGGTGTGATATCTGCCCGGAGTCCACCTCCAGCAAATCGGCTAAGGTATTTACAATTATTTCTTCTAATTTATCAGACTGCGGCTCTGTTGATACGACAGATTCTTGTCTTACATTTTCTGACTTTGGGACAGCAAGGGGAATTTCCTTAGTCTCCACTTCCAGCCAGTACCTCTTTCTGCAAAACGGACTGGACGGCAATGAGATCTTATACGGCTGTCTGGTGTAGAGTGCAGTCCAATCAACCTTTGCACCTCCGGTCCATAGTTCCATAATTTTTATATAGTCTTTCTCTCTTACAGCAATTGCCGCGGCCTGATCCAGTGAATCTGCCGGCTGTTCTCCCTCCTCCTCCGGTATCTGTCCCGTGCACCACCCTGCTCCGCCAGCTTCCGTCTCACTTAAAAAAGCCTTAAGGTGACGTTTCAGCTCCTGTTCATCACTGCATAACATTGCCAGTCGGGATTCCATCGCCTCTCTGCCAATCTGCAACGTGTAAGCCAGACCTTCAATATCCGTACATTTAGGTAAAAAGCTTAACAATCCGGCGGCCTGCTGCTTTAAACATTCCTTACTGTGTCCCGATAGAATGACGAGCATTTGACGATCCTTGGCACCGGTTTCAGGCGTACTGTATTCCCCACCGCTGCGCCTGGATACTGGTTCATATTCTTCAAGTAACAGGCATGCATTTGCGCCGCCTGCTCCAAACGAATTAATCATTGCCCTGAGCGGAACATTTACAGCTGTTTTCTGCCATTTTTCAGCTTGTTTCGCAAAGAAAAAAGGGGAGTTTTCCGCTGTGATTTTATCGTATGCCCCTTCTGTATTAATTACCGGTACTAAAGTTTTATGTTTTAACTGCAGCAGTACTTTGGTCAACTGAGAAATACCGGAGGCTGCTTCTAAATGCCCTGTATTTGCCTTAACACATCCCACCGCACAAGTCTTCTGTTTATTCCGGAAAACCTCAAGCAGGGTATCTAATTCTTGTTTATCGGCTTCCGGCAGACCAACGGTAGAAGTTTCAATATAGCTTATTGTTTCAGGCAGAACATGTGCCTTCTTAAGCGTCTGTTCCATTAACTCCTGCTGTGCCGTTCCATTGGGCACGGTAAAACCATCTGTCGTTCCGCCATGGTTGATGGAGCTGGATTTGATAATTCCATAAATATGGTCCTGATCCCGGATGGCCGTTTCAAGGGGCTTTAATAGCACAGTGCCAACCCCTTCTCCTGGAACGTAGCCATTGCCGTTCCCCCATGTACAGCTGCGTTCCTCCCCTGAAAGCATTTGAAATTGTTTCAATGCAATATATTTTTGCGGATGCAGGCTCAAATTAACTCCGCCAGCGACGGCCGCACTGCATTCTCCCCGCCTGATGCTTTCACAGGCCATATGAATGGCCGTCATAGAAGAAGAGCATGCCGTGTCAACCGCGACGCTGGGACCCTGAAAATTAAAAAAGTGAGAACAGCGGTTAACCAGTGACCAGTATGAATCCGTAAAAAGCTGGTTGGCACAGCGGGCTCTGTTAAGCAGATGGTAATGCTGGTAGATACATCCCACAAAGAGCCCGGTACGACCGTTCTTTTTTAAACCCTCTCTGGTATTCCCGGAGTCTTCAAGAGTCTCCCAGATTGTTTCCAGCAGCAGACGGATCTGGGGATCCATCTGCACTGCTTCACGCGGTGAAATATGAAAAAAAAGCGGATCGAACTGATCGATGTTTTTAATAAAACCGCCCCATTTGCTGCCGGATTCCGCCTCATATTCTTTCCAGTCCCATCGTTCCGGGGGGATTTCACTGATCAGGCTGTCTCCTTGCAGCAGATGATTCCAAAAAGAATCTAAGTGTTCCGATTGGGGATACCTGCCGCTGATTCCTACCACCGCAATATCCTGGCTTGTTTCTAAATGTTCTTCTCTAAATATATGGTTTTTTTTTAAAACCACCTTTTTTTCAATAAATTTGTCCGCTGCCTGAGGCTCCGGATAAGTTTCATTCCGTCCCGACAAATAATCAGCTAAATCCGACAAATTCGAAAACCGCATCAAAATGTCATCTGGTACAGATCCAAAGATTTTCGTAATTGCTTCCATCACTTTAGACCACTCCGGACTGTTCTGACCTTTTTCTTTCAACTGTTGAAAATAACCATCATCCGACAGAGCCTTAAGCGGCTCAGCGGAATCTGAAGAAATGCTGTGATTTATCTGGCTTTCGATGAATTTAACCAGCTTATTGATGGTCGGATATTCATAAATGACGTTTTTTTCCAGATGACAGCCAAAAAAGCGGTTGAGCCGAACGATTAATTCCACTCCAATGATCGAATCCATTCCCAGCTCCGGAAGCCGTTTATCATTGTTAATGTCCTGCTCATTCATGCATAATACTTCGGCCGCACTCTGCCTGGTTTTTTGATATATTTCCTGATAAGAATACATGATAACCTCCTGTTCATACATTCCCGGTTGCTTTTTCCTGAAAAATGCCTGACAGCAATTTCAGTGCCTGTTCCGATGTCATTTTAGTCTCTTTTTCTTTTGCCAGTACGGTCCGGGTTTCAGCCGCCTGAGCAGATTCCTTAACCGGCTGCCCTTTTACAGCATCTTTAAGCCAATATGATTTGCCTTCAAAATGATACATTGGCAGCGGCACTCTCCTTACCATTCCTTTTTCAAATAGCTGTTCCCAGTCCAAATCTATGCCGGTCATGTACAATTCCGCCAGGGTCATTAGTCTCGTATGATACTCCGCATCAGATTTGACGGTATTATAATTCACCTGCTCCATAATACTGGTTCCAAACTCTTTTAACATGGTCAGAAACTGCACGGATTTGTAGTAGCTGTCTGACGGTTCCTGCTGATTACCAATCGTCAGCTGTTCAAGCTGGCGGATCAGATCCTGCTTATCTTTCACAATCAAAGCCTTTCTGACATCAAAATGCTGACGGCCAGTGAAGAGAGTATAGGATATATCAGATAGTCGGGTATCAGCCTGGTCCTGTTTGATCCACTGCACAAAATCTATACAAAAACCAGCCAGTGACTGCTGTGTTTTCGCTGATAACGGAATCAAATAATACGGCTGCTGATTTTCCGTTTCCCTCTGGCCTGTAAAATTCTTTTCCGCTGATTCAAGCACCATATGAGCGTTTGTCCCGCTGAATCCGAATGAGCTGACACAGGCTCTCAGCGGTGTGCGGCCATCTCCCCACGTTTTTAACTTGTCATTGATATAAAATGGACTATTGTCAACATCGATTAAGTGATTAGGTGTTTTAAAATTGAGCAGAGGAGGTATTTTTTTATTCATCATTGACAGAATCACTTTAACCACTCCGGCTGCCCCGGATGCTGCTGACGTATGTCCTATGTTTGTTTTAACCGAACCCAGTGCACAGAAATTCTGTTGATCTGTAAACGTCCGGAAGGCTTCGCTTAAAGCTTCAAATTCAATCGGATCACCAAGGCTGGTTCCGGTACCGTGAGCTTCGGCATAAGTAATTGTTGCAGGATCAATATTGCCCTTTCTGTAAACATCAATTAACAGCTCCCGCTGCGCTGCGCCACTGGGTGCAGTGATCCCATTGGTACGGCCATCCTGGTTGATTGCCGAACTTTTAATTGCTGCATAGATATAATCACCATCGTTTACTGCATCCTGATAGCGTTTAAGAATCAGCACCACACAGCCTTCCGATGGTACAAACCCGTTTGCTGCCTCATCAAAGCTGCGGCAGACTCCATCCGGTGAAATCATCTGGGCAGCGTCCAGCTGGTTATAAATATTGCTGTTCAAATACAGACTGATACCCCCGGTGATCATCATATCGGTTTCTTTATTAAGCAGTGACTGCGAAGCCAGGTGGAGTGCCACCAATGAAGAAGAACAGGCCGTATCTATGGATACGACAGGCCCCTTTAAGTTGAGAAAAAAGGCTGCTCTCGCCGACAATAGGGAAGAGGCATTAAACATATATCTGGAATTGTATTCATTGATGCTTCCTGCTCCCAGATAAATACCACACCTTTTCTGACTTAAGGATTCAGGGGGATAGCCGGCATTTTCCAGGGCCCTCCAGACTTCCTGCAGCACGATCCGGTGCTGGGGATCCATCTGCGCTGCTTCCCACGGAGATATTCCAAAAAATTCCGGTTCAAACTTATCCACATCGTTTAAGAACCCGCCATGACGGCTCCTCTTTTGCTGCCTTCCACTTTCCGCTTGTGATTCCTCAGGTTCAATGACCCACCGGTTTTCCGGTATCTCAGTGATGGTAGTGCCCCCTTTTTCAATCAGCTTCCAAAACTCCCAGATATCATTTACGCCAGGCAGCCGCACTGATATACCAACCACTGCTACATCACCGGTTTCAGCTACCTGCTGATCGTCAGTTTTCTGCAGTTTCGGTTTTTCAATAATACCGGCTGATGATACCGGCGCTTTTGTTTTAAATGCCAGAGTCTGTGCCTGACGAACCGGTACGATGTCCGGTGTTTTCGGCCTGCATTCAGGCTCGTTTACCGGCGGCTCAGTTTTCTGAATCATACCGGCCAGAAAATCGGAGAATTCAGATATAGTTGTGAACTCATATAGTTTCGTTGCCTTCACTGACAGTTTTAACTGCTTATTTATTATGCTGACCAGCTCAACTCCCAAAATCGAATCTAATCCCAGATCAATAAACTGTGTATCCTCATCAATCTCATCTGATTCCAGATAGAGCACCTCTGCAACAGCCTTTTTTAGCGTTGTAATCAGGTCATTCCGAATTGTTTGCTGCTCCGTTTTATAATATGTATCCAAAATTTTCACCTCGATATCTGTATTTGATTGTTCCGTTGTGCCAAATAGTTGTTTAAGCGGAAACTTTTTTGTGTTCAAAGAGGGAAATGGCAGTGATATTTTCATGGGTGTCCCGGCACCATATAACGCAGGCCAGGATATCTCTGCTCCTGCCACCCACAGTTTTGCGATCTTTTGCAGGTCCGGTGACACGTGCTCTTGATCACCGTTTTGGTCCTCAGGATAGCTGACTGGTTTGCGCAGGCGGCTTTGTTTGACAAACCCATGGTATACCTCCGGCGCCTGTTCCCCTTCCCTGCTGATATTGTCCAAATGCTCTAACAGCACGTCGGCAGAATCTACCACGAAAGCACATCGGCAGTTTAAGCTGCTGCGCCCTGTCTGCAATGTATACGCAATTTCCGCCAGGCTGGGCGGTTCATCCGACATTCGGATGCTGCTGGCAAGCCTGGCAGCATAATTCTTTAATTCATTCTGGTCATAAGCTGAAAGAATAATTAATGATTTGCTGTCACCGATTACATTGCCGGTATTTTCAATCCTTTCATATTCTTCCAGAACAATGTGTACGTTAGTCCCTCCGGCTCCAAAGGAACTAATCCCTGCCCGGCGGGGAATGGGAGCCATTTTATTCTTCCAGAAAGCACTCTCTTTTTGAATGTAAAAAGGCGTTTCTGCAAAAGCGATATTTGGATTTAAAACTTCCGAATGCAGAGATGGAACCAGCATCCGGTGCTTCATCTGAAGCAGTACTTTGGTAATTCCTGCAATTCCTGCTGCTGCTTCAAGATGTCCGATATTTGACTTTAGTGAACCCACGGAGCAGAATTGCCGTTCTCTGGTATATTGCCTGAATACCCGTGTCAGACCTTCAATTTCAATGGGATCGCCCAGTTCAGTGCCGGTCCCGTGAGCTTCGATATAGCTGATTGTTGAAGGATCAATCCGGGCGTTTTCACAGGCATGCAAAATCACTTCTGCCTGACTGGCCGGACTTGGGACTGTAAGTCCGTTTGTGCTGCCGCCGTGATTAAGGCTGCTGCCTTTAATTACTCCATAAATATGATCATGATCCTTTATTGCCTGGGACAACGGCTTTAATAATATGGCACCAGCCCCTTCTCCCGGCACAAACCCATCTCCTCCAGATCCGAAGCTATTGCATCGTCCGGTTTTTGACAGCATTCCGGAGGTACTCATCTGCAGATATTTCGCCGGACTCAGGTAAAGATTGACTCCTCCTGCCACTGCCATTGAACATTCTCCCCTGTGTATACTCTGGCACGCAAGATGAATTGCAGTTAAAGAAGAAGAGCATGCCGTATCGACAGTCAGGCTGGGACCGGTAAACCGGAACAAAAATGAAACCCGGTTTGGAATCGACCAAAAATTCGCATTCGGGTAAATACTTTTATCCTGCTGTCTGGCAATTCCTAAATATGGTAATGTATTAGTTGTAACTCCGGCAAAAACTCCTACATCAAAGGGACCCTTCCGATCTGCGAAAGTGCCGCCATAACCTGAATCCTGCAGCGTTTCCCAGACAACTTGTAAAAACAGCCGTTCCTGAGGATCTATCAGCTGGGCCTCGCGGGGAGATATTTTAAAAAACTGACAGTCAAAAGAATCAATATCACTTAAAAATCCGCCCCAATGACAATCCAGACTTCCGTTTTGCTGCTTATCGGTCCAATCCCATCGCTGCCTGGGAATTTCATCAATACAGTCTTTGCCCTGCTTAAGATTTTCCCAGAATTCATCAAGCGTTTCTGCCATCGGATAAACTCCGCCCATACCAATAACGGCAATATCGTTGTTTTCCTGCGCCGTAACCGATTCCCGGACGGTCTGCTTTTCATCTGAATGACCTCCAGCCCTGGCCTGACCGTTTTCGTGTTCTAAGTATTGTGACAGCTTTGCAATGTTGTCATATTCAAATAACAACGTTTTTGCCACATTGGGAAATCTCTTTTCGATCCGGCTGTTAAATTTATTAACAACAATTGAATCTACTCCATACTCTTCAAACGAAATCTCAGGATCCAGCTGATCTGCTTCAATATCCAGCAAATCTGAAAACATCTCAGTGAGCCAGACGCTTATCGGTCTTTCATCAGCTTGACGCTGCTGTACTGATTGATTGCGGTTTTTATTCCCCATACTTTGTTCAATCAGCTCGCTGACACCATACAGCGGGATGATATGAGAAGCGGGATGGGTCAGAATGAAATAAAACAATTCCAGCCCTTTTTCAGCAGTCAGCGGGATCAGTCCGGCAGCTTCACAAATTTGCTCGGCCTGGTTCGTCATGATCTGCATTCCGGCTGATAACCAATAAGGCCAGCTAATAGAAACCCATTTTATATTCTGGCCTGCCTGGTACAAAGAAAAAGCGTCCATAAAGGCATTCGCATAAGCGTAGTCACCCTGGCCGATATTGCCTGTTACGGCGGCCATTGAAGAAAAGGTTACGACAAAATCAACTTGCCGGCCAGATATGCTTTTTTGCAGATTTAAAACCCCACTGATTTTAGGTGACAATACCTCATCAATCTGAGGCTCTTCTTTTTTTACCAGAAACTGATCCCGTATGGATCCTGCCAAATGGAATATACCAGTTATTTTGCCAAAGCGGTCGATTATTTTTTGCACTAACGTTTCTACCTGTCCATAATCAGACAGATCACAGTTATAATAATCAATGATTGCACCAGTTACAGCATTTTCCCTGATTTGGGATATATTCTCTTTAACCGCTGTTTTCCTTCCGGCAATGACCAGATTTATCTGATATCTGCTAACCAGATCCTTTGCAATAATCTGCCCCAGCCCCCCACTTCCTCCGGTTATTAAATAAGTTCCCCCTGGCACTATTACCAGCGGCTGTTGATCATACTGTCCCGCCGGCAGTGGGCAATATTCTTTTACTTCTCTCTGATGATTTAAATATCTCACTTCACGATCGGTCTGATCCACTTCATCTAAAAGTAACTGACAGGCTGGTTCATCGAGCTCTGAAATTCCTGCTGTAACAAACTGCAGCTTAGGATATTCCAGTGCTGCTGTCTTTAAGAATGCTCCCACAGCCTGTCCAAGGCAGCACTCGGGACTGTCGTCCCATTGATAGGCATAAATCAGTTTGATTGTGCCTGACTGATACCGGGTCATGAGATTTCGGCACATATACAATAATGGTCTCAGCCGCTGGCTTGAATCTTCTGCTCCGGGCATCCTGGCCAAATCACATAAATAGATGACCTGCTCCGGAAGAGACCCCTTCAGTTCCAATTGATCAAACAGGCAGTTCCAGTCTGTCTCCGTATGATGATCAATCAGGTAGTTCCCAGGACTGTATTCATTGAACTTCTGTCCGGCTGCCGCATGTATGATCCTGGCATCTGGATTGCGTTTGTGAATCAGGTCTGAAATCTTTAAACAATCCTCATCCGAACCTGTCACCAGAGTACATCCGGGTTCATAATATTGATCCGGCATTTCCTGAATTTTAGTCTGCTTCCAGACCGGGTAATAATAGTGTGCATGATTGAGAACTGCCTCGCTGATACTTTTGGCAGGCACCCCAGCATTTAATCTTTTTTCTAACCAATACCTTATAGGAGAAAAAGGATAGGTCGGCAGATGAATTTTTTTTCTGCCGGAAGCTGCAGGCATCTTACTCCACGGGATATCAAAACCATCAATCCACAATCTTGCAATTTCCATTGGTTTCATTTCCCCCAGCCGGCTGCTGTTTATTGTCTTTTTAACACTTTCACAGCTGTCTTTGAAAAGGCTGGCACCATCTGGTTTTCCCTCATTGCAGAAATAATCAAGTTTCATCATTAATTGATCGAAATCATTAACCACACAGGCAAACCGGGAAGCCATTGCCTCTCTGCCGGTTTGTAATGTAAAGATCATATCGTCAAAACGTATCCCGCTGCTCTGATTGCTGATACAGTCCCGGATTGCAGCCGCATATTGTATCACACGATCCTTATTTTTTGCGGACAATACAAATAACTGCGGCTCATTTGAAGCATCTGACTGCTGCTTTACCGTATCTTCATCGTATTCTTCTAAAATCAGATGCGCATTGGTACCTCCAAATCCAAAAGAACTGATTCCCGCTCTTCTTTTCGTCAGGTTTTCCGGAATGATCCAGGGCTGCTTTGTTTTGACAAAGTAAAACGGGCTGTCCTCACTCTGTACATAGGGATTTATCGTATGCAGCTGCGGATTAGGCGGCAGGGTTTTGTGCTTCATGGACAGCAGAACTTTGATCACACCCGCCACACCCGCAGCGGACTCCAGATGCCCAATCGATGCTTTAACCGAACCGATACCGATATAAGGAACCGGGGGCGTATTGGTGTTAAATTCACGGCATAATTCTGAACATGCCATTTTAACCCCCTCTATTTCAATGGGATCGCCCAGTTTTGTACCGGTTCCGTGTGCCTCGAGATAGCTGATAGAAGCAGGTGTTATACCGGCCTCCCGATAAGTGCGGACTAAAAGCTCCGCCTGGGAATTCGCACTGGGGGCAGTGAGCGACGTAGTTCTGCCGCTGTGTCCCACACCGCAGCCAAGAATTACGCCATAAATCTGGTCGCCGTCTCTCTCAGCCTGCTCCAGACTTTTTAAAATCAGGACTCCGCAGCCTTCCCCCCTTACGTAACCATCCGCTGCCTGATCAAAAGGCCTGCAGCGACCCTGTGGAGAAAGCATTCCGGCATCTGATACGGAAACAAAGTAAGAACGGCTGGAAAGAAGATTGACTCCACCGGCAATTGCCAGTTCACAGCGTCCTTCCCGAATCGCCCTGACTGCATGGTCTATTGCTACCAAAGAACTGGAACATGCCGTATTTAATGCTTCACTGGGACCATGCAGGTTTAACAGGTAAGAAACACGGTTCGCCAGAATTGAATGCTCTTTGCCTGTTACAACGTAAGCATCCATACCAGTCTGTGCATCCAGGACTACATCATAGTAATCCGAATTTGCAACACCTGCGTAGACACCGGTCTGTGTTCCCGAAAGATCGCAGGCCCTGTATCCGGCATCTTCAATTGCAGCCCACACAGTTTCCAGAAAGATCCGCTGCTGCGGATCCATAAATTTTGCTTCTTTGTTGGAGATACCAAAAAAAGGTGCATCAAAATGGTCGATATGAGTCAGATAACCGCCCTTTGCAGCACAAATGTCATTAAGGCTTTTATCGGCTTCCTGTTGATAACCAAAGTCTTTTAACCGTCCGGCAGGCAATTCGGTAATGCAGTCAACTCCTTCAGAAATATTCTCCCAGAATTCATCTACTGTACTTGATCCCGGAAACACTCCAGCCATGCCCACCACCGCAATCTTTTGAATGTTCTGATTATGGGGCTGCGTTTGATGAGAACCGGTAAAGGCATCTTCAGGCTGGCGGTCACTTGGCACCGGGGCCGGTTCAGAACAGATACTCTTGTTCTGATACCATTGCTGCAGCTCATCAGAATATTTTTTTAACAGATAGGCGGCAGCATCTTCAGGGCTGTTGAATTCAAAAAATGCGGAGGGCAGAACATCAAGCTTAAAGCGCTCGTGAATCTCATCTGAAAATTCCATAAATAACAGTGAATTCATGCCAATCTGGTCAAAATAGTCAGATGGCTTTAACTTACCTTCCGGCAGCTGCAATAATCTGGCAATCATTTGATAAAACTCCATTTGGAATTGAGCCTGCCATTGGGTATCAGCAGTTCCGGTGCTGTTTTCAAAAACACTGAGCCGATCCTTAGATTTCTGTTTAACAGCATGTTCCAGCCAGTTCAGGAGTTTATCTTTGTAACCAAATAAAAATCCGATATAGTGTTCATTACTTACAACCGCATGTTCTAACATGCTAAGGCAAAGTTCGTTTTCTGCCGGAAGCAGTCCCCCATCCCGGGCCAGCCATTTAATTGCCGTTTCCGGCATCGCCATCCCTCCGTCTTTCCAGTAAGGTGAGCCTAACGCAATCGTTTTACCGCTTCTTTTACCAGCCGCCCGCAGACGTTCGCGGACTACTGCAAATTCATCAAGAAAGCGGTTTGCAAAGGCGTAACTGGTCTGTCCGGCATTTCCGGAAATGGCTGAGACAGAGGAATACATCAAAAAGAAGTCTAAATCCATCTCCTGTGACATCAGATCCAGATTGATGGTACCTTGAATTTTAGGATCAATCACTTCCGCACAGCTGGCTGTCTCCATATAAATTAACTGCTGATCGGATAAATTCCCGGCACAGTTTAAAATGCCGTTTATTTGAAACCCATTCTGATTTATGATATCCTTTATTTTCTCCATATCGGCAGCACTGGCTAAATTGCCCTGAATATAGATGTCTCTGCCTCCATACTGACCAAGCCGGGCTAAAAACTGCTGCTGTTCCGGTCCCTCGGGGCTGCGTCCGATCAAAATCAGACTGGCCTGATAATTCCGGGCCAGATAGGTTGCAACTGTCTTTCCTACACCACCCATGCCGCCTGCAATGAGATAAGTGCCATTGATCCGGAAACCGCCGGTTTGTACCAGTTCATTTTCTTTAAAGTTCTCAACCGGCTCAGTCAGATTGGCAAAACGCAGCTCATTTTCATACTTAATTTCACAATAATCCATCAGCGGCAGCTCATTTAACAGGATTTCTTCCAGTTTGCCACGGCTGACCTGCCGGCTGATTTTAACTGATTTAAAATAGAAATTGCTTTTCTCCCATTCCACACTTCGGGCAAACCCATTTAATGCTGAGACTGCCGCCTCCTCCAGCATTGCACTAAAGATGAGACTTTCTTCCAGCGGACACAGTATGATATTGGTGATAGTTTTTATCGGCCTGTTTAAAAGTAATTCCCGCGTTACGGAAAAAACAGTCCGGGCAAAGATGATTGGCCATTGAAAGTTGAGCTCCTGAGGTTCTTTCGGCGGCGCAATGAAATCATAGATCACAACATCGGGCAGAGCTGTTTCCTGTACTTTGAGATCCTTTAAATCCGCAATGATATCCACCGTCTTCCACCTTCTGCTTCCGTTATCAAAAAAACCAGAAGCATGCCAGAATTCCGGTCTCGAACTAACCATCAGAAGAGACTGCTGCGCTTCAGTATCAGACGGACTTTCTGTCTCCACATCGAGTTTCGCCTGTTTCCATTTTCTCGTACAGCTAATTACTCCGGCAGACTCTGGAGAGACCTTCATGGAGCTGGTATTATCAGAAAAATTTAAAGACCTGGCACAATATTCATCGATTTCAGCCAAAATGAAACCATCCGGGTCGGTGATAACGATATCACAAACAAAATAATCCTGTCCGTTACCAGGACGATCATCACAAAGTCTTGCATAGACATAGCACTCGCTTGAAAAAGACTGATAAACTCTTATTTCACGCACAGTAAATGGCAGATAAGGGGCCTTTGCTGACCAGGTCCTGCCGTCAATCAGACCGAAAGCTGTCTGCAGTGCTCCATCCATAATTGAAGGATGCAGCAGATAATCATCAAAAGTATCCCTAATTTTTTCAGGGAGACGGATTAAAGATAACGCTTCCGCCCCTTTATGCCACATCCGTTCCACTGGACGCATACCGCCAAAATATCCGGTACCGTCAATTTCAAATGCATTATAAAATACCTCTTTATTAACCTGGTCAAACCCACTGCCGGTCATTCTGTCCAGATCAGACTTTCGGTTTACAGCCGGCTGATTCAACGTCTCTGCAGATAAAATTCCCTGACAGCAGAGAAGATTCTGAGACAGGTGCTGATCCTTTAAGATCTTATAAGTTATCTGACCGCTTTGCTCTTTGAGCACAGTCCGAATCTTAAATGACTGATCTGAGCTGCTTAACATCTGGGACCAGATGATATTGCGAATCACATTATATTTTTTACCATAAGCAGTTTTCGCCGTCTGCAGCGCAGTCTCAATATACATAACTCCCGGCAGCACCTTATGATTATGAATAATATGTCCGGTCAAATAGAATTCCTCACCAGTAAAAGAACGGTCGGCAATTACCTCAGCCTGCTGTGGCAGCCAATGCCTGATTTTTTTAAATGGATATGCTGGCAGGGATATTTTTTTTGCCGCTAAACCCTGATGAAGCTCGTTCCATGAAACCTGGTTTCCCTCCAGCCATCTGGCAGCATATTGCTGCAGCTTTATCTTCCACTCCGAATCCGGTTCATTAAATGGTTCATTTTCCTTTGTTTTATTATCATAGAATCCGCAGCAATCCTCACCAGAAGAAAGTTTTTTCAAAGCAGCCAGCAATTCCTCCTGACTTCCGGCAATAAAGGCAACTTTCTTTTCCATTGTTTTACGTCCTGTCTGCAAAGTGTATGCAATGTTTTCTAATGTGAATTCCGTTAAAGCTCCGGCATCTTGCTGTTTATCCTGAAATCTTCGGTTGAGATATGAATAAATCTGTTTCACAGATTCAATCAGCCTTTCTTTGTCTTTTGCTGAAATAACAAACAACTGTGGCTTCTCCCCAGAGAGATACCCGGTATCCATGACCTCAGGAATGTAATCTTCTAAAATCAGGTGGACATTGGTTCCGCCAAAACCAAATGAACTGACTCCTGATCGCCTCGGTATATTATCTTTATGCGGCCATAATCTTGGCTGATCTACGATATAAAAAGGAGAACCTTCTAAATGAATATGGGAATTCAGCTGTTTAAAATGAATACTGGCAGGAATTACTTCATGCTTCATCGACAGAAGTACCTTAATTACACCGGCTGCTCCGGAAGCAGCTTCCAAATGACCAATATTTGTTTTTACCGAGCCGATGCCGCACCACGGTGTTTTAACAGCAGGTTGTGCCGCATCCGCTGTCAGGGCACGAAAGCTTTCTTTCAGTCCATTAATTTCGATAGGGTCTCCTAACCTGGTCCCGGTACCATGGGCCTCCAGATAATCGATGGAATTTACTGATATCTGTGATAATGTATAGGCATCTTTAATTAACTGTGCCTGTGCGGTGGGATTTGGGGCCGTTAACGATTGTGCACGGCCGCCATGGTTTTCCGCCACACTTTTAATGACTCCATATATCTGATCCCGATCCTGTACCGCCCGCGACAGCGGCTTTAACAACAGCACCCCCACTCCTTCGCTTCTTACATATCCATCTGCCTGCTGGTCGAAGGTACTGCATTTTCCGCTGCTGCTTAACATTCCGGTTTTTTCAAATATCTGGTGGAATTTCGGTGTAAGAATAATATTAATACCACCTGCGATAGCCAGTTCAGATTCTCCGCTTTCAATGCTCGCTGCCGCATGTTTGATAGCTGCCAGTGAACTGGAACATGCGGTGTCAATCACTTCACTGGGTCCATGTAAGTCCAGCACATAAGAAATCCGGTTAGCAAGGATAGAATTATTAACTCCGCCGGCCATAAAAGGATCAGCCTCTATCTTTGACTGAATTATCAGCTCATCGTAATCTTTTAATGATGCACCGATAAATACTCCGGTTTTGCTGCCGGCCAGATCATCAGGATTACATCCTGCATCTTCTAAAGTGCTCCAAACCGTTTCAAGTAAAATTCGCTGCTGCGGATCCATATAAGCAGCCTCCCGCGGTGAAACACCAAAAAACTCCGCATCAAACTTATCTACATCGGTTAAGAAACCACCCCATTGGGGACGATATTGATTTAAGCGTTCTGCTGGAACTGCAGTGATCATACTATCTCCGTTTTTCAGATGATTCCAAAATTCTTCCGGGTTTTTTGAGCCTGGAAAAATACAGCCGATGCCGATGACTGCGGCATAATTTTTTTTGGATTCTGCCATTGGACCCGCTGTTACAAAATCGTCATACCCGGAATAACTATCAGGTTCCGGCTGGGACTGGCAGCTTTCGTGGTCCTCATAAAATGAGATCAGATTCTGGCTGTGCTCATCCCATAAAAACATTGACAATTGCTTTAAGTTTTTATATTCATAGAAATCAGCCGGTGACAGGTCAATATGATATTTTTTATTGAGGCAGTCGGCCAACTGTGTAAATGTAATTGAATCAAATCCAAACTGACTGAAATTAATCTGCTCATCAATCTGCTCCGAAGGAAGCTTAAGAATTGTACTGATCATTGCACTGATGTCATTAATCAGGCACATTTGTATATCGCTGCTGCCGGAACCTGAGGAAACTGACTCTTCTTTGAGCGGTGAATTTCCTGTCAGATACATTTGAAGCAGCGAGGCATCTGCGATAAACAGACCTATGTTAGCTTTATCCGACGTCAGAGCATACTCGAACAGACTGAAACCAGTCTGATTTGACATACCTGAAAAACCATACTGTTTTTTTAATCTGTTCACTGAAGCATCATTAAGCCCCATTCCGCCGTCTTCCCACCACGGCCAGTTTATTGATATGGTATTCCCATAACGTTCACCATTACGGCATAACTGCTCCCGATACAAGGCGAAATCATCCAAAAATCGATTGGCATAGGAATAATCACATTGGCCCAGGTGCCCTGCCAGTGATGAAGTTGAAGAAAAAAGAACAAAAAAGTCCAGTTCTTCTTTGCTGAGTGCCTGATCCAGACAGATGGTTCCCATTATCTTAGGTCCAATAACAGATTTAAAATCATCCAGCCGTTTGTTAATCAACAAAGCATCTTTGATTATTCCGGCGGCATGGATCACCCCGTTTATTTTTTGATACCGTTGTTTTACATCGGCAATCAGCCTGGCCGTCTCTGTTGGTGATGATATATCGGCGGATATGTATACTGCCTCGGAACCCAGAGCTTTTAACTTAACAATTCTCTCGCGTATACTATCGCTGAATGCCGTCCTTCCGGTGAGAATAATGGTAGTCGGCTGCTTTTTAGCAAAATACTCGGCAAACAGCCATCCCAGTCTGCCGCTGCCGCCGGTAATGAGAACGACCATTCGGTCATCAGAACCATGGATCTTTTTTACTTCTGTCAAAGGGATAAATGGCTGGAGCAGAATCTCTTTTTGGTATCGCACCCCTTTTTTATAAAAAACCTCAGACAGATTCAATTCAGGTACCCCAGTTAATTCCGCTGACAGAATTGCCAGACGTTTTTGCTGATCTTCGTACTGCAATCCGCAGTCAATGGTTTTAAAAGACATCCGGTTCTGCTCTCTGAGAATGGTTTTGAGCATTCCGGCAACAGCTGAATACTGTGGCTGGCTGCCATCTTCTTCACTGCCATAAAAATAGAGAAACCGAACATCTTTTGGCTCCCTTTTGATGGATAACTTCTGGCATAGTGATAATACTGAATAGACACTAAACGAAAGCTGATCACCTAACAGCTCAGATGCCAGACGATGATATTTGCCTGACCAGAAGTGGAGTACCACTTCCGGTTCAAAATCCTGCATCTCCATGGCATTGACCAGCAAATCATAATCTGTCGGATGATCAGGATTAATCTGATAACAGCAGCTGTCTTTTTCTGAAAACTGAGATCCCGGCAGCACCAGAACAATATTAAGATTACGATATTTATTTTTTAATAGTGCGGTAAATGTTTCATCCAGATCAAAAACCAGATAGTTTTTTGATTCCGGCACTGTTTGTGCACACGGCAGTTCTTTTTGCTTTAATATCGTGCTGACCAGCATTTTATCAGAATGGTCTGATGATTTTTGCTGATATAATTCCCGGGGATAATATTCTCTGATTGAGACCAGCTTCCGGCCTGATTCATCCACCAGCTCTAAGTCGTATTTTTCCAGATCCTGACCGTCAGCCGATCTTGTTGCAATTACATAGCATCGACTGGGCAATGGCCTGAAAACAGATACCTGCCTTACGGTATAAGGAACCCTTGGATATTTTCTGATTCCGTTTACCTTAGCATCCCACACCGTCACAGCCTGCAGTGCTCCGTCTAAAAGTGCCGGCTGAAGCAGTATATCCTTTTGAACTGCCGTATTTAAGCATAGTGCAGCCATGACCTGCTGACTGTTATAGGAAAGTTGTTCAATCACCTGGTATGATGCCCCATATTCATAACCGGAAGTGCTCAGAATGCGGTAACACTCATCTTTTAAAACAACTCCGGTATGATTCTGGCGCAAACCGGATATGTCCCGTGCTGCAGTGACCGGAACCGCTTCCCCAGTCCAGCTGATCTTACATTTTACATATTCCGTATGATCCTGCGGATCAAAAAGCAGACTTTCCAGCAGATGATCATTTTCCCCTTTCGGAGTCAGCTTTAAATAAACATCCCTTTTATCACTGACAATAAGTGGATGGATCCAGACAATATTATGGTACTCAATTTGTGGCTGCAATTTCACCGAAGTCATTAGGGCCGCTCTGATAAATTCAAAAAATGACATTCCAGGTAAGATTGTACTTCCATCGATGATATGATCTCTGAAAAATTCTTCATCCGGATATAAGGATTTTTTAAAGCAAAGACCGCTGATTGGTGAAATATTTACATCCAGCATGGGATGAATCACACTGGCTTCAGGAATTGCTGTTGAAATCCAATATCGTGATCCGGTGAACTCATATCCCGGCAACGATATTTTCTGATCATGCCAGTCCGGATAAAGAAAGGCCCAGTCAATTTTTGCTCCATTTACCCACAGCGATCCCAGGGCTTCCAGGTTTTTTTCCGCCATCATATTTTGTATAAACCGCTCATCCGGCTGGCTTGTCTCTTTATTGCCGTCAACTGTAAATACCCCAGATATTCCTGTCACTCCATTCAGCACACAAGTCAGCTTACTGATCAGTTCTGCAGTCGATTTAGCCACAACTGCCAGCCGCTTCTGCAGCGCAGTCCGGCCAATCTGCAAGGTATAGGCAATCTGACCAGGATCAGCAGGATGTGCATCAATCCACTTAATAAATCTCCGCAGATACCGCTCTAATTTACATTTCTCTGTGGAAGAAAAAATAAACAGGTAATTGGTCTGGATATTTTCATCTTTCACATCTGTGTTACCGGTATATTCCTCCAGGATAAAATGAGCGTTAACTCCGCCGGCTCCAAAGGAACTGACTGCGGCACGCCGGGGCAGAGATAACCGGCCACCATCATCCGCCGGTAAACGATTCCATTCTTTTAGCTGCTGCTGTACAACGAATGGAGTATCCTTAAATGAAATATAAGGATTAAGCACCTTAGAATTTAATGAAGGCACCAGATATCCATATTTCATCTGAAGCACCACTTTAATGATTGAGGCTGCCGCCGCACAGGATTCCAAATGACCGATATTTGCTTTTAAAGAACCAATCGCACATTCCTGCTGGCGATTCTTCCACGCATTGTTATTGGCACTAAAACCATCGGTCAGACCCTGAATTTCGATAGGATCGCCCAGCGCGGTGCCGGTTCCATGCGTTTCTACATAAGTGATACTGCGGGAATCTATATGGCTTTTTTCCAGCACTTCTGAAATCAGCTGACCCTGATAGACAGGATTCGGAACCGTAAATCCATTGGTTTTTCCACCTGAATTGATGCCTGATCCTTTGATCACGGCATAAATGTGGTCCTTGTCTGCCATTGCCCTCTGATAAGTTTTTAACAATATAACAGCTGCGCCTTCTCCGTAGACAGTTCCTTTTGCACCATCTCCGAAAGGCCGGCAGCATCCGTCCGGGGACAGTACCTGCATCTGTGAGTACTGGATATACCTTCCAGGATGCAGAAACAGATTAATTCCCCCGGCTACTGCAGCAGTTGTTTCTCCGCTGATCAGACTCTTACAAGCCAGATGAATTGCTGTACCAGATGAGGAACAGGCGGTGTCAACGGCTATACTGGGACCGTGAAAATCAAAAAAGTAAGAAATCCGGTTCGGTACCTGGTAATGGTCAGCATTCCGGTACCCCTCCCCTCCCTGCAGAATATTCTGATCTGTCAGGCTGGCGTAATCACTGGCGATCATTCCAAGAAAAACTCCGGTATTGCGGTCCGCATTCTGTGGAGTATAGCCGGCATCCTCCAATAATCCCCACACCAATTCCAGCATTATACGCTGCTGTGGGTCCATCGTTTCGGCTTCTTTAGGAGAAATCTGAAAAAAAGAGGCCTCAAACCGGTCTACTTCTTTAAAAAAACCTCCCCATTTTGAATAGGTCTTACCAACTCCGCCCCGGGAATCAAAATAGCGCTCTAAATTCCAGCGCTGGGGAGATATTTCATCTATTGAACAGATCCCCTTTTCCAGATTACTCCAGAATGTATCTAAGTCATCGGCTCCTGGAAATCTTCCGTTTATTCCAACGATTGCAATGTCAGTATCGGCATAATCGTCTATGCAGTCGGGTTCAGTCCTCATTTGTGCTGCGGGTAAAACGACCGTATCAATTGATTTTATATAGGTTTCAATTTCTTTTATTGTACGAAATTCAAATAATATAGTCGGCCTGATATTTGGATATGTCTGATGCAGAATCGAGGTTATTTCAACAATCTTCAAGGAATCCGCCTGCAGATATTGATTAATTTCTGCATTTTCATCTAATTGTTTTATGGAATATCCTAAAGCTTTTGAAAAAGCTGCTTTAATGCAGTCCTGGTAATCAGCTGACTGTACCGCAGATCCAACCGCCTGCGTCATTTCCATTGTCTGGTTGGTGCGCAGCCGTGACTTTTCAATTTCCCGGGAAATTTTCTCAGCCGTACACAAACGCAGGAACAGTTGTTCCAGCATCTGTTCTCTGCTGTTTAAGTGATCTGCAGTAATAACAGCAGATTTAACAGCAGGCTTTACTTCGGAATGGACCATTTCCTGTTCCTGATAATGATCACATAATGTCAAAAGCTGTCCGGGCGAAAAACGATATCCACCATCAGTCCGGTAACTGCTCCCTATTTTTTCCAAAAAGTCATGTGCAGGGGCATTTTTTCCACTATCTGAGAAATGGATAAAAACTGACTCTGATTGCAGTTGGACCGCCAGCCCGGCGATCTGTTTCATAATCTGATTCTCAATTCCCCGCCCCATCGCCCGGCAGCTCAGCAGGAAATCTATCACTTCAAAGTCCGGCAATGTCCTGACCGCTGCAAAACCGATCAGCCCATAATCGCCAAAGCGGTCTGAAGCACTGACACAAAATGTGGCAGCCTGTTCGTCAGTCATCAGGGCGGTCAATTGTTCTATTGAATAGCGATTGGTATTGAAATTAAATTGATTGGTTCTCATGCATAGCTGGTGTATGCGGGGTCTGTTAGTTTCAGCCAAAGGCTCAGTCTTTACCTGTAAATTAAGCCCTTCTAAAAACTCCTGAAAACTGTAACTGGTTTTTCTAAGCTTCTCCCGTTGTGCGTTATCCTGATAGAATTGCTGTCTGATCTGATCCCCTTCGGTTACTTCAAAATGATCCAGATACCAGTTATGGGCGAAAAATGATACCGCATCCACGAGCGGGTCCCAGACTTCCGTCAATACTTCCGGACAGCTGGTTTTTACCTCGGCACATTCTAATGGACTGTCATCAAGAAACAGGAAGGAATCCAGACCTAAGTTTAATCGTCTGCTTAAAGCTGTTATATTTTCAGACTTTGGATTCCAATTGATCTCATAATCAGTAATATCTGATCTCTTTAAAAGCATATCCGGCCTGTTATCAAAGACTTTCCACACATCTTCCTCATTATTTTTACTGCACAATACCACCAGAAAACCCAATTCAATTTGTTTCTTTAAATATTCCTGAAGCTGCTTTGCGGCTCCGGTGACGTTTACATGTTCTGCCCCGTCTTCACTGCAGATCCCGTTCCATAGAGTATTGTCGCAGTCAACGGCAATTACTTTAAGCGGTTTGATGCAGGCCGAATAAATTCGTCTGAAAATCAGCGTAGCAAGGAAATGATAATAAGAAAAAGTGTAAGGAATATGTCCTATCTCATTGCTGACCGGATCAAAAACATTGGTAATCTGGTAATCTTCGTGATAATCCCGGGCATTGATTAAGGACACTGTTTTTAACTGCTTCACTGCATTTACAATCATTTCTTCCGCCTGCCGGCACAATTCTTTTTCTGAAGCAGACGGACAAAGTACTAAAAATGTATTAATCGGGCAATTGTCATGATAGGTATTCAGCGCTCTGATAAAATCATTGATTTTTTCCAGATTGTCGGTGCCGTTTACCCATTCATCCAGTTTAATGAGTATAACATTCGTGCCGTCCTGATTTAACAAAAGCGGCCCTTCTCTGTTCAGGAGATCCTGAAAAACCTGATTATATCCACAGCATTTTGCCTGCACAGCAAAATCCAGTTTTACTTTCCAGAAATTTAATCCTTCCAAAACAGGTTCTGTGGTAAAATTTCCGGATATCTGGATTGTTCTTGCCCCGGCTGTCTCCACGGACTGTTTTTTTTCTGCATAAACATTAACAATATTTGTGGATTTTAGATCTTCTTCCTGTACCATCGTTACCTGAAATCCGTGTTGAGTCAGTAAATCGTTAATAAAATCAGCTTCTTTTGAATCGTGAAGCTCCATAACCAGCTGTTTGATTTTCTCCCAGTCAGGATCTTCAATTCCTTTTAATATATCGATTTCACATTTTTCAGCATCGATCTTTAACAGATCGATCTGAACTATCCCCTGTTCCTTTATAACTCTGGATAAAGTCTTTAGTTCACAATATTCCTCTGTTTTTTGTTCCAGCTTTTTAGCGGCAATCGTATCAACCATCTGTTTTTCGAATTCAGACTCAGCATTTTTAAACTGCTCCGATCCTGAAGCACCTGATTTCAACGTCTTCAGATCTTCATCTAAATCAGCTTTAAATCCTGATAAGATTGAATAGTCGGGATAAAAAGTAAAAACGGCCTTTCTATTTTCATCAGAAAGGCCATAGGGAAGTATGGTTATGTTGTTTTGGTATTCACCAGTATTAAATGCTATTTTTTCACATAGTTGTTTTGATGGCTCAAATGCATATATACTCACATCAGGGTTATTTTTTAAAACAAAAAGGGAGAACAGACCGATATTTGCTCCGACATCAAAAATACAATCACCTGGCTTAATCGAAATACCATGCTGTAAATATACATTATTCTGGTATAACTCATGATACAAAAAGTCAGTTTCATATTTATTATTGCACTGAATGACGGTACCGTCTGGAAGTGTATACAGAGCTTCACAGTCCTCCGGTTTTGTGCCGATTCCATTGTTATTCAATATATCCATCCTTTCTGCTGCCTGTCAGTTTAATGATAAACCATTCATTAACGTGAGATTTTTTTACGCAGCCGGTTCATTTCGGCGATAACAGGATCAAATTTTCCATTGACATAGGCCTCTTTTAACTGATATCTCTGAACCTTTCCGCTGACCGTCCGTTGAATCTCATCAACTGGAATAATCTGAGCTACGCCCACTCCGGCATTGTCAACAATATGGCTGGCCAGCCGGTCAGCCATGGGGATAAACCCTTGCAGTCCGCCGGCATATTTAACAAAACAGAGAATTTCCTCTTTTTGCAGCTCTTGATTAAAAGCTCCGCAAACAACAATATTGGAATCCTCTTTTTCCAGACCAGCGCACAGATTTTCGATATCATGAGGAAAATATGAGTTACCGTTAATAAAAATTACATCTTTTTTCCTCCCCGTAATAACTAATGCCCCATTGTTAAAAAAACCCAGATCACCGGTTTTCAACCACCCATCTGCAGTGAATGTCTCGTTTGTCATGTCCGGCCTTTGATAATATCCGGAAGTTACATTGTCTCCGCTGATCTCAATATGACCGATAATTCCTTCCGGAATCATATTGCCCTGATCATCGGTAATTCTAACAGAGCAATGAGTCATCGGAAAACCGGCTTCCATAAATGCAACTGCACAATCGTCATCCGGTGATATCGGACGAACGCGCTGACCGACATTAATCAGCCGGCGATCAATATAAACCGGACGATACCTTTTGCCCAGCTCATGAAAAGATACGATGGAACTGGATTCGGTTAGTCCATATATGGGGTATATCGCAGTATCTGCCAAACCATATGTTCTCATCTTTTCAGTAAATTCATCGCAGACTGCTACCGAAATAGGCTCAGAACCATTTAGCAATGCTTTTACGGATGACAGGTCAATATCATTAAGCTCCCTGGAATTAAGCGCTCTTAAAATATATTGAATACTAAAATTCGGGGAACCGATAAAATTTGGTCTGTATTCGGTTATTTTTTTCAGCCAGAAGACAGGATTTCTGATGAATAGTTCCGGAACCATCATATAACTATTGCAATCACCATAGACTGCATTTAAGTGCAGAACAACTAATCCCATAACGTGAGCCAGCGTCTGCCAATTTAAAAACCCCTGATTGTTTTGTTCTACCTTTAATGCCTCCGTCATATCACAGATATCTGTAAGCAGATTTTTATGAGTCAGAACGACACCCTTGGGATCTCCGGTTGAGCCGGATGAAAATTGGATCAGAGCAATGTCCTGTTCCTTTGCATGATGTACCTTCCCGTTCACGCCGCTGTTGCAGACAGACTCCTTTAAAATCATTCCGGCAGCAAGGTCTGGTAAAGGCTGTTTACATTCTTCCATTTCTTTTTGCAGCCGTTTCGCATCCCTTTGACAAGTCAGGATATGGGGTTCTTCCAGAGTCTCATAGACACTGCTGACTTTTGCCAGGTCCCGCTTAGTGTTCCCCATCCTGAGCGGTATCAGAATATAACCGCCTAAAACACAGGCCCAAAAGGAGATAATAAAATCCAGGTTATTGCTGAATTGAAAAATCATTACACACCCCGGCTTTAAAGAGAGCGCCTGCAATCCGCCAAGTAATATCAAAGCCTTCTCATAAACTTCTCCATAAGTCATTTTTATATCTTGTCTGTCTTCAATAAAGACAATACCCTTTTCTGAATGACGTCTGCCGGTAAATAAATCCGTAAGGGTTTTAAACGATACACTCTGGCCTGACAAATTCATATTATTCCTCCTTCTGCCATGGGAATTTCTCATATGTTACGTAGTTATAAATATTTTCAATCACGCGCGGCTCTGACGAAAGGCGGTCTGTCTCCGCAGAAGCTCTCTCTTCCATCTGCTGGGTGATAATCCAGATACTTTTAAAATAACGCTTAATATCATCAATTGTTTGTTCTTCCAGCCTCGACAGTCTGCGTAAATATAATCTCAGAGTCTCCTCAGGAGTTTCGCTGACCACATCTGCCAGGTGAAGCTGTCTGGCCTCTTCTGCATACACTGGCATGGTCGTGAGCGTCATCCGATAGGCACTCTGAAAACCGATCCGTCGTATCAGATAAGGCAGTACCACGGAAGGCAGCAGTCCCCAGATTGCTTCTGATAAACTGAATTGTGCCCTTGATGTAGCAATGACTAAATCACTTGCAGCCGCGAAGCCCACACCGCCTGCCATAACTTTGCCGTCCACGATGGAGACGATTATTTTGGGAATTGCAGCGAGGCGCCGGAGGGTTTTCATATAAGTCTGGGAGCCGGATTCTGTTTGTTTCCTTACCGCTTCATCAAAATCCATTCCGGTGCAGAACACTCCGTTCTGTCCTTTCAAAACCACTACCTTACATCTCGGTTTTGCCTGGGCCATGTCCAGCGCCATATTTAACTCCTGCAGCAACGCCATATTAATGCTGTTTTGATGTTCCACCCTGTTAAACGTAATCACAAATGTATCTTCTTTTTCTTCTATATATAATGTTGTAAAGCCCACGATCTTTCCCCCCCTTCTGATCAGCTCCAGGTGTATTCCCGATGATAGTCTTTAACCCTGCTGAGTCTTAACAAGCCGCGCCCTTTCATAGAATGCTCGTAAATGGGATAAAACTCTTCCAGATCAATTTCTTTATTTTCAATGCCGAACATCCATTCCATATTCAGATCAATAATGCGGTCATATTCAGCAAAATTTAAATGGTATCTTCTTTTTAACTGTTCATCAATTTTCATACTTTTTAATGTCTGCGCGGACTGTTCTGAAATAAGTCCGCTGTAAAATTCCGAAGAACAGCCGGATCCATAGCTGAAAATACCAATCCGTTTCCAGCCGGGTTCGCTGATTCTGCTGATCGCACCGCACAATGCGGCATAAACAGTAGCGGAATAGATATTCCCAATCTGAACACAGTATGTTAACGAAGGAGCTACCCGAATCTGGAAATCAGTTTCAATCTCTGGCATACTAATTCCTTTGATCTGACGCATCATTTTTCTGTGAGCACCTTTTACCATACCGGCAAATGGTGTATGGAATGCCAGATAATCAAAAGTAGAACGAAAATCTGCCCCTTCTACTTTTGTTGCATAGTGGCGGAAACTGTTTTCAAAACAGTCCAGATAAGACAACAGAGATAAATCTGCATCCCCAAGCTCCAGCTCAGGCAGAGGCCGGCAGGTATCCATTACTTCATAGCTATAATGTCCGGTTGCACCTAAATCCATCTCCATAACTTTTGGATTGCTGCTAACCAGCATAGCCACTGCACCTACCGCCTGAGTGGGTTCTGCATATGTTTTTTTTGCTGCCGCACGTGCCGTATCCGTGGCGATCACCAGCGCCCTGGTCCCCGGTGAGACATTAGATGCAACATAAGTGACTGCTGTCTGAAGTGCCGCGGTTCCTCCGAAACAGGCCTGTTTAACTTCAAATATCCGGCAGTTTCTGCTCAGACCCAGATAATCGTGAACATATGTACCAATTGCTTTACCAAAGTCAAGACCTGATTCGCTGGCCGTAATAAGCAGGGCAATGCTGTTTCGCTCCGCATCACTTAATTTGTCAATGATGGGTTTTGCTGCATTAACAGCGTTGGTAACAGGATCCTCACAGGGAAGCCCAACCGATTTTTTCTCCATCATTAAATTCTCAAACCGCTCCATATCGAGTCCCCGGTTTTTAAAAATCTGGTCCACATCGATATACGCCGGGCCTCCATAAATATTAATTTCCTCAATTCCTACATTCATAATTTTCCTCCTGTAAGATAATTATTCTGCAGCTGCATCACAAACCTGCAATTATTTAATAATTTTGGAATATACAAGAACAGCCTCACTTGGAAATCCCGAACTGTCCAGTTTGATCGTATAGTATGTTAACAGGGTATTCCTTAAATCTGCACCCAGATTGCTTAGCAATGCCTGAAAACGCATTGCCTGCTGCACTGTGGGTTGATAATGTCCTGAAAGGTTATCGATCTTTTTAATTTTCCCGCATCCATCCAGTTCCAGCTGACCCGCTGCTAAAACAGGCTGTCTATTGGCAAGAAAAAGATGTCTTTTTCCAACCCTTAAATCCCCGGTACTTGTGATAATAAAATCCAATTGTTCCAGTCCGTTGATGCCTTTTATTCTTCCATTTTCAAGATAGTAATCAATAATTTCACCATCCGCAGGCATAGGTGCATCAGGATATTTATTTTCAATCAGGTGATCAGCCTCACTCCGGCAGGAGCGATTATCATACACCCCACGTTGTATGGTAACAGCTTGTTTTGAAACTTCTGCTCTGGCAGGCAATGTTGCAGATGTAAACGCGATTACAAATCCCAAAATCCAGGCAAAGGCTTTTGAAACAAACCGTCTTGTTTGATTTTTGTTCACTGCATTTTCTTTTACCATTATAGTTCTCCTTCTCTCTTTAATTAATCATACGTTGGATCTGGTTTCTCAATAATCAGATCATTAATAATCAGTGCATCCAGCCCAGAGGTAAAAAATACACTCAAAACATCTTCAAGCGAGTGACTAATCGGCTTACCCATGACGTTAAAACTGGTGTTTAAGATTACCGGAACCCCTGTTAATTGGTAAAATGCTTCAATCAGGTTGTAGTATTTTTCATTCCATTCTTTTTTGACTGTCTGCAGCCTTCCCGACTGATTTACATGAACCACCCCCGGAACTTTCAAAGCAGCATCCTGGTGGTACTTTAAAGTCCGTTCCATGTAAGGAGATTCCTCATATCCGATAAAATACTCCCCAGCATACTGATGCAGCACCGATGGAGCAAAGGGCCTGAATTCTTCTCTGAATTTAACCCGCTGGTTGATTTTTTCCTGACAGTCAGCCCGGCGTGGATCAGCTAAAATCGACCGGTTGCCAAGTGCTCTCGGCCCGAACTCAGCACGACCCTGAATCCATCCGATTATTTTCCCCTGAGCTAAAAGCTCCGCTGCCTTTTTATGGATAGTTCCGGGATATTCTCTGGTATATTGATTAAGGCCGCCAAATTTCTTAAATTTTTCAATTGAACTGATGGATATCGCAGACCCCAGATAAGGGCTTTGAAAACTGTTTTCAGGCCTTTTATCAGGATGATCCTCATAAAACGCTAAAAGTGCCGCACCCAATGAATTGCCGTCATCCCCTGGGGCACTGAATATATATGACTTCCGGAAGGGAGTGTGTCTGGTTATTTCCCCATTTGCCCAGGAATTTAAAAAGCTGCCCCCACCAAGTATTACCTGATCGGAAGGAGCGGCCTTATATAAATTATTTAAATATTCAAACAGTACTTCACTGTAAACATATTGACCTGTATATGCAAGGTCAGCCATCTCAAGAGCACTTTGCCCGGGTTTCCGTTTCAGACTATACAGCTTTCTGAGCCGTTGATTATATTTAAGCGGACTGCAGGCGGTTATCGTTAATCCCTGTACCTCCATCATTGGTCTCATAATATCATAATAATGCTGGTTAAATTTACCATATGCCGCCAATCCCATTACTTTCCATTCCTCACCTCTAAAGTAACCAAATCCGCATACATCACAGATAATCATATAAAACGTGCCTAAACTTGCCGACAAAAAGCCTTGTCCATCCGCTTTTGTAAGGCTGTTGATCCGTCCGTTTTCATAACGGAAGCATTGCGAAGAACAGCCTTCTCCGTACCCGTCAACGATAGCACATACTCCTGAGGCAAAGGGGGCAGTAAAACACGCCGTTGCAGCATGAGTCAGATGGTGATCATAGCATCTGACTTCAAAGTCAGTATTGCCCCGCCATCGATCTAACTGACTCAATTCATAACGAAGAGTTATGTTTGCCAATTGAGCGGCATTAATCTGAGACCGAATCGCAAACTTTCTAAATGCAAGCTTATCAAAGATCAGTTCCAGGATTCGGCCATTTTCATCCCGCCAGGCATCCTCTTCCTGATTAACCAGTCTTGTGGCTTGTTCCCCCATTGCTCCGGCATAGGAACTCCAGGTATTGGCGACAATCAGTTCTGCGCCAGGTTCACAATACTTTTCCACTAATCTGCCGATATTAATGAATTGATCTGCCGGCGCATGAATTGCCCGTTTATTTTGTAAATATCTTTCCGTCGCTTCGGCAAAAACCACTTTGCCCTCTGAATTTACAATGGCCACAGAACTGTCATGAAACGTGTTTGCAATTCCAATATAATTCTTTTTCATTGATTCACTCCTTTTCTTATAGTCAATTTATAAACTGCACTTTGCAGCTGCCATTAACTGCTCCCACAAGTGATCACTGATTCCTTTTTTATGACATTTTTTAAAGGTTTCTTTAATTCCCTGATTAAAGAAATACATCAGACTTTTAATCTGCTCCTGGTTCATGCCCAGATCATAAAGATAAAACAAATCATAATCAAAAACGGGAATATGAATAGAATCCTCAATTTTTAAGTACAGCTCTAAATATTTATCTAAAGCGGTCCTGGCATCCATTGTATTGTGCTTCCAGGCCATTTTATCTCCTTTAAGACCATACTGCTCTCTATTCTGATAAATTGGGGCATCATGAATATACTTCCATAAATTAAGCTGATAAAAAGTAGGTTTGCATTCATCAATCAATTGAAAAGTCTCATTTACCGTCTCCTCCGTCTCACCAGGAAATCCAATGATAAATGAACAGCAGACATAGATACCGTATTTTTTAAGAAGATTAAGGGCTCTTTTGTAATCTTCAACTTTTGCTTTTTTATTCATATTATCCAAAATTTTTTGACTGCCCGATTCTATGCCCAGAAAAACCTGCTGACAACCGCTTTTTTTCATTAGGTCGACCGCTTCCTCATCGAGGTATTGACAACGTAAGAAGGAGTCCCATTCAAAATTATATTGATTCCGGATTATCATCCGCAGGATTTCCTTAAATCTATCTACCGGAACATTAAAGGTATCATCAGTAAAAAAAATGTGCTGTGCTTTATTGGTCTGTTTTAGTGCATTTAACTCTTGTTCTATTGCATCCACACTAATGTGATAATATTTACCTGCATATATATGATAAGTACAATATGCGCATGAAAACGGACACGATATGCAGCTTCTGATAAACACCATCCGTGTAATGTCTTTTTTAAACAGTGACCAGTCCACAAGATTTTCTTCCAGGCTGTTATTTTCTTCCTGTATATTGGTAACATAATACTGTTTGCCATCTTTATAGACGATGTTATTTACATCTTTTAAACTGTTATTTGTTTTATAAGCACGAATGACCTCTGACAATGCCATTTCTCCTTGTTTATCGACAATATAAACGTCTGCACCAATTTTATCGGCCATTCTCAAAAAAGTTTCTTTATCATCAAAACGATATCGATTTGCGATAAATGTTCCTCCAATAATGATTTTTATCTGTTTATTTCTTTTTCTTATAAATGTAACCAAATCAGCGATGGCGTGAGCACTTAAATAGTAGGTGGTGGAAATTGCCACTGTCATTACCTGCCCTGAGACCAATCCTTTTATCAAGTCTTCCCTCTGATGATCCAGTGCATTAATAATGTGGCAGGTATAACCCTTGCGGTGTAAAAAAGTCCCTAAATAAGCTGCTGTAGGACTTAACATCATTTTTTTATGCTGAAAATCCTGATTGTTGCAGTTGGCTTCATAGATGACATCTTTTACAGTACACGGATTGTTCTTATACATCAGCCAACTGCCTTTCGTAAGCGAATAACTAACATATGGTTCACCTCGCTTGATGTACTTTAAAGCCGCGCTAAAATTCAATTTGCTCCAAAACTTCAACATCTTTTTGTACCACTTCATATCAGTTTGACCATTTACAATTAACATGCAATCAGTTATATTTTCCATATTTACCTCACTCGCGATACCTGCCCTCAATTCGTTCAATTACTTCTGCCTGCTTAAATGAAATCCGGTGCATTTCAAGTTCCCTGTCAACGGCGATTCTTATATCTTCCGCCATGTGAGACGTCAGCGCCTTTTTTAATTCGATCAGAGAAATTAATGGTTTATCGGCGATATCTCTGGCCATATCTGAAGCAAAACCAATCACTTCTTCTTTTTTTATAATGATGGCGTTGATTCCCCGCTCCTTTAATTCTGTGCCAAAATAATTCCTCGCTGTAAACAGCATTTCATTTCCCAGCAGCGCTCCAAATCTTTTCGGAATGATATAAGTAGCCCCCATCCCTGGTGTAAACCCATATTTCATAAAACTGGCGTTATAAACACACTGTTCTCCCATAATAACAATGTCTGCAAAACACCCCAGTGCCAGCCCTCCGCCTAAAGCATGTCCCTGCATGGCTGCAATCACCGGTACCCGGCAGCGGAACATAATATCATGAAAGTCCATATCGGTAAATTGAACTCCGCCCCCTTTCATAACTCCGTCATACAGGCCATGCAGCCCTTCTTTGGTCCCGCCGCAGCAGAAATAATTATCATACCCATGGACCACCACCACTTTAATTTCAGGATCTTTCTCAATTTCCTCGAAAGCCCACTTAAGACCTTGAATGAAGCGTATGGTCAGAGTGTTTTTATACTCTTTTTCTTCCAGAATAACATAAGCCACGTGACCTTCCTTTTTTAATCTTACCACTCCATCACTCATCAATATTCGCTCCTTTTTTCAACACAATACTGCTGTTGATGCCCCCAAAAGCAAAGGAATTGCTAACCGCGTATGTGATATTTTTTTCCATTGAACAGTTTTCGGTGAAATTTATTTTATGGCTAATAGGATCATCCAGATTAAGGTTGGGGTGCAGAAAGTTTTCTTTCATCTGCAGTATGACAGCAACAGCTTCCACAACTCCTGCCGAACTCAGGCAATGACCGGTCAGCCCCTTCGTGGAATTGACCCATAAGTGTTCCAGGTGACCCTGAAAAACTTCTTCAATTGCCTGTGCCTCGGTTTCATCGCCAACAATTGACGCAGTTCCATGAGCATTAATATAATCAATCTGATCAACGGTCACACCAGCTCGCGCAAGTGCCAGCGTAATGGCATTTTTCTCTCCGTTGACATTGGGATTCGCCAAATGATTGCCATCCAGCACCACTGCCCCGCCAAGAATCTGTCCATATTCTGCTGCTCCCCGTTTTCTGGCGTTTTCACTGTTTTCGATTATTAAACATGCTGCTGCCTGACCATAAATAAATCCTTCATGGCGGCGGTCAAAAGGGCGGCATGCCAGCTGGGGAGAATGATAATATTCTTTCCCTCCCATCGCACCGGCCTGGCAAAATGCCTGCAGTTCCAGTAATGATAAATCAGTTGCTGCTCCCACCACCAGGCAAATATCAATCAAACCCAGCTGAAGCATCTGATACCCTTTTATAATTCCTATATTTCCACTCGCTGAAGTAGCTCCGGCGCAAAAACTCTCTCCATGGATCTGTAAGGTTTCGCTGATCATCCCTATGAGATTGGTATCTAAATAGTTAAGAGCATATCGGGCGGGGATAAACTCAGGCGCCTGATGACATTTTTCGTATAACTGGTAGGATAATTTCGGCATCAGGTTATTACCGGCAACGACAATGCCAATCCGATCAGGAGGAACCCCGGTAATCTTTGCCTGATCCCATGCCTGCAGTGCTGCAATAACCCCCCAGGCAGAAGGTTCCGGCCCCCGCCGAAGCATTTGATATAAATTTTTATCGATTTGTCTGGGGCAAATGCCGTCCTTTGCCATCTGATCCAGAGTTTTTTTAACCCCATTCCATTTGACTGGTGCGCCCACCATAACGGGCATAGCGCCGTCGCTGGTATCTTCAAGATAACCTATATTAGAAATTCCTTTCTTTAATGCTGCGTTAAATTCTCTGATATTGTGACCAATTGAAGATACAATACCCATACCTGTTATACTAATAGTTTCGTTCATCCACATACATCCTCTTTTCTAAATCAGGGTGAAATCATCTTCCTACAGCAATTGACCGAACCTTTTTAAAAGAAAGGCTGCCGCCTCATCCATCAATTGCATTCCAATCTGACCGACATGTCTGTTTCTCCAGTCTTCCAGAGAACTTTTGCCAGCCCATTCATTAAAGGCTCCCATTGCCGGGCCGCACTGAACCTGAAAATTAACACGCTGATCTGCCCGTCCTTCCAGGGCTATTCGCGTCGAATAGCCAAAATACCATTTAAAAACCAATGTCATTTTATATTTGGGGCTGCTTTCTGCTTTTTGAATATCGGCTGCCGGATAATATGCTTTGACATCCTCAAACACTTCATTAAAACTTTTTCCAAAATATTTATTCTGCAGCTGCTCTGCAGTTTTTTCATCCAGTTCTTCAAGCCCGCCATAGCGCTTGTACAACTCCAGCAGCTTGTTGGCCCTGGCAGGAAAAAACACACCTTTCCTCATTACCTGTACTTTTGATCCCATCTCAAAAAGGTCCCCTGCAGGAGCATATTCTGTATCATGTATTCCTACCTTTTGCAGCATGTCTTTCACACAGTCGCTGGTCCGTGCTTCAACCGTACATTGATTAATCGAACCTGTTGTGACAAAATCGGCTCCCAGCAAAAATGCTGCCGCAACAGCCTGGGGAGTTCCCAGACCGCCCGCTGCTCCGACCCTTACTTTTTTCTCATAATTAAACTCCTGACAAATCTGGTCTCTGAGCATCTGAACGGATGGAAGCAGTACATTTAAGTTTCCGTGATCGGTATGACCACCTGAATCAGCTTCAACACAAATGTCCCCAGCTACCGGGAGACACTTTGATAAGCGATACTCCAGTTCCGTTATTTCACCATTTTCAAAAAGGAGACGACTGACCGCTTCCGGGACAGGTTTCATAAACTGTTCTGCAATGCTGGCCCGGGAAACCTTTGCAATAATATGATTGGCCGGCTGTGGACTGCCATTTTTCTGCTGTTTTAGCCCCTTTAATCTGAACAGAGCCAGTGCTGGGGTAACCTGAGTATAAGCTGCCGCTTCAAGTATATGTACATTTCTCGCCAATATCAGATTTATCACGGAACGTTCCTTATCCGGATCAAATGGATTAAAGACAATATTTACACCATATGACTGGCCTTCATTTAATTGTTGCTGAATCTCCCCCAAAGCCTGATCAATCTGCGCCGGAGACAAGCCGCCGCTGCCGAGAAAACCCATCATTCCGGCCTGTCCCATCTTCACTACCAGCTCTCTGGATGCAATCTCCCGATACATACCACCGGCAAAGTAGGCATATTTTAAGTTGTATTCGGATTTTAATTCACTGCTGCCCAGTGATTGTCCGGAGAAATCATTTCTATCCGGTAAGCTGTGTTCATCATCCTGCTTTTGAATCGGCTGCGGATCAGGTAATTCAAGAGGTGATGAATTTCTTATGATTGATTTCACTAAGTTGGTGATTACACTTCCTGGTCCTACCTGCTCCATTTCCCCTTTTCCCATCAGACAACGGACTGTGTCACACCATCTGACTGGAGAAATCAAATGCCTTCCCAGCAGCCATTTCACATTGGATTGGTTATATTTCGTTAGATCCACGTTAGAGATAACCGGAATTTCAGGTTCCTGAAATCCTAATGTATCTAAAAATTCCTCAAACTCTCTGCGAACTCCATCCATATATCTGGAATGGAATGCCCCGCTGACATTTAAAACCATATAATCCAGTGCTCCGGCAGCCATGATTGATTCTCTGGCTGACTGTATATCTTCCGCTTTACCTGAAATAACAATTTGATTTGTGGAATTATAGTTGGCAATATCAATTCCCAGATATCCGGACTTTTTCAGTGCTTCTGTTAAACCTTCCTGCCCCAGTCCAATGACAGCCGCCATTGCACCGCCCGAGACTTTTGACATAAGTTCCGCCCGTTTTTTTACCATCTGGAGCCCCTGTTTAAAATCAAAAACTCCCGCTGCAAGCAATGCGTTATATTCTCCCAGGCTATGTCCCGCCAGATAATCAGGATAAATTCCGGTTTCTTTTATTTTTTTTAAATACATCAGTGCATTGACAGTAAAAAGTGCCGGCTGGGTGTATAACGTCTGATTCAGCATTCCATATTTATCAAACAGACAAAGTTCTCTGATCGAATATCCCAGTACTTCGTCCGCCAGTCTGGTTATATTCTCAAACTCATTAAATAAATCCCCACCCATTCCGACTTTTTGCGCCCCTTGACCAGGAAACAAATATGAGATCATACTTTACTCCTTCCATTATTCGTTTTAATACTATAATTGGTCATTTAGTATTTTTTCGAGAACGGCTATAATTCCATTGATATTTTTAACACCGGCGAAATTCATCATGCCAGCTTTACAATTTAATAATTCCATTGAACGGACAACTATATCAGTCCGGTCAATGGAATTTGCGCCATAATCCTTTAAACTTAAGTTATAATCCAGATCATTCACTTGAATATCAGGTAAAATCTCTGCAATACTGGTTTTCACTGCTTTTACAACTTTCTCATTCATTCTCTTTCATCTCCTGACTAATTAGTTATTTTATAATTTTTTACAGACATCTCAACGCTTATCAGAATCCAGAAGCTTAGCAATCCCCCAGGCTTCTCATATTCATTTTTGAAAGATCTGTCCGAAACATAGTTATTGGTGCCAGCACAATAGAGTTACTATCCTTTCTGAAATTAGTTTTTGCCATATTTACCATAGTGCCGGAAAACCCCAGATCAACATATAGTGCATTTGGCATTTTATTCTCCAACTGCCAGACTGCCTGTCTGAAATCCATCTTGTTTCGTATGATATTCCAACAATGCTTCGGCATACTGAAGGAATCATCCGAATAATTGACGCATGATAAAACAGGGATCTTCGGATAAGTTCTTTTAATGAAACCTGCATGTTCCTGAAAAGGCTTTTTTGCATCCTCAATTGCAGAAGAATGGAATCCATATTCTACCGGCAATCGATAATAAGTTTTATTATAATTCTTTAAATATTTCTCCGTGTTGCTGACCTGAGCGGAATTTCCTGACAGTACGATATGATTGGCACCATTTATCACCGCGACTTCTATGTGATCTTCATTTTCAAACACCGGCAGATTTCCAAAAACAGAAAGCATTCCTCCATTAAGTCTGCTGCTTTTAAAAATTGAAGGCTGTTTTAAAATAAATCGAAAAATATCACCTGTGTCTACCTGTCCGGATACCGCCATCGCAGTATATTCTCCTAAACTGACACCATATAGCAGGTCTGGTTTTATCCCTTGTGCCATAAGAGTTTTTGCAAGAGCATATCCTGTCATAAAAATTGCCGGATGAGAATAAATCGTCTCAAAGAAAGGAATATTTTTCTTTTTCGTAGGATCGTAAAGATAATTTATTAAGGAATACCCTTCTTCATTTTGAACAATCTGATCCAACTGCTCCATTTCAGTTCTAAACACCTTTGATTGTGTGAAAATCTCTTTTCCCATTTGTAAATATTGTGATCCCTGTCCAGGGAACAAAAAAATAATCGGTCTCTCCATTTATTCTCCTTTCATTTGTAATTTAGGCCAGGCTTCGCCATGAAGCCTTTTCAGGCCCCGGGAAATCATTATGATTGAATTAAAATCATTAACTAGCCGAAACATAGATTAATCATTCTTAATTCATTATATTAAAAAACAAATAATAACTGAACGGCAGCCTATGTCGGGCTACTCCTTTATAATGCTTAAGCACTTAATAGCGATGTCGATTTTACATTCTCGTCCTAAAAAGTTTAAAATTATCTTCGCTCTTCCTTTTCTTGCATTAATCTTTCTGATAAGACCAGTATAATTTAATAATGGCCCTTCTTTTATGATCACTTTATCATTCTCCAAAAATAAAGTAGATGAAGTAATAGTACCGTCTTTATTTATTAAATTTATAATTGGTACAATTTCGGCTGCTGGAATTTCCTGAAAAAAACCACCTGATTTTAACAGAGCATAAATATTAGAATGCCATCTGCTGGATAAAAAAGCGTACATCTGCTCAATACTATCTGTTTTGAGCAATATATATCCTGGAAACATGGTTCTTTTAACAAGCCGTTTTACTCCTTCATAATATTCCACCAGTTCTCTTTTTGGTACCAGTAATTGAATTTGTACTTTACTTTTTTCAAAAATCTGTTTGATATACAAACACAACTCATCTTCTTTTCCTGTTTTGACAAAAATCGCATACCAACTCATAAATCTCCGCCCCCCCAAGGACATAGTTTTTAATAAGTTTTATCCGTTTACACTATTTCATATTTAGTAATTTTATAATCTCATCCAGCTTAATACTCTGGATGCAGAACTCATCTTCCATACTGCACATAGACAGATAATAATCTGTATCAAATTGAAGACTTCTTACTTTAATATCCTTTCTTACCTCACCATCATTACTGGTTATCACTCCTTCCAAAGCATTTATAGAAAATGAATCCAGATTAGTCGAAAATCCTGTCCCAAGAAATTTTATATAACTCTCTTTCATTGTCCATAATTTTGTAAATTGTTTTATCTTTTCATTTTTATCAGCCTTATTATAAATAAACAGCTTTTCCTCTTCTGAAAAGCAAAAATCAGCTATCTCTTCTCTCCCTTCCTGTATTCTCTCAATATCTATTCCAGCATCTGTATTTCCGTATACGATTGCCACCCACTTTCCGGAATGCGTTATGTTATATTTAAAATCTTTCATGTTCTTAATGAATGGCTTTCCAAACTCATTGTATGTAATATCAATATCTCCAACCTGACCAATTTTCTGATAAAGTCCATATCGAAGTAATAAGTCTGCACAAATGCACCTTTTTGAATCATCAAGATTATGAAAACGTTCTGCCTTTACCCTTCTTTCTTCTGAAACCATATGTCTAACCTCTTCGTAAAGTTCATTACTGCATTCGGTTATATCCATACAATTTACAACTAACATACCAACCTCCTGGTTCATAATATGTAAATTAATCCTTTTTATAATTTTTTAAAGTATCTAAAAAAGTGGTTGTATAATCACCCGTTAAGAACCTGGGATTATTCAGAATACTTATCAATATCTCTTTATTGGTCAAAACACCTTCCAGCTGCATTTCCTCTAAACATCTTAACATTTTATTGACCGCCTGCACCTTATCCTTGTCATGACAGCATATCTTACAAAGGAGGGAATCATAATAGGTTGTTACTATATTATTTACTTCATAGGAAGAATCTACCCTTACACCAAATCCACCTGGCATATCATATCTGGAGATCTTCCCATAATCAGGTATAAATGCACCATTATAATACTCCGCCAATATTCTGCATTGAATTGCATAACCCTGAAACATTATCTCTTCCTGCATTAATTTAAGTGGTTCTCCCTGGGCAACCCGAATCTGTTCTTTCACTAAATCAATGCCTGTTATCATTTCAGTTATTGTATGCTCAACCTGCAGCCTGGTATTCATCTCCATAAAGTAGAACGATTTATCGTCCTTCAATAAATATTCTATTGTGCCTACGCCAACATAGCCAATATGCCTGCAAAGATCAATTGCCCCCTGATACATTCTGTTTCTTGTCTCTTCGCTAAGCGTAGTACATCTGGATTCTTCTATGAGTTTTTGATTCTTTCTCTGAATTGTACACTCTCTGTCCCCCAAATGTATTACATTTCCATATTGATCTGCCAATACCTGAACTTCTATATGCTTGGCATGACTTATATAGCTTTCCACTAAGATACTGCCGGAGCCAAATACCTTCTCTGCTTCTTTCAGACATTGCTCAACCGCCTGTAATAACTCCTCTTCCCTGTAAACGAGACGAATCCCCTTACCGCCTCCGCCATTTACGGCTTTCAGTATAATAGGATAGCCGATTTTTCCTGCATACTGAAGGCACTCTTCATAGTTATTAATTTCAACACTATCATCTCCAATGACAGGAATATCACATTCTTTCGCTACTTTTTTAGCCTTAGCCTTATTACCCATCAGTGATATGTTTGAACTGCCCGGACCAATATAATCAATATCGCAGTGTTTGCATAATTCACTAAAATCTGCATTTTCAGCGAAATATCCGATACCTGGATGGATTGCATCCACTTTATAATTTGTAGCTGCAGTTAATATATTGTATGCGTTTAAATAAGAGTCCTTACACTGAACATCTCCAATGCACACAGAATAATCGGCAAGCCTTGCATGAAAGCTGCCTTTGTCACATTTTGAATAAACACTTACTGTCTCTATTCCCATTTCCTTGCAGGCACGAATGACACGTACTGCACTATCGCCACGATTTGCGATCAATATCCTCTTATATTTTTTATTCATTTTTATCCACTCTAATCGTTAACAGGGGCTGATCATATTCTACCAAACTGCAATCCATCACAAGCAATTCAACAATAGTTCCTGAACATGGTGCCATAATATCATTATATATTTTCATTGCCTCAACAGAGCAAATTACCTCACCCTTATTTACGTGAATCCCACTGTCTTTCAGCTTAAGCTGATCAATGAACTCAATCGTTCCTACAAAAGGAGATTTCATTGTAACAATATCCCCCTCTTCCTCCTGACCGACCTGGGAAATATCTGAAATTGAAAGCTCATCAAATCCATTTTCGAGATTGCATTTCTTTAATTCAGGAGCATTTTCCACAATTAACTTTCGTATTACGTTTGTACTATAACCTGTCCCCGCCTCCGCCTTACTAAAACTAATTGAAAATATTGCGTCCTGATAGGCAAACGAAATCAATTTTGACTCTTCACACTGTTTCATTAATTTATCAATAACATCTGATTTACAATTTAGTTCATCCATTTTTCATCTTTCCTTCTTATATTTTTGAAAAAATTATATCGCTTCCTATATTTCTATATTTTTCTACTCTCTCCTTCTTCAACTCATTGCCATCTAACTGACTGCAACGAAGCAGTTCACGTTCAATACTCTGCTTAATCCTGCAAAACAACTCCTTTTTATCCCCTTCTTCGCTTATAATTTCTTCTATGATTCCATAGTTTTTCATATCTCCTGCAGTGATCTTTAAATTAGCTGCAACTTCTGGAGCTTTTTTTGAATCCTTTAATAAAATACTTGCACAACCTTCTGGTGAAACAACAGAATAAATGGCATTTTCCAGCATAATAACTCTGTTAGCAACGCCTAATGCCAGCGCGCCTCCACTGCCTCCCTCTCCAACAATAACAGAGATGATAGGGACTTTATAATTAGCCATTTCATATAAATTTCTTGCTATAGCCTCTGCCTGTCCGTTTTCTTCTGCCGAGACACCCGGATATGCTCCCGGTGTTTCGATAAAACAAATTATGGGCCGTCTGAATTTGTCAGCCTGTCTCATTAAACGCAGGGACTTTCTATAACCCTCCGGCTTGGTCATTCCATATCGGCGATATTCCATCTCACTTAGTGTATTCCCCTTCTGCTGTCCAATTATGGTAACCGCCTGGTGATTTAACAATCCTATTCCACCAACAATAGACTTATCATCTCCGATTCCACGATCTCCATGAAATTCAATGAAAGAGTCGAATATGTAATTGATAATATCCAAAGACCTAAATCTGGAAATTTTCCTTGCTAATAGTACTTTATTCCATGCATTATTATTCTTTTTTCCCCCAGCACTACTGTTTTTCATCATAACACCTGCCCTTACATCTTATTCTTCAGACCTCATGGAAGCATTCTCAGCCGCAGGCCTCTGCCTGAATTTTTTGTTATTTTCCTTACTATGAATTTTAAGTATATTGCCAAGTACCTCTTTTAATCTTTTTCTTTCTACAATCAAATCAATATACCCATGCTCAAAAAGGAATTCAGATGTCTGAAAGTTATCCGGAAGTTTTTCATTAATTGTCTGTTCAATTACACGTTTTCCGGCAAATCCAATTAAAGCCCGGGGCTCTGCTATTATAATATCTCCCAGAAAGGCAAAACTTGCACTGACTCCTCCTGTTGTGGGGTTTGTCAGCACACTAATAAACAAACCTCCTGCCTCACTGAAGTCTGAGACAGCTGCAGCTGTTTTGGCCATCTGCATTAATGAAAAAATTCCCTCCTGCATTCTGGCACCACCGGAAGCAACAAACATTACAACGGGCAATTTCTCTTTCTCTGCATCTTCAAACATTCTGGTTACTTTTTCACCGACAATTACGCCCATGCTCCCCATCATAAATCTGATATCCATAACTCCGACCATGACCTTCTGACCGCTGATACAGCCGCTTCCTGTTACAATGGCTTCATTTAGGTCAATTTTGCTTACTATGCTCTCATGCTTTTCCCGATATCCAGGAAATTTAATAGGATCACAGAAATCAGTATAAACATTAGTTTCTTCAAACGTATCAGGGTCAATTATCATAGCAAGTCTTTTTTTATAATCCAATACTTCATAATTGCCACATAATTTACAAACATAAAAATTTTCGATAATTTTTTTTCTTTCAATTATTCCACCACACGCTTTACACTTAACGAATAAATTCTGACTCATTAATCCCTTCACCCCCCCATTTATCTGGTTTCGATTAAAGCCTTTTATTTTCTTTATTTCAAATTTGCAACACTATTTACTGATAGATTAGCACATATAAAATTAAAGTAAACTGATTCAAACTCAGTGGTATCTTTATTCTACCGAATGGTTATTTTGATTGTAATATTCTGTCTCATACATTATAATTAAAAAATAATACTATATTCTTTTAAATTTTATTAATATACTCTATTTGCGTATATAATATATATAAATAAACTCTGATAGTAACTTCATGCATTCTTTTAAATGAGTTAGAATTAGAAAAAAAAGGAAGGATATAGGTACTGATATGAAATCTAAATATACTTCTACCTCTGATTTTCTACTGGAGATTGGTGAAAGACTTCGCGAACGTAGATATGAGTTGCACATGACTCAGGCAGAAGCCGCTGAATTATTAGAATTATCCCTTAGTTTTTACGGTCAGATAGAACGCGGTAATCGTCGACTGTCTCTTGAAAATGTTATAATGTGCCGCAATAAACTAATGATAGACCCAACATATCTTCTTACCGGAATTCGTCCATTGGAAATAGGGATAAGCAACTACCTGAAAGATTGTCCAAAAGAAAAGCGTTATGATTTTGAACAGCTTATCAAGTATGCGGCAAATTTATACAAGAATTAAGAAAAACGGAATAGGATAAGGAGGTAGCTCTCGATGCTTAATCTTGCTTTTTGTGACGATGATAAAGATTTTCTGGCACAGATTGCACCTGAAGTGGAAAAAATATTCAGACATTTAAAAGTTGAGACCCGCAGTTTTTCATTCAAAAAGGGGGAGGACTTAATTGCCGCCTTTTCAAAATACCAGCCTTATTATGATGTCATCTTTTTGGATATAGATATGCCCCAGAAAGACGGAAAGGAAGTGGCAAAGGAATTACGACTACTCGATAAGAAATTCAAACTAATCTTTATCACAGCGTACCCTCAGGAGGCTTTGAACACATTTCAATATGATGTCATAGGATTTCTTCCCAAATCGCTCATCCATGAGCGATTAACTGATGTTATTACACAGGTTATTGACAGGATAAATGAGGACAACCCCAAGACACAGATATTTAAAGTTGTTAAAAATCCAAATGGCAGCATGGATATTAAAGTACCACTTGATGATATTATATATTTTGAATGCATCAATCGAAAAGTGTTCTTATACACAAAACGCGAAGCATTTATCCTTCATAACTGCCAATTTTCCGAAATTGTTCAAAAATATTTACCTTTAGAATTTGTGGATATACATAGAAGTTGTATTGTAAATATAAAATATATATTTTCTCTCGATGAAACAGAAATCAGTCTAGACAACGGGATTCGTTTGCCGTTAAGCAGAAGAAAAAGGCAGAATATTTTTGATAAATTCTCAGAAATAATATCTGGAGACAATATCATATGAATAATACTATTTTTAGTTTCATTTTTTCATTAACTGAGTCTGTTTTACTTTACTGTCTGATCAGCTGCAGCATACCCTGCAGATTTCACGGAAGAAAAAAGCTATATTCTATTTTTTTAGCTACGGTAGTTAATACTTTATTTGTTTTTTGTCTGCCTGACTTTCTCGATACAATCAGATTTATTTTATTTTTTTTAATTACAATGATTCTGACATCCATTGTTTATCTGGAAAAAACATATATTCTTGCATTTTTTATTCTGGTAGCGAATTATGTGTTTTTAATAAGTGATATTTTAGTTGGTAATTTTTCCTCATATATAATCAAGATAGACATTCCAAAGATGTTGTATCTTACGAATACGTCGTTCGGATTTTCAATCCTTGCTAAATTACTAAATATAATCCTTATTATAATATTTATTAACTATTTTGGAAAAAATAAATTTGGCATACCACCTAAATATTGGATTACAATGGATATTATAGTATTACTCTTTTCCGTGATTTTACAGTTTATTATGATAGTAAGCCCCGTACTTCAAAGAGAATCTAACAAATATTCCATTTACATATCGATCATCTCTATTGGTTTCCTGATAATAAGTGGTCTGATAATATTTTTCTTTGGTAAAATTTTCTTATATCACGAACAAGAGAAAGAAAATTATATATTAAGTATAAGGAATCTTTCTTTAGTTCAACAATTATCTTATCATGAATCTGCTACCACAGATTTAAAGAGAATAAGGCACGACATCAATAAGAATCTTACAAATATATCTTATCTATTGAAGCAAAATAATATCGATGGGGCAGTTGCTTATATTGAGGAAATAACAAATGCTTTAGAAAGAACTAAAACTATAGTGAGTTGTGGCAATGATATTATTGATGCAATTTTAAACTATAAAATTGCCGTTTGCAGACAACACAATATTGATATTCAAATAGATATTGACCAGGTACCTCATTTATCAATAACCCCCATTGATTTAACGGCAATCCTGTCCAATATATTAGACAATTCAATTGAAGCTGTAGATATTATGGATACTGAAAAGCGATATATATCAGGAAAAATATTTTGTTATAAAAATTACCTTTCAATTGTTGTGAAAAATCCTTATTCAAAACAGCTAATTATAGAAAATAATAAAATAAAAACCCGCAAAACCAATACCATATATCACGGATATGGTTTAGCTTCAATTAAATTATCTGTCGAAAAATACAGTGGATTATTCAAAGTTTATACAGAAAACAGAGTTTTTAAAGTGGTTGTCATGCTTCCCATAAAAATAAATCCTTAATTCCTCAATTGTAGACGATTATCGAAACCACTCAGTAACATATAACTACCATTCAGTAAAACGCTATTGTTTTTTTAGATAAACAAGGTTATACTTTATAAGTGTTTATTAAGGAGTGAACCTAAAATGTTACAGACTATTGCGGAAGAAATAAGTCTCAGATTAGTTACCAATAAGGTTATTTCAATTGAAAACCGAAAATACTATACCTATGGTATTGAGTTAGTATTAAATAATATTGTTATATTTTTATCTATTGGCTTGATAGGATTTTTAACAAAACGGGTCTTTATTAGTTTAATATATGTTGTAACCTATTGCTCAATACGAAATTATGTGGGTGGCTATCATTGTAAAACACATATAAATTGCTATTGCACCACCTTATTTTTATACCTTTTAATGCTTTTTCTTAATTACTATTTATCAAATAACCGATTGATTGTTTCTTACGGTTTAATTGCTGTCGCAATTCCTGTTATATATATTTTCACCCCTGTGGATTATGGAATTGGCTCAATCCTGGATAATGACAGGAAGAAGTATCGTGTAAAAAGTTTTATGTTAATTGCCATCGCTCTGGCTATATATATACTTGCTAATGTATTACATCAGACAGAAGTATCATTTGCGGTTGCATGGGCTATATTTATAGTGTTTTCATTGATGTTGCTTTCCTTATTTATAAATTTATCAGAAACGAGGCGAAAAAAAAATGAAGAATAAACCTATGCTTAGGTTAGTTTCCCATCTGGCAGAACACGCTATTAAAAAAGCGAATAGTTCATACTGTTTATACTGGTCTTATCAGCCAAAAGTTCCAACTGGTATTAAAGAATTTAAAAGGTAATCTTACACAGTAGTACCGTACCATAGTAGTAACCCAAACACTATAAACCTATACAATTCAAATGAAACCTATTACTATAAATCATACGAAGAAAGCCCATGTTTACATGGGCTATTTTCGTATGAATACGAATAAAAAACCTTGACACCTGAATCGTTTACAATGTGTGAAAATCCTGTCAGCTATACTATTTTGCAAATCCCTAAGACTCCAGAATTCAAAAAAATTCTAAGCAAATTGATGATTGGTGACAATGTTCAAAGGTTACCGTCAGAATATGTTTTTGCATATAGAATCGGAGGTTTTTGGAACATTGTGAAAGCATTTCAGTCAAACCATTCCTTTAACATGGGTTGACATTTGTGTAGTTTAAATTCTACTATTTTATAATCTTGAATTCCTTTCACCTTCAAAGGATCCTTCGATAAATAGTTTTCGATTTCTTCCAAAGATTGTCCTTTGATTATAATAATCCCCCCTCTCTCACTGGCTTTAGGTCCTGAAGTGAGAATGAATTTTTCCTCAAATCCCTTATCCAGATATGCAAGATGATCTGCAATTGCTATCTGCACTTCACTTTTATTAATGGAAATCGTATCTTTAAATGTTCCTTCTACAACAAAATATTTCATAATGGACCTTCCTATCAAAAAAGCTTTACTATTTTTTATTCATAGTTGTTGTCTGCTATTGATACTTTTTTTAAGCATATAAGAATAATTATTGCGATAAATCCAGATAAATAAAAAGGTGCTCTAATATTATTTAATTTTAAAATATTCATGAAAAGTCCCATAATCATGGGAGAAAGAAATTGTCCTGAATATAGCATAAAACTCATTAATGCCATGGCAGAGGGTGCTTTTTCTTTCTCAATATTTAATGAAATTTGAGCATTAAGCAATGGTATAATGACTCCAAGTCCAATTCCTAATAATACCAGCCCCAATGCGATTATTATTACATTGGAGGAAAATCCCAAGCAAAAGAAACCCAATACCAGCATCAATACAGCTACATATTTGGTATAATGCCTGAATCGTCTTGTAAAAGTACTTAGTCGCATTCCTACAAAGAATGCAGCTATATTCTGTAATAACATCAGTAAGCCAATAGATGCGGTTGGCACGATTGATTCTTTTGTCATGATCATCGAAAAATTAGTTACTACTGTATAAAAAATAACCATTATAACAAACATTATTCCAATATAGGGCAAAACTTTCCAAGCGCTTACTTTATCAATCCGGTTATCTGTTTTTTTCAAATTTACACTTGGCAAAAACAGAACAACTAATATTAATTCTAATAGTCCAAGCAGATATACAGCAAAGCTAAAACGCCAATTTATGGAGGCCAGGATTCCCGAAACTCCCAGGGCAATAATTCCACCCAGATTATTCATTGCTGAAGAATACCCCATTAATTCAGATTGTTCATTTTTTTCAAAGAAATAAGGAATTAGCCCTGTGGAAAGAGGCATAATCAATCCTACTCCTATACCTAAAAACATTCTAAATAATAATAATAAATATATATTATCAGCAAATGCAGCTCCACATCCACCAACTACATATAAGATTAATCCAACTTCAGCAATGGTCTTAGCTGTCACTTTATTTACAATCTTACCAAATAGCAGTGACGTAAAAATAATAAATAAGGCTGGAATTGTTACTATGAGCTTGATCATGATCGGGGAAACATCTCTAAAATATTCTGCAATCGATCCTAATGCTGGAGACGTGGCAGCACCTGACATAACGGTCATTAATGAAAGCGACAGAATAACAATCTTAATTTTCTTCATGTGGCTCACCTCTATTCATGATTTTTGCGTTATTAGCCATTAACATCAGATTATAAATAATAAAATCCACCTTCTCTTTATCCATACCAATGGATAATATCTCTGTCCAGTGTTTCAGCTTATCTATTATAATTGGCTGCAATTCTTTCCCTTTTTCTGTCAATCTTACATCGTATGCTCTTTTATCTACTGTGCTCTTTTCTCTTAATACTAACCCCTTATTTTCCAAACTTCTTATTACCCTTGTGGTTAAAGCCTCATCCGTACATAATAAATCGGATAAATATTTCTGATTAACTCCTTTATCGATTGCAAGGTTTACTAAATAAATATATTCCGATGAATTGATGTCATATTGTTTTAATTCATTATTGATATAAATTTGAGATTGCCTGTGTATTATAGAGATCCATTTACCAATACTGCTATTTTCCTTCTTCAATGTTAATTCCCTCCTCACGTTATATATGCTTGATAAGTCAATTATATTGTAAACGTATATGCTTGACTTGTCAAGTTATATTTAATGTTAGTGTTAGCAAAATAGGAACTAAGGATATTTCCAGAATGAGTGGCTGTGGTCTTAAAGAAATATATCTAATATGAGAAGGATTATTATGAATCCAGTTATAAGAAGAAATCAACCATTAAAATGGCTGACTATGATACTCTAAAATGGCGTTATACGCAAGCATGTCCGCTACACTCATTTGCAGTTTCTTCGGTATTTCCTTTTACCCGGCATAACTGCTTCCTCATAACAAGCCCCTGTTGTGTATCAAGCAGCACATGAAACCCCGCTTTTTTATACATCTCAAAATGTCCGCCAAAATCTGAGGATTGATAGCTTGATTCCTTATAGGGATATGCCTCCACAAATTCGAATCCATCTTGTGCTGCATCTTTACAGACATGTTCCAACAAGCGCGTGGCAATGCCCTGTCTTTTCATTTCCGGAGCAATTACGAAACAGAATATAGATTTTATCCTTATGTCGGAATCAGGTTCCTCCAGCGGTACGTATGACATAAATCTCTGCCAGCTGATGCATTTTTGACAATCTGATTTCGTGTTGGCGTTACACCAGCCAACGATATTTCGACCATAATAGGCAAGATATCCCTGAATATTATTGCCTTTCACATACTGCAAAGCATATTTTCTACGATTTTCTTCAATTGAAAAATCTTTTCCTGCATAATCATCATTACTCCAACATGCACAATAACACTTATTACCAGCCTCATTATCGTCGTGAGGCGTAATATCAAAGAAATGTATATAGTCTTCAGCAAGGTCTGGTGTCAGTCTGCATATTTTAATCTCCATTTAATTTCCCTCCCAGTTTACGTGCCTCAAGGAGCGCATCATTCCCCAGGATATCTCCCTTTTGGGCTACGCCTGGAACCGTGATCACACCCCCGTCTTTAAGTAAAAAATAGCTTAGTACAGAATGATACATGGTGATCAGAGAGTCAAAAACAGTTGGTATTGTATCAGCACAAACCGCTAACAATACAAGTTCTTTCACTTTGAACGTATTTCGTATGGGATTATGCAGTCGGTCAATAATGGATTTCAATTGGGAACTAACTCCATAAAAATAAACAGGAGTCGCTATTACGAAAACATCTGCATCGGCAAGTTTCTCATATATTTCCTACATATCGTCTTTTTGTGCACAGTTATGGCTACTGTCTTTATAACAAAAATCACAGCCAGTGCAGCCATTAACCCGTTTACCCTTTACAGAAATTACTTCCACTGTATTTTCCTGTTGATTAATTCCATCAATAAATGCATTTGTCTGATACTTCCTATTAAAACTGCAATTTTTGACATATTATTAACTCCTTCTTTATGCCTGACACACTATACTAACGTCAGCTTTTTGTATGCTCTACTTTTAAAGTAAATTAAAATTACAATTAAAAATGAGATTGTCTGAGCAACTGAAATGCGAATTATCTGCAGTTCATCTGCGCCTGATGTTGATGTAATATGTAAAAGATTAATGATGGTATTATTAAAGAAGTGATCAGCCATGGACATCCAGAGCGATCCGGTGATTTTAGTCAGCAGGCAGAATTTTAGACCCGCAATCCCTGACGTTAAAACAAGAATGATAATAGCCGCGATCGCTCCCACGGGACTTATCTCTCCATCCAGTAAGCTCCGCACTGGTGCTGCTATATGCCAGATACCAAAAAGAACAGAGGAAAAAAATGCCGCTTTCATAAAAGAATATTTCATTTCCAGGAGTCTGACAAATAGTCCCCGGAATATACCTTCCTCCATAACCACGTTAATAATATTTCCAAGCACGCAAAACAGGAAAAACAAAATACCGGTCTGCATGACCTGATTTCCACTAACTGAGTAACTGGTCACATATAGTTTGACTGCGGGACTGCCGTTCCCCCATATTTGCAGAAGAAACTCCATACTATAGGCAATCAGATACACCGATGCTCCAAACAGCAAACCGTAGAATATATTTCTCACAGCCAACCTATGCTTAAAACCTATGTCAGTCCATTTGAGTGATAAATATTGTAATGCTGACGACAGTATAAGTATTCCTGCCAGTTTATGTATAAAAGCCTCTCCAAAGATTGATTGGTCTGTACGGATAAACATGTACTCAATTACTCTTAACACAAAGCATATGAAATAAATGGTTAAAACGCTTATTACAGGCTGATAATATCTATGTTTCCTCATTTAGACCCCCTCCATATATTTTTCCTTTAATCATTCCTGTTGATCTTTCTAATATAGGTGCCTGATTTGTTTTCATACAAATCATTTTCATTTCTGAAACTCCAATATCATTTGCGATCACACTGCATTTTGTCATTAGCAGAAAATAGATGTTCTTATCTTCATTGCTTAGACATTCATAGTTTGCCTGACCTTTTGCAATTACGATATCTGCATTCTGATAAATCTCCTGAAACTGCTTTGAGGTTTTATATAAAACAGTACCAAGAGAGGAATCCCCATTACTTATCACCGTTGCATATTTATCAATACCAACGAAGTAAGCATCTTCTTCCACTGAGTCATTTACAACTGCTTCACCTCTCGTACCAAAGTATAAGTGACATGAAGGGTTTAACTCTTTCATTTTCTTGAGTAGTATCTTATCAAGACAGATTTCACCACAATTGTCTCCTAAATAAAGAATGCTGTCCGCATTAACAATTTCCTGCTTCAGCAGATTTGAATTGTTAATTCCCAGCGGTTCTTCTTTTAAACGCAAAAAGCAGGCATCGATATCTGAAAGCGACAGATTATGTATGGGATTAAAATCAATAATATTACCTATAATTGCATATTTAACAGCTTCTAAAAAGGGATCAACAGCGCAATTAATCTCTGCTTCAAAATCAGGAATCTGTTCCAGAAACATTTTATTATAATGCCTTCTGGTTTCTTTGTACGGGTCTTCGTTCCCTGTTTCCTTTTTTAACATGGTAAAAATCTCACCAATCAGTTCTGGCGTTGAAGAAGAATTAAAATCCACCTGGCTTAGATATGAAAAAACGTTTCTTAACAATTCATTTTTATCTTCCAGCCCCACCATATCAGCAACCTTGATTGCCTGGTTTACGACGCATGGTATGCATTTTTCTTGTATTTTCATATGTTTATCCTTTGTAAATAGAATCATATTCTGCTCTGGTAATGGAATGTACACTCGTCTTTGTATTTTTCTCGTCCGCATATTCCTTCCGCAATGACATCCCCATTTTCTCAGCTACTTTTCTTGATGGAATATTGGTCCACATTTGATATGAGAAAACCTCATTAAAATCAGTTTGCTCAAAAATATATCTCAAACAAGCTTTTGCCGCCTGAGATGCATATCCATTATTCCAGAATCGTTTATTGATATGATAGCCTATTTCAGGCAACAAATTTCCATCACCGTAGATATTCTGCATGGTGATACCGCAATCTCCAATAAACTCATCTGACTTCTTTAAAATAACTGCCCACAATCCAAAGCCATATTTGTTATAGTTAGCAAGACTCCAATCAATCCATTTTCTGGTTTGATTCTTGTCAAATGCACTTGTATAGTATTGCATGGTTTCCTGATCGGATAATATCTGATACCATGCCTCCAAATCATCCATAGTCAGTTCTCTTAATATTAACTGCTCTGTTTCAATTATATTCATCGTTCCATCCCCTTCTGGCAACTAACGTAAATTCCCTTCAATTAGTTAGACAATGCATACTTAAGCATATCATCCCTTCGCTATACCAATATCATGCAAAATCAAAAATATAAATATTGTCATATTATATATCACCAGCCTTCTCATCCCAGTAATCATAATTCTCAGGTGGACGATGAGAGTCTGAATACAAATACCAGCATACACCAAATCTATCAACTATTGAAGCCGCACAGGAGCTCCATGGCAGTTCCCCTATTGGCACATCAATTCTTCCGCCCTCTTTAAGCAAATCATAAGCACGTTTTACTTCCTCTTTACTATTAAATTCGTGACCTAACTGTACGATACCCCCATCTGCATTATCCTTTGATGTTTCTACTACAGATAAAAAGCATTCCCCATTTTTACAAAGCTCGGAATGATAAAAAGAACCATCTGGATTTTTGACATGATACCCCAATTCTAATCCAAATACCTGTTGATACAGTTCAACCGCCTCTGCGCTGTTTTTCACATACACTCCAATACCAAATCCCATGTTTTCTCCCCCTAAGTTCACTGTTTTCCACGTCGGTTTATAAATCATTTACCAGTTCTGTTGCTATTTTTATTTGATGCATATCAGGCTTCTCTCCGTCCTCGATACACCAAACATTCCCCAACATTACTTCCATAAAAAACAGCTTTATTATATCAGTAAATGGATACTTTGTCTCATGACTTATCATTTCTGCAACCTGAAAGATATGTTTTTTACTTTCTTCATCCGATACAAAATCCATTTCATTTAGAATATATCTGGGAATGTCAAATATCTCTGGACCAATAACACCTTTAGGATCTATTATACAATATATTCCTTCATCATTCAGAATTATATTATCATGATGTAAATCACCATGCAGCAATACTCTGTCATTATATTTGTAAAACAACTCTTCTCCCATACCATATGCTTTATGCATATTATTTATTATTGATTCATCTGGTTTATGACTCATACAGAAGGCATCAGCATTCTTGAACCAATCTAAATATGTTATGGGACTATAAACATGATCTATGATTTTATGGATTTTTGAAAATAATCCAAAAAACTGATTCACACGAACCACCATATTTTCTTCACATCTGAGTGTAGTGCCTGGTATAATACGTTCCTCAATTAATACTCCTTGCTTCGCATCATATCCATACACTTTACAGCATCTATTACCATGCATCTCTTTCAACATATTAAATTCGCCGGTCAGTTCAGCCTCGTCCGTATTCACTTTCAGTATCACACTTCCCCATTCAACCGACTCAGACGCATATACCGCTTTATTATTTCTCTCATATATGACAATAGTGTTTTTCAAATTCCACTGCTTAATGGCCCATTGAACCTTTTCCTGTATTGTCATGATACCTCCTGATTATATCTGATAAACAATTTTTAAGCACGGGACAGCATGGGAAATATCACCTTATTATCTTTAATAATATTTTCCTTCCCCTTTAGTACAAATAAGTGAGTATTCTCTTCCTGTGTACATATCTCTTTTGTTTACCGTTCCAGCAAATATCATTAATACATACCGCCACACTAGATACTGCAATATCATCATGCTCAATCAAATATGGGATAAAATGGTCATCCCAATAACCAGATTGATACCATTTATCAAATTTCAATCCATAAATTTGTTTTGCAAGCTGAAAATAATTTTTTCTTGTATCTTCATTTTTGAGAGCATTATTGACATAGTTATATGCTTGACCATCAATTAAAAATTGCATTTTCAAACCTCCTTATTTGATACGTTAAACTGCAACTATTCATCATCCCCAAAATATAGCATATAATAATCATGTTACTAAATAGAAGATGTCCATTTAACAAATTTCTAATTAACAAAACCACAGCCGGCAGACTTTATAGCAATATTAGATTGGCTGATTTATATAGGAGTAAAATTATGATATCATCATTAAATGTCTATGTTACTGATACCGCATCTTTTTTTGCCCATTTTATCAAAGTGGGGGATGCGGATAGTATTATTTTGGAACAAAACGGAAAATACATCCTGGTGGATACAGGCAGATATTCTGATGCCGGTACAGTAAAAGCTGTAATTCAGGAAAAACAGATATCTCATTTGGACTCTGTTATCATCACTCATTATGACAGCGACCATATGGGCGGAATTAATGAAATAATTCAAAGTATTGACTATAATGTGGATACTGTTTATGCACGCTTTTATGATTTAACAGTTTTAGAAAGGTTAAAAAGGTATCAGGATGATACGAATACCCAGAAGACCAGTGTATACAGAAATTATGTGAATTTTGTCAATACAATGATCAGCTTAAAGAACGGCACAAAAACTTTTAATTTCACCTCCACCGATAGCCCTAATACCATATATGCTGCAGCCACCGATATTTATCAGAATGGAGGTAACTGGATTTCTCCAAACCGTTCCCGTGGAAATACAAAATTCTATTTCGGAAATACCAATTTAGTTTTTAAAAACAGAGTCGGTTCTTATCTTAATTCCTCAACCGCCAATGATAAGATAAATGGAAATGTGAATAATGATTCTTTAGTGTTCAGATTAACAACAGCATCTGATATTAAAATGCTTTTTCTTGGCGATCTGGGTACAACCGGAGGGAAAAACCTGGCTTCCGAAGCAGGTACCTATCCAATCAACTCTGATATTGTAAAAATTGCTCATCATGGATACAAAGGCAGTACACCTGAAAATTTACTAGCAGAAATAGCGCCCAGATATTCTGTTATCACATGTGCCACATCTGTAGCTACAGAAAGAATTGAAGCTTTACTTAAAGTTCCCGGAAAGTTTGGGCGTATTTATTTTACAGGAAGCAGTGATTTTACCGGGGATTTCTGCACATTAAAAATAGATGGCAGCGGCAAAATTGATTTTGACAACAATTTTAATTATTATTGGAATGATACGAAATAGTTTAAATGGGGTGATATGCTTTTCTGGCATAATCACCCTTTACTATTTAATTATAAACATTTTCCATATATACACATATCATATATATTATCATTTTTATAGACAGCATTTCTCATAATGCCCTCCAAAATAAAATCATTTTTTTCCAGCACTCTTTGGGAAGCTATATTAGGCTTATAGACGAGTCCGGTGATTCTTATAATATTTAATTCCTTAAATGCAATTAAGCAAATTTGTCTTACAGCCTCTGTCATGATACCCTGTGACCACTTGTTTGTTAATAATAAATATCCGATCTCTGCATCCTTACACTGCACATCATTCTTTTTTTCAACTGTTATATTACCTACGCATTCCCCATTCATAATGATGGCTCTGAATATCCCATCTTTTCCTTCTTTTTCTTGGACCATATTAAGCCACCATTGAGCATCACTTTCCGTATATGGAAATGGTAATCTGTTTGATATGTATTGTCTGTCTGCTTCATTACATATTTTAATTAGAGCATTTTTATCGGCTATGTCCCATTTTTTTAATATTAAATTCAAAAGAATCCCTCCTCAATTTCTGATTTATTATATTATATCTGTTCTACATATCCACATAGTTCAATATATCAAGCGGTGTTTCCAAATGCAGAAAGTCTTGTTTACGCTTTGCAGGCTGTCTTGTTCCTTCCTGCAAATACCAAACTGCCTGAACTGCTTTCATCCCTAGTTTTCTGGCGGTTTCCAACTCTTCGCTGCCTCCGTCTCCCACATATATACATTCCTCGGGCTTCACAGTTAAGTCAGCCATACATCTTTTAAAAATCTCCTCATCTGGTTTTTGAATCCCCTGCTCGTAAGAAAGATAAACCGCATTAAAATATGAAAATAATTCACTTCTTCGTATGACCCAGGCTTCTTCAGAAAAACAATTACTTATTAGTCCAATTAAAAATCCCTCTTTTTTCAGCGCTGAAAGCATTGGTATGATCTCAGAATGCAAATGTTTGAAACACGCTTCCTTTGCCGCTATGCGTTTCTCCACAATTCTCTTTAGTAGTACTTCGGAATAACATTGATTTTCTCTAAGTATTTTTTCCAATACCTCCTCCAATGTTAACTTTCCTATCGTTCGTTCCTCTTCCGAAGGACGCCAGATTGACTGAAGTTTATCTTCTGGAATTCCTGCATCCTCCGCCATATGCGCTCCAAAATACAGAGGGCTGTTATAGTGCGTAATTAACGTTTCAAACATATCAAAAATAACTGCTCGTATCATTATTTTCTCTCCTGAAGTTCCTGTAATTTAACAAATAAATAATTTCACTTTCCTGTTTTGCAGACTGGGACTTTTCCATCTACTTATATTATATCGAAATTAATATCAATTCTATATTCATCATCAATTAAGATATATTCACAATCATATTTTTTGCACATATCTAAACTGATTTGATTGTCCCTTAATAATAATTCTTTTTTGCAATAACTATCTTCTTTCCGTTCTTCAATTATACCAGCATATTTTTTTATATTATCAAAATGTTCATTAATATATTTTAAAGACATTACTAAACATATGAATTTAATATGTTTTAAATACTCCAGTTCAAAATAGGTTTTCCAATCATATGGGAAATAGCAACCTTCGATTATCATATTCTGGCTATTCTCTATTGCAGTTTTAACCATTTCTTTTACTATTGGCCACAGCAAACCAGTCAATTTATCGTCGTCATCTGGCGTAAGATCTGTTAGACCACTTCGAATCAGTCCCATTTTCAGATGATCAAGGGACATACATGGATAATGATATTTCTCAATTAATTTCTGTGCTAATAACGTTTTTCCAGTATGTGTGCTCCCACCAATTAGTATAATCATACTTTTACCCCTCAGCTAATTATATAAACCATCACGCCAGTTATCCAATTCTTTCGCCTTATTATATGCACTGTTAAGAAATTCCTGAATTGATAAATTTTCATATCCCCAATTCATCGGTTCTAATGTGGTTGCACCTTTATAACCTGTAAGTACTATTTTTTGCATGACCATTAACCAGTTTACATTCCCGCTAAAAGGTAATTGATGTTGATTTCTCTGCCCGCCATTATCATGCAAATGCATTGCCATTAAACGTCCACCATATTTTCCTAATAGATCATCTGCAATAGCATAATTTGCATGATGACAGCAGTCGTAGCAAAAGCCTATTTTCTTAGAATTGGCATGGTTTAAAACAAGAGTCAGATTATGAATATTTTCCAGATTTTCAAAGGCAACATTCACATTGAACTCTTCTGCCTGATTTGTTATTCTTTCAATTCGTTTCATACCTAATTTATTTATTGGATACTTATCATTTGGTAAATGTATAACCATTGTGGGTATATTGAATTCTGAACAGTCTTTAATACATTGTAGATAACACTGAATTACACGTTCTCCATCCTGATTATCCAATGAAAAATTATTCTGATCCTGTACTGGTGTATGTATATTTTCTATAAATAATCCTGCATCTAAAGCATATTGCACGCTGTTTTTATAATCCTTCCCTCTATTGAACCCCTCGCTCCACCATAGCATTACAGTGTCAAAACCAGCCTCTTTTATAAGTTTGTATCTGTCTTTAATAGATACGTCATATCCGAACCAATCATATATTCCTACCATTATTTAATACCTCTGCAAATTCAAACTTTTTTCATCTATTACCCCAAACTTCAATAGAAATCACAATATACTTTCCAATCAGACTTCTGAGAGTTGTAGAAGAAATAAAAATTTCCACTATCTACAATATTAAACAAAGCTTTCTCATCTGACGAGATTTGCATAACAAATTCATACTCATTCCCAAAGGAAAAACCAGACTGGCAAAATGCAGGGTAACCACCAACTTTGTGCCTAGCATATATTTCTTCGCATATATCGTCAAAATAATCAATTCCTTCGGCTGCCTCTAATTGAAGTATTATATCTTCAATTTCTTCAGGAATACCACCACCATCCCAGCATGGAAAATCATTTTCCACCAAATGAGGCGTAAGTGGAAACGGTTTTATCATATCAGTTTGATAATTACAATGAACTAACTTATCTAATGAACGATATGTACGAATGCAAAACCATGGACTCAAATCTTCTGATATAAGGTTATCCCAAACATCTTCTGACATAAAGATTGTGACAAGCTCGATCCCAGCTAATTCTACCGGTAATAAAGGCAAGTTCTTTAAAAAAATAGTTGCAATGGGAATCATATTGTTTTCTCTATTATCTGTGGGCAAACTTTCATTTTTATGCTGCCAACGTACACTGCCAATCCAGCTTTCAAGTAATTCATTAGTTGGTCTTTTCCCTCCAGTTTTAAAAATGATAGCTTTTTTTGAGAGCTTTTCTTTTACATCATTAACTGTCATAGTTGTCATACCTCTTATAATTTAAATGTTATCTAAATTTTTTATAATAAGACTGTAGCGGCATATAACCAGATTATTATTTAACAGCACTTTCTAAATAAATTATTTCTTTTCCTTTTTGCTTAGCATATTCTATTTCCTTTTTTACACTATCTCCGATATAACCATCTACGTTTATAACAAAAATTGCATCTGTTATTTCATTTCTTAAATTTACTATGTTACTCACCTCGCTTAATATAAGTAATCAGCAGATAAAGACTACCAATAAATTCAAAGTTGTGTACTGGGTTCATCTCATAAATATAATGGGAAGCTACATTAACCATCAGTTTGTTTTTTTGTATCTCTTAAAATATCAACCTTCATATTGATAAATTCCAAGAATTTTAGTTTTTCTATTTCTGCTGAAAAAGCGGTTACTGGAAGAATATATGCCTGTACAGAACTAATATAAATATAAATAGCTTTTTCTGTTACAGCAATTTTTTCAATCAATGAATACTTCGTTATATTTTCAGTATTTGGTGCAATTTCATGTATCTTCTCATCATCAAACTTTAAGATGGCCTCGTTGCTATAAGGGAGCCTACCTTCTTTTTTCATTTTTATAATTCTTTTATTCATGGATTTTAGAATCTTTTTTTTGCTGTAGCCAATCCATAAAATAGAAATAATCGCCATCACTATAGCTTCAATCAAAATTAGTTCGAAATCAGAGCCCGCAATACAAAATATAACAATGACCATAAAACAAAAGAATGGAATAATAAATCTAAAGGACATCAAAGTTTTTTTACCAGAAGGACTATTTAATAAATGATATTGATTAAATAGTAAATAATCCTCATCATCTAAAGTAATTTTAAACTCAAACATAATTTTCACCTCTTATTCTACAAATATTATGCGTTTTAAATTTATATTTATCGTTATTCATCACACATAGTTTCGAATATCTGCCCATCTATGCTAATTATTTCATCAATGGGGATTGATGATTGTAAAGAGACCATGTGTCTCCAGTTTCTTGGTATATCCTTTTCCGACGCGCCAAAAGTCTGTTAGAGGCCGATGTGACCACAGGGAGCGACGGTAGCTCATTTCGTCCAGCTCGGCGATCCGCATACCGTTGTTATCAGCAGCTATGTGCTTTGCCTGAATATCCATAGCGATCTTGCTAAGGTACAGATTTGTACCAATTCCCGCCGTTGCTGTAATGCCGGTTGTTTTAAATACATCCAGAATCATTTTCGTGGTAAGCTCACGGGCTGAAAGATTGTAGGTGTTCAGATAATCGGTGGCGTCAAGGAATACCTCGTCGATGGAGTAGACATGAATATCTTCGGGCGCGATGTACTTCAAATAGATATTATAAATCTGTGTGCTGTAGTCTATATAATACGCCATCTTCGGTGGAGCAGCAATGTAGTCTAATGAGAGACCCGGCGAGGATTTCAATTCAGTATCGTTGTAGGAAACGCCAGAAAAGGCTCGTCCTGGCGCTTTACGCAGCCGTTCCTCATTTGCTTCCCTGACCTTCTGCACGACCTCAAAAAGCCTTGCCCTACCGGAAATACCGTATGCCTTGAGAGAGGGAGAGACGGCTAGACAAATGGTTTTTTCGGTGCGGCTTGCGTCAGCGACTACAAGGTTAGTAGTCAGCGGATCAAGTCCTCGTTCAATACATTCGACCGAAGCGTAGAAAGATTTTAAGTCGATTGAGATATAGATTCTGTTCTTCATGTTTATTCTACGGTCGCCTCCTTCAAAAATTATCTGCTTGGCAAATTCTTTAGGTTAGAATCGATGATGGGGTAAACGAAAAAGCAGTTTTGGCTTTCCAGTGAACTGCCCCTTCGTTTACACCATTTTCGATTTGGCCTAATTGAACAAAGTGAGCGTCCCTTTAGCCGGTATCTATGGACTTTCAATCTTTGTTCTTTTCTCTTATAGTAGCATAGTTTATCTTGTTTTCAAAGACTTTCTTCTTGCTGTAACTTTTTTTAGCATGACAAATAAGCCTCTTGGAAAGAAGCTAAAAAAGGTATTCAATTATGCTATTTAATTCCGCATCGGCAGGATACGTTGATGAGGAATCACATGACCACCGCATGATTTACAAAGGCAGACATCCACTTTCCAAAGGTATTTCAGCATTTCAGGTCCGGTCATATCTCTGAGAACAGATATGTATTTCTGACATCCCAATAGATTACGGCACAAAGTGATATTCTTCCCTTTGTTACGGGAGGAAAGTAAACCATAGTGACGAATTCTTACAAAACGTTTTGGTGGCACATGCATCAAGAAACGTCGAATAAATTCGATGCCTGGTAAAGTAAGCGTTTTCCACTTTCCCTCATCGTGATAATCCTTCACGGAGAAAGTGACAGTGTTCTCATCCATACTTACAATCCGATGGTTACTGATAGCAATGCGGTGTGTGTACTTACCAAGATATTTAATGACTGACTGTGCTCCGTTGAACGTTTTTTTACAATGAGGAATCCATTCCTTTGCATAGCAGCTATTTACCAGTTTCTGAAAAACGTAATTATTACGATATTTCTCAGAACTTCCATGAAATTTGAGCTTGTTATTCTTCCAGAGATTTTTAAGTTGGTCCATGTACTTTCCACGGAACTTTTTGGAAATGACCTGTACAGGAAGGAAAAAACTGTCACCCTTATCTTTCCAATGGTTCTTAGCATCAAGTCCACCACCGAGCACGATTGTATGGATGTGTGGATGGTAATTCATTTCAGAGCCCCAGGTATGAAGAATACAGATGTATCCGATTTTTGCACCGAGATGTTTTGAATCCATAGAAAGCTCATCCAGAGTTTCGGATGCAGCATGATAAAGTGCATCATAAAGCAACTTCTGATTACTGTAGATAAGCGGATTGAGTTCATCCGGAACCGTAAATACTACATGGAAGTAAGGTGCATCCAGAACATCCTCCCGACGCAGATCCATCCACTTTTCTTTAGGAAGAGCCTGACACATGGGACAACACCGATTACGGCAGGAATTATAATGAACCTGAATACAACCGCAGTCTTCACAGACATTTGCGTTGACACCATATGCTCCAGTTTTGCAGTTCATGATACAGGTAGCTGTTTTTGATTGCATGGTAGAAGGTGTATATTTTTCAAGGTATCTCGGATAAAATCGATAGAAGATATCTTGTACAGTAACATCACTCATCCGCTTCATCCTCCTTCCTGTCGAAAGGACTCTGAATGCCCATAAGAGATTTGTTGCTGGTGTGAAGATATACTTCTGTAGACTTTGGATCCCTGTGTCCAAGAAGTACCTGGATATTTCTGGTATCAACACCTGCTTCCATCAGATGTGTTGCGAAACTGTGACGAAGACAATGAGGTGTCGTACCAGCAGAAAGTTCTGCTTTTTTAGCCGAACGGCGAATAACCTGTTCCAGTGTACTGACCGTAAGATACTCTCCTGTGAACTTATTAGGAAACAAAATCCCTCTAGGCTTTCCCTTTCTAAACCAGTATTCAGTTAGAATCTCCAGGTTTCTTTTAGACAGAATGGTATAACGATCCATGCGGTTTTTTGTATCACGGACATGAATCTGCATGTTTGTCCGTGAAATATCGTCATAATGAAGATGAATTACCTCAGAAACACGCATTCCGGAAGAATACATAGTAGCAAACATTGCTTTGTATTTTAGATTATCTGTAGCATCAAGTAACTGGTCAACCTCTTCGCGGGTGAGCACAGTCGGGAGTTTATGGTCAATAATCATACGGGGAACTGTAGTATCATCCCAGAGGATATGCAGTACATTTCGATAAAAGAAACGGATGGCTGAATTATAAAGATTCAGAGTGGTAGACTTTAAGCCTTCTTTTTTCTTGGCAAGAAGAAACTCTCTGACATCTTGACAGATAAGTTCCTCCGGATTCTTCTTTACATAGTTGAGGAAATAAGAAACATAGTTCTTGTAGCAATTGATTGAACGTTCTTTGAGGTTGCGGATTTCACCAGCTTCCTCCAATTTTAATAAATATTCATTATACACAAAAGACCTCCATAAAAGTTGAACTATAGTTACATAGAAACAACCTTTTATGGAGGTGCATTTGCAAGATAAAAGTGCTTGTCACTAAAGCACAAGGATGGTATTCTTTTCATATGCAGTGGGAAGGTCGATCCTGTTTGATTGTTATTTTGTGGTGATTTAACAATACTACTATTAGGACTTGCTTTCCACTGTTTTTCTATTTAGAGATAAAAGAATCGCTGCACCATAGCCTTGGGCAGCCATCGCGCAGCGATTTTGTTCAATTGGAATTTGCTTATGTGCTAGGCTTTACTTCATAAATATAATGGGTAGTTCAAAATCTCTACAAACCGGAATCCTTTGAGTCAATCTCCATATATTATTAACTATTCTTTTTAAAATAACATCGACCTATTTCCCAATCTTCATTAACTTTCTTTTCCATTTCTATATGAACATGAGCAGTCTTCTTACTGCCTATAACTTTAATCGAGTAAAACGCTTTCCCGTAGCCACCGGAATAATTAAGACTTCCATTCGGCATATAGCCATAACCTTCAATGTCTCCGACTATATTAGTAACTTCTGGGCTTGCTTCGATGTGGTTTATTGCCATTTTATAAGATTCGTCATTTTTAATTATTGATGATATTCCAAAGAAAAGCGAAGTCACAAAAGTTGCAATTACCAAAATCCCTGAGACAATAATAATAACTATTGGGGGGTTCTTAGACACCCTGTAAACATTTGTACCCATCATTTGGTCGCCTAGTTTCGTTTTATTCGCACCGCATATAAGAACGAGAAATTCAATCGGCCATACAAACGTAAGTATATTCCTTAAAAGAAGCTTTGAAACAGATGGTACTTTGGATGTATCCAAACTGCTCCTTACTGTCAATCCCAATGCGCGCTTTCCCAGGCTTGCCCCATTAATAATATCTTTTAGAAAATAAACTAAAAATGCCATCAACATTAATACAGGAGACATAGTCCATGCTTTGCCAGGGTCACTTTGAATGTGGCTTAACAAAAATAATATTGATGGACACATTAAAGCCGCAACTATAATAACATGGTCAATTATAAATGCGCAAATCCTCATTCCAATACCTGCTATTTCAAGCTCTTCTTGACTAGCTCCATCACTGTTTGTCGCTATATTGTCTAAATTTTCCATAAACATTTCCCCCTTAATTCATCAAATAAACATTTAATCTATGCCTAATATAATTTAAAACTTTTTTCTTTTAATCACCAGACAAGCTTAATCTCCATTATCACTGTCCTTTCTGGTATTTAAATAATCTCAATGATTTTCTCAAGATTGTGTATTACAGATAATGATCCATCAATTACAATGAAAGGACAACTAAGTTTCATTGCACTTTCTTCAACTACTTTTGAATCGCGATTTTTTATTACTTTAAGGAATTCCATCTGTTGTGCAAACATATCACCACTATCAAGAACTCTTGCTCCGAACCTTTTTTCTTCCCTTGTTTGAATTCTCTTCAATCTTTCTTCAAGAGGTGTTTGAACCCAAAAAGCAATGTCAATACGAGAAAGAATTTCATCACACCAATTCAGCATAACTCCAGAAAAAATAAACCTGGGATGAGTCTTTATATCCTCCATAATTGCAGTTTGTACCTCACTCTTTGTTCTAGGGTTAGAAAAAGGAAGTTTGCCTGAATGCTCAGTATTAATTACACTGTTATTTTCTAAAGCCCATTTTCTTGATTCTCTTTGCTCAGGAAAATAATAATCTTCCACATCCATCTCAAAATAACCTATTTGTTTTGCTAACGCATGCGTCAGAGTCGACTTCCCGCCTCCATTCAATCCGAAAATAGCAATCCCTTGGATCATTTTTACACCCCACATACTGGGAAGTTATATTAACTTTCCATTTACTCATTATACAACGCATAAATTATTCTGCATCTGACATCGATACAGAACCTGTCCGGTTCTTCAAACAGCGGGCTGTGGGCAGAATGTTCAAATGTATAAAATCCCTTCAACGGCGCTTTGATCTGGTTATAATACTCTTCATGGCATAATCACGTACCGGTGCTGCAAACCAGCTCCGCAACCATGCCGTATCCGCTATATCGGTCTGGTAGTTCTCCAGCTTTTGCACCATTGTCTGATTGCCCTGTATGGCATATTTCGTCTTAATGGTGTTGTATGCTGCCAGCTCAGACTGTGGCTGATTGGCAATTTGGCTCATGGCAATGTAGGCATGATATTTTTCTGGTGCGGTTTGCACGGTCAGCAGACCAATATAAGTACCGAAGGAATGTCCCATCAGATAGATTTTTTCCTGCCCAAAGCGCTCACGCAAGTAGTCCGTTACGGCAACAGCATCCTGCACAAACTGCCCGGTAGTGCAGTCCCTCTCTTTGCATTCAGACGAATAAGATAGCGCAGTTGCACGATAATCCCAATAGCATACAGTGAAAATATCCTCCAGTCCAGTGTCTGTTCCCGTGGTCAGAAAGTAGTCCGGAATACCCGGTCCCCCGGATAAAAACAGCAGTACGGGATTTGTGGTGTGTTTTCCTTTCAGAATCATCCCCTGCTGAAAACCATTTATATCAACCCATGTTTTTTCGGAGATACTTCCTGCAACAGGAGTCTCGTCATCATCTGGATACGGTTTGGGCTTTCCACTTCCCGGAGGAAGTATCAGCATTATAACCGCAGTCATGGCAAGAACCAATAGAATAACCCACACTTTTTATTTCCTCCTTAGTTCGGATTTCAATCGTTTCATTCAAATACCTCTTAGCATTTCATTAGAATATTTCAAACGATTATGGAATTCAGTTATGCGGCATTCAATTGTGACGTGAAGCAGTATAAAAATGTAACATCATAGCATCAAAGTTATTTCCAGATAAACTGTTAAAAAACTTATTACTATTTTATGACAAATTGAAAAATAATACAATTAAATAATGTTAATTTATGATTCGAATTTCCAATAATCATATATCTTTTTTTATTTTGTACATCTTTCAATCTTAAAATTTATCTATTAAATTTTCCATAAATTTGATCACACACGCCGCTTATCATCTATCCACTGCATCTATAAATCTACCAATAAAATAACCACATCATGAATCTTACTTCCCCTAAAAGCAAATAATTATCATTAACTCCCCCCAACCAAAACTTTGAGAAAAAAACGCCACAAAGCAATCTTGACTCCCTAACATTTTTTATGATATAGTTCGTGATGGTTAGCTTAGCCTAACATTTGTACAACATTCTGTATCCAACTACTAACAAGAAAGGTTAAAAGGCACATTACATGATTTTCTTAATTGCATTACTGGAAGCCATATTATTTGTATTCTTTTTCAAAAATGCTATCCGTAAACACCCCGCTGTATTTTACATACTATCCATAGCAGTCATCGGTTTTATCGTATGTTACACAAAACTAAATCTATACGAGGTCTTTCCTGTATGGACCTATCAATATATCATTTCCGTTTTTTACAGAGGTGCCTTCTCCACTGCATTATTTGTGATTGTAATGTATATTGGTGCCTTAAATCCAAAAGGAAAAATAGTTCGGGCGCTGATGCCCATCAGAGGGTATCTGTCCATCATTGCCTGCCTGATCACATTAGCACATTCCTTTGCTTATGGCATCTATTACATAGCAGCTATTTTCCACACACCAGACAAGCTGGATCTTCGGCAGATCCTGGCATTAATCCTGACGATACCGCTCTTTTCCATTATGATAATTTTAATGGTTACCTCTTTTAAAGCAGTTCGAAAAAAAATGAAACCCAGGGTTTGGAAAAATGTACAGCGGCTTTCCTACCCCTGGTTTGCTATCCTTTACGTATACTTGATGGTGCTTTTGGTTCCCAGTATGCTGGAAGCCCTGAACCCTTCTTCCGATATAGCGATGCTTTATCGGGTAAATTATATTTTATCTGTTATTTTATATACACTTGTGTTTGGGGTTTATTTTGTCTTAAGAGTCAGAAAATATCGGAAGTCCCAATAACCTGATACTCTTTCCATATCTTTGCCACTTCGTCCTCAAGGCGCTCTGCCGAATCCCGGTTGAGAGCCATGACACGGCCATGATACTGGTAGTAAAGAAGATTGGACCAGAGAACTTCATAACCGCCTCTGTCATATTCGGCAGCAGTCGGGAGATAGCTGGTACAGCCATTTGTATAACCATTGAAAAACACCATAGGATTACTGGTCTTTTTCCAGATTTCAACTGCAATATCTGACATGATTTCACTTGGTACACCACTTAGGCAGCCGTCATTGACTGTGAGAAACTGTATTTCAATTTCGGCTGTCTGTCTGCTTTCATTATTTATAGAAAGTCTCTCCACTTCCTGCAGCCAGCCTGTTCCATCAATTCTCCCCATCTTCCATGCTTCATCTGCGATTTCACGTGCACGGTTCCATTCCGGCACATCGGCGTAAAAGGTGGATTTAATGGAAAACATAGAGATCCTTGAGACAGGTTTTAGAATAATGCGGTCTATCACTGGCTGCAGGGATTCACAGATATCTTCTGCCATATCCTTTAATGCCTTTTGGCTCTGAGCGGCATACGTCTCTTTCATTGCAGCGCTGATATCCATTAAATGCTCCTCTGCTGGGTGAATTTCCAGATAATCGGCATTTTCCTGGCGGTATCTGGGTCTCACATCTCCGGAGGCTCCCTGCACCAGCATTACCTTACAGCCATATCTGCGTTCCAGAGCTTCCCTTGCCTCTCCGAAATAATCCGGAGAAATCTGGTAATTATCAGGCATCAGTACATTGCAGTGAGCGCTTAGCCGGACAATTAATACCCTTAGTTCTCCCCTGTCTTCGCATATTTTTAAAACCCCGATCCGGGGATCAATGGGAAGGCCCACTCCTCTTCTGTTAATTCCTACCGTATTTTCAGCAATTCCCCACCCGGCGCAAACAGGTACCAGGGATTCCCACGCCTTCTTAACCCCTTTAAGAACTGTCTGACAGACCTTTTCATAATAATCCTGTTCAACAGCGGCATTAGGGGCGGCGTGTGTATGGGAAAAACAGATCATGACCTGTTCCATACTTATTTCCTCCCGCAAAGCTTTTGAGTCTATTGTATCGCCTGCGGCAAAAACTTCAATGTCACAGAATCGTTCTGTATTATACTGTATAAAACGGAGCTGCCACTGCAGCTCCGTCCGGTTATGACTGATATATGATTTTTCTGATTGCAGAAAGGGAAAGGCAATATTGATCTGCCAGGACATCCATGGAACTTCCATTATAATACTGGACTCTGATGCGGTTATTTCTCTGTTTTAATTCCTCCCGGTATCCGCTCTTTTCTCCCCACTGCTTTCTCTGTTCATTAAGAGCGGGTATATAAACATACTCACCCTGAATATATTGCTGCAATTCTCTGACCAGCTTGTCTGGCAGAATTGTCTTCGCATTTACATATTTCATGCTGGCTTCCTCGTGTTTTATTGGATCAGAAGGCAAAACCGGCATCAATTCAGTGACTGAACTTACTCCATGCAATTGTCACTGAGACCGCCGGCTTTGCATGGAGCCAGTCATCATTTTTTCTTTTCTCATTGATACACATGAATTCTCCTTAAAATTATTATTTAATACTTACTATTCAATAAATATAAATTAATAAGCTATATTTTTTACATTTATTTGCTATAAAAGAAACTTATGATATAATGATTGTCAGTTAATGAATATGTAATAAGAAAGGAGGATGAAAATCAATCACTATCCATTGATTTTCATAATAATTAACAATGGGGAAAGTTCCTGCTTATATGGTCGTTCATGATTCAATAAAAATGAAAATTAAAGACGGAACCTATCCTGTTTCAGAATTCCTTCCAACAGAACCGGAGCTTGAAAAGTTATATAAAGTAAGCCGTACCACAGTCCGAACTGCTATGGAACTTCTGAAGGAAGAAGGTCTTGTTGAAATCAGGCAGGGAAGAGGTACGATTGTACTGGATTCCAGAGCTACTCAATCGTTAAACAAAGTCACCTCAGTTACAGAATGTCTCCGCAAGAAGGGATTTGATGTCCGTACCAAAAGCATGTATATTGACATTATTTACGCCACCGAAAAGTTGGGAAAAGAACTTAATCAGCCCCTGGGAAACCCCATCGCCCGAATACAGAGGATCCAACTGATTAATGAAAAACCCATATGCATCATAAAAGATTACATCCCCTATGCTCTGGTTCCCAATATTGAGCAGTTTACAAACAAATTCAACGGTCTGTATGCATTTCTGGAGGAGCAATATCACCTGGAGATCGAGTCAGCCGCTGATAAGATCTTCGCTAAATCTGCTGATTTTGCCGAATCTGAGATGCTGGCGGTACAGCCTGGAACTGCTCTTTTGTGTATTCAGCGGATCTGCTACAGGGATGACAAACCCATCTTTTCCGATGATATATGCATCCTGGGAGATCAATACGAATTATCCATTTCATCCAGCGGGCGATACAAGTAACATGCTTCGGTCCTTCCTGCGTTTTCATTAAAATCCGCAGAAAGGACCGCTCCTGTCTATAATCTTATCATTCTTTACTGTTCACGTCTTTTAACTGTTCCTTTGCCTCATCTGACAGAGAATCCAGAAGAAAATTACGGTTTTTTGGTCTGGAATCCTGAAATTCTCCAGTCACCCTTTTGTTTGCTGCTTCCATCTCTATCTTTAACTCTCTGGCAGATAACAAAGCGCATCCCGCTCCTCTTACGATCATCTGCTGCAAGCCATCGGAGGTAGCAACGGTAATCCGGTATTTTCTATTGTTATCATGGGCAAATCTCTCGATATAATGGTCTGCTGTCTGTGCCTCTCTGGTATATACCAGATGAATATTATGATAGGCGATGAATTCTTCCCGATGCTCCTTTACCCGGTATGCGTCAAATACCGCAATGATCTTACATTTACGGATTGCCTGATAATTGCATAGCTGATCCAGAAGTTTCATTCTGGCACCATCCATATTATCCTGTGCCAGTTCAGCCAGCTCTGGCCAGGCAAATACGATGTTATAACCGTCCACAAGAAGATATTCTTCCCTTTGTTCTGCCTGATTTATATCATGGTAAACGGGATCCCGGCGAACTTCGTAAACAGGCTTTTTTCTTTTCCATTCTGTCCTTTTACCTCTGTTGGCATAAAAGGTACTCTCAATAATCCGGTCGATTTCTTCCAGACTCATAAGGGGGGCTTCCAGGCCGGTATATCCACCCACCACTGTCTCCTCATCAGTTCCTGACTGGGGACTTTTTAAGAAAGGCTCCACATGCATGTGTTTTTTCACCTGATCCCAGGGAACCACAAACCCGGCACCGTGTGAACAGAATACGGATCCTGCAGGATTGTCCAGATCACTTTCCGAATCGTAGCCGGACTCCCGAATTACAAATTCCGGATTATGGCATGGCTCATAACCTTTTAAGGTACAAAACAGCCTTCCCATACCTTTAGAATATGCGGATACCTCTTTCTGGTAATTTCTCATGGCGGACACCGGCGCACTGCCGGTAAGAACTGCAGCCGCTCCGTCTGTATGGGATATCTCGCAGGTTCCCCACATCTTTTCAATATCTGTCATTGCTCTTCCAACCAGATTTTCAGGCAGTTCAAGTGTAAAACCATAATAGGGCTCCAATAATACCGACTGTGCCTCTTTTAAGCCCTGACGCACCGCCCGGTATGTTGCTTCCCGGAAATCCCCGCCTTCTGTATGCTTCTGGTGGGCTTTCCCAGACACAAGGGTGATTCTCATATCTGTAATTGCAGATCCGGTCAGCACTCCTTTGTGACTTTTCTCCTCCAGATGGGTCAGTACAAGCCTCTGATAATTTTTACCCAGAAGTTCCTCACTGCAGGCAGAGCAAAATTCCAGACCGCTGCCTGGCTCCCCTGGTTCTAATAAAAGATGTACCTCTGCATAGTGCCTCAACGGTTCAAAATGCCCCACGCCTTCCGCCGGACTGTCAATGGTCTCTTTGTACACAATTCTTCCCGTATCAAAAGATACCTCCACTCCAAACCGGTCTGAGATCAGGCTCTTTAAGATCTCAATCTGTATCTCACCCATGATCTGCGCCTGAATCTCCTGCAAGTGCTCATCCCATACAATATGAAGCTCCGGCTCCTCTTCTTCCAGCTGGCGAAGCCTGGGAATCATCTGCCTTGGATTGCAGCCTTCTGGCAGGGCAATCTGATAAGACAGGACCGGCTCTAATACCGGCGACTCATAAACTTCTTCAAATCCAAGTCCCTCCCCCGGTCTTGTCTGGCTAAGACCGGTCACTGCGCAGATACAGCCTGGAGAAATCTCATTCACTGTCTCGTATTTTTCCCCGGAATAAATACGGATCTGGTTGACTTTTTCCTCCCAGGTTCCATTGGTCAGGGTGTTTTTCACACTGAGAGTTCCACCAGTGAGTTTTAAGTGGGTCAGCCGGTTTCCCTGATCATCTCTGGTTATTTTAAAGATCTTTGCACCAAATTCACCGGAATACTCTGGTATAATGGCGTATTGGCTGATTCCTGCAAGAAGCGCTTCTATCCCTTGTAATTTAAGCGCAGAGCCCAAAAAGCAGGGAAAGACGGTTCGGTTTTTAATTCCCTGCCTGATCTGGTCCCCGCTAACTGCACCGGTCTCCAGATACTCATCCATCATGCTTTCACTGCACATGGCAAGCTGATCATAAAAACTATCTGTACCAGCCAGGGAAAAATCAATACAGCTGTCATGAAGCTGTTTTTTAACCTCGCTCATCAACCTGTCCTTATCGGCAGCCGGCTGATCCATTTTATTAATAAAAACGTAAACAGGGATCTGGTACATGGACAATAGACGCCATAAGGTTCTGGTATGTCCCTGTACCCCGTCCGCACCGCTGATTACCAATATGGCATAGTCAAGAACACGGAGTGTCCGTTCCATCTCCGCACTGAAATCCACATGTCCGGGAGTATCTAAAAGGGTGGTTTTAATTCCTCCCATATCAAATACTGCCTGCTTGGAAAATATGGTGATTCCTCTCGCTTTTTCCAGCTCGTAGGTATCTAAAAATGTATTTTTATTATCAACTCTTCCTGGCTTACCGATCTTTCCGCTTACATAAAGGATACCTTCTGACAGCGTGGTCTTACCTGCATCTACATGAGCCAGTATTCCTATGGTTAATTGCTTCATAATCTTTTTCGAATCCTTTGTGCCATTCATTTCGTGTCTGATTTGTCTTTATTATCATACCAGTTTCCCTTAGTTTTGTATACGGGAAGATCATTCTAGCTCACTTCCGGCTCCATGCCATCTCGTATTCCACTTCTCCGGTTTCCTTATCCTCCTGTTTATCAGTCACAAGAAACCCTTCTCTCAGATAGAAATCCACCGCCCGCTTGTTCTTTTCATAGACCTTTAAGGATAATTGTCTGTGATTTTTTTTCACATGATTCAGAAGCTGGCTTCCGATTCCTCTGGACTGCTGGTCTTTTGAAATAAAAATTCCGGCAATGTAACTGTCCATCAAACCAATAAATCCCTGTATGACTCCATTGTCTTCATATACGGAAACAATAGCACCCGGCAGTATCTCCTTTACTTCCTGGAAATGGTCCTGCCAATAGCTTTTATAAATGAAATCATGCGCCTGTATATTGGTATCCAGCCATAGCTCCATAATCCGGTTTAAATCGTTTTCCTTAAATTCTCTAATCATTTTATCATCTCCTGGTTCTTCATTCCTATTTTAAAAAAACAGATAACTCCTTTATAAAGAGCTATCTGTTTTTCTCCTGCTAATATTATGTTATACCCTAAACTTCATCCGTTGTCAAGAGAACCTCCAGCGGTGGATTTCCCTGCAGAAGTCCTACTGCATAAATCGTATTGAAATAATCCTCACTTAAGGGAACATCGGGTATTTCTAATACAACGTCTGTTGACCCGGCCGGCCTGACCTGCAAGGTTAAATTTGTGGGATCTGCTGCGATATAGGGGGTAATCTGGTTAAATGCAACATTGGGGAATATAACAGTTCCGTCAGAAAGTGTTATATCAACTGCGGGTGCATCCGGAGAGAGATGGATAAAACGAACCATAGCTTTTCCCTGGATCATATCTCCATTGGCATCGGTAATGGATAGCAGTCCGATGTTATCAGGGGTTCCCACTGCCGCTACTGTGAGCATCTCGTTTTGTTCTACCGGCAGCATGTTTTCAACGACAGGAGTGTCCTGGGATCCGGATACATAGACAGAAACCTTATAGGTTCCTTCCTGCACCGGTAAGTAATCAGTAAAATCCCCGTAGGCAAGATTTTCGATAATCATCTCATCATCCACGTATATGTCAACATTTGGTGCATTAGGTACTGTGTGCATGACGCGCACATAACCTACCTGTACTTCATCCGATGGTCTAGCTGTGTACTGATCCATATTATACCTCACGATTAAATATATACGGTATAATATATGCTGGCAAGATGAGATGTGACCGGATAATCCAGCTTTTAATCCATACGGTAAAAATAAGTTTCCATTCCCTTCATCTGTTTTGCAGCATACATGGCAGCATCCGCTTTTGCAATCAGCTGGTCGATGGCGTCTGCGTCGATTGGATAAAAACTGATTCCTCCGCTTATGGACAGGGGAATTGTAATATTCTGGATCCTGGCTGGTTCCCTGGTCAGTTCCTCGATTCTGGAAGCCACAATATCATAATTGTCAACCTCTTTTATATCCGGCAGAAGAATGAGAAACTCATCTCCTCCATACCTGCATACCATATCGTTTTCCCGTGCTGCCTTTTCTAACAGCTTCGCAACATGAATCAGCACTTTATCACCAAACTCATGGCCATAGGTATCATTGATGGACTTAAATTTATTCACATCACAAAACATCAGACCCAGCAGGCTTTTATTTCTTTTTGCCTGTGCCAGTAAACTGGCGGAGACTTCATAGAATAAGCTGCGGTTTGCGACACCCGTTAATTTGTCATAGTATGCCAGCTTGTGAATTGTCTTCTCCTTCTCCTTTAGATTCCTGTTGGTGTCCCATAATTGATTCACATAGGATTTCAGCTGTTTAATCTGATTAAACTGGCTGGTAACATTGATAAATTCCAGCTGAATAAAATGTTTCCCCTCATTTTCAATTCTGGTTACCTTCAGGTTAAAATAATCAGAATTATTCAACATCCGCTTATGGAACGCACCGGAAAAGAACCGGATTATACCCTCTTCCTTCACATCACGAAAAGCATCCTGATAGCATTTCATATTTAAGCTGGGCAAAACATCATTGATTGACTGGCTCAGAATATGGTATCGATTTAAGCTGGTCACCTCCTCCATATAATAATTCCAGTACATGACTTGCAGATATTCATTTAATATGACAATCCCCTCATTGAGATTATCCAGTACCTGATATAATAATCTATTCATACAGAGCTTCCTCTAACTGGTTAACCTTCGTCATTAAATCATTCAGGGAATTCAGCGATAAATCAACAATAATCGCCCCTTCGATTTCCGTATCACCAATCACAAATGTAATATATAGTATTAAAATATGAGAATTACCTGTATTCTGATAATCAAACTTAAATTCAGACAGATTAAAAAGTCTGACCTCCGGCAACGTGTATTTAAATCTGATGTTTAAAAGATTCCCTGTTTCTCCCAGGATACAGTTCAATAAAATGTTGCCGATTTCTTTTATAATATCAAAATCCACGTCATTAAAATCCATCTCTTCACTGTCTTGCTGTTCTTCCTGCAGACAAAGATTGATAAATTTCTTCATTTTCTCTGCTGAAAATATCAGACTGGCTTTTCCAGTATAATTTTCCTTAAACGACAGGGTGGATACCATAAGGGTTCCGTTTTTCTTCATTGAGATATACTCATCGATGGCATAGGTTTCTGAAGAGACATCCAGAATTCTCACATTTGGCACAGTTAAATGTATTCTTTGCTGTACAATATCCGATAAGATTCCTGCTGCACGCCCTACACTGATATTGAACAGTTCCTTTAAGATGTCCTGCGTCATATCACGGTTTTCCATTATCCTTCTCCTTCATCATATTACAGATTATTTGTGCCTTCTCCTCAGTAAAAGGTTTATTAATAAATGTTATAATATGATGCTTTTCCGTCTCTTCTCTGACATGATTCTGAACATCGGCGGAAACCACAATGATATTTGCAGACGGATCATATTCCTTAATAAGTTTAATTAACCCATGTCCATCCAGTCCTGGCATCAGCAGATCCACAAATATGTAATCCGGCTTCTCTTCCTTATACTTTTTTAATCCCTCCCAACCGTCACCAGCAAAGTAAATCTCTGATTGAACAAGACATTTTTTCAAAACATTAGAAGTCATCTTTTGCGAAAAAACAGAGTCGTCCACAATTAGTATTTTTATCATTCAAGTTCTCCCTTTCATGTAAATCCTTAGATTTCCATGTCCTCTGTATAAATGCTGAGCCTTTTGTCTGTTTCTATTTTAATAAATGTGCGTTCTAATTACAATAAAATATTTTAGAAATAACTGGAAATATAGATTAATGCAGTAATAGGGACACATTATCCCTGATGAGCTCAAAAAAAAGGACATACCTACGCTTGTTTGTACGTCCTTTTGATTGATCCAATATGTTGATTTAACTACCATCATGAAAATGGCCATAGCAATACCAAAATACCAAGAATGATGCGGTACCAGCCAAATACCTTAAAATCATGTTTCTTTATATATCTCATGAGAAACTTTATAACCAGTATGGAAACGGCAAATGCAACAGTCATACCAGTCACCAGAATAAAGAGTTCCTCTCCTGTGAAGAACAAACCAAATTTTAATACCTTTATGGCACTCAAACCAAACATCACAGGTACTGCCATGAAAAACGTAAATTCAGCAGCAGCCGTACGGGATACTCCGATTAATAAAGCTCCAATTATGGTTGCACCGGAGCGTGAGGTGCCTGGGACAATGGATAGAACCTGAAATAACCCAATAATAAATGCCGTCCGGTAACTGATATCCTGAAGTTTCCTTACAGAAGGTATGCGTTCTTTATTCCAGTTTTCTATGATGATAAAGGCCGCCCCATAAAAAATCAAGGCTGCTGCAATAACACCTGGAGTATGAAAACGGGCCTCAATATAATCGTCGAAAAGAATTGTTACAATTGCTCCCGGAACACAGGAAATCACTACCTTTATCCAGATCAGAAACGTTTCTTTTATAAGGAATGGCCTGTTGCTGTCACTCCACTGGAAAGGAAACATCTTATCCCAAAATAAAAGCACAACAGCTAAAATTGCACCCAGCTGAATCATCACAAAAAACATTTCCTTAAAGCCTTCACTTGCATTTAACTGTAAAAACTGATCCACAAGGAGCATATGACCAGTACTGCTGATGGGAAGCCATTCTGTAATTCCTTCTACAATTCCTAAAAACAGCACCTTAAAAAATTCTGTTACAATGGAATTCATTCTTATTATTCCTCCTGCCTTAATAATATTATCACTATCCCCATTATCCACTATTATGCTTAAATGAGCAAGACACTTACCGTAACACCGTAAAAAAGCCAGTGACACGAATCGTGTCACCAGCTTAATACCACAATTAATTCTTATTTATTCTCCTCTGTCAGATCAAATCTGGAAACCAGATTTGTCATGATTAAGGATTGTCCGGACAACTCCTGCGCATATGCAGCACTTTCCTCTGCAGTGGCTGCATTGGACTGTACTACTCCTGAAACCTGTTCAATTCCGGTCTTTAATTGTGAAACGGCCTCTGACTGCTCCGAGGATCTGCCTGATATCTGGTTTACCAATTCTGAGACCTCACGGGTACTCGTTACTATCTGTTCCAGAGATTGGGATGTTTCTAAGGCAATTTCATTTCCATTTTTCACTGCTTCAATGGATTTTTCTATTAACGCCGTTGTATCCCTGGCTGCATCTGCACTTTTGCCTGCCAGATTCCTGACTTCATCTGCCACTACAGCAAAACCTTTTCCGGCCTCCCCCACTCTGGCTGCTTCCACAGCTGCATTCAGCGCCAGAATGTTGGTTTGAAATGCAATGTCTTCCACCACTTTGATAATTTTCCCGATTTCAGTGGAAGTCTCACTGATCTCATTCATTGCACATACCAGTTTCTCCATTTCCCGCTGACCGCCGCTAACCTGTTCCACCGCATGCAGTGACATGGTTCCGGCCTTTTTCGCATTCTCAGCATTGGATCTGATGTGATGGGAAATATCAGAAATTGTAGCAGCGATTTCTTCCACGGAGCTTGCCTGCCTTGTGGCTCCCTGAGATAACTGCTGGGAAGATTCCGCTACCTGCTCTGAGCTGCTGCTCACCTGCCTGGCCGAAACAATGATCTCTCCGAATGCTTTGTTTAACTGTTCCGTGATCTGGTTTAATGATGTCTGAATTTCAATAAATTCCCCTTTGTATTCTACATTTGAAGATACCTTTAAATTACCGGCAGACACCTGCTGTAAAATATAGGCAATCTCCTGAATGTACGATTTAAGGGAGCTTATCATATCAGCAATGCTTCTTGTCAATACACCAATCTCATCCTTACTGTTATGTATATAGACTTCACTTTCCAAATCTCCGTTAGCCAAAAGTTCCATACGGCCGGTTATCTTCTTTATTGGGTTTGAAAGTCTGTTGGCCAGGACAAAACTTGCGATAATTCCTGCAATGATCATAATAACGGATGAAGCCAATAACAGGAAAACTGTATAAATGATAGAAGAAGTCATTTCTTTAATCGGTGCTACCACGCCGTAAGACCAGCCATCGGAATTAGTTACAGGACCATATGCGCATATTCTGGCTCCTGTTTCATATTCGTATTTGTCTACTCCCTTTTCCCCTTTTATCATTTTGCCATAAACCTTTGATGCGTTTGCCAGAGAGGAATCTGTTTTTGCCTTTTCAATAAAATTCTGCCGTTCCTCAACCAGATTAGGGCGTTTATTGGCAATGAAGGTACCTGCTTTGTCAAGCATAAATACATTGCCGGTCTTCCCAATTACAATATTTTCAATGATCCTGCTGAAATAAAGACCGTCTAATACGCCAACCACTACACCGGAACCGGCAGGCAGGGGGGAACACACATAAAATACCTGCTTATTATCCAGAGTTTCCGTAGAAGAGATGGTGGTTTTTCCACTGATACTGTCTGCGAAACAGCTTTTTTGTGAGAAATCCTGACCATCCAGGGTCTTATCAGTGCTTAATATTTTTCCATCCGGACCAGCAATCCCCAATGCCTGAAACTTTGTATTCTTCAGGGCTGAATCCATAGAGTTCAGTTTCTTACTCCAGTCACCCTGTGATACTGTTCCAATCTGGATTGCAAGATTTTCTGCCTGTTCTTTTAACAGGTTAATCTCTGCAGCCAATGCAGTATCAGCAATTTCTCCCATGGCATTCATGTCATTTTTCGTATTTTCCGTAATACTGAAATAGCTGGCACTGATTCCTGTAATCACATTCACTGCTGAGGTCGCAAATAACAAAAGTACAATAACAAAAAACAATTTCCCTTTTATCGTCTTCAAGTGCGTCAATCCCCCTTATCGTAATATTTATATACATTATACATGGGATTGTGTTATTTAGAAATATAAATCTTACAAAAATCGACTAAATATTACATTTATAACCATTTACCGCTCGTGTCAATCCCCCACATATGGTTCAGCGGACCGCTGCCTTTGCCCAGATCTAACTGTGCATTTAAAGCGCCGGTAATATATGCTTTGGCGTTTCTGATACTCTGTTCCATGGAAAATCCTTTGGCCAGACTGCAGGCAATGGCAGAAGATAATGTGCAGCCTGTCCCATGCGTGTTTGGATTATCAATATGTTTGCCCCGAATCCAGACCATTTTCTCTCTTGTACAAAGAAGATCGTCAGAAGTCTCTGTTAAATGACCTCCCTTGATAAGAACTGCACTGTTTAACTGCTTAAAAAGTGCCTCTGCCGCTTTTTCCATATCATTTTTATTTGTAATTTTCACATTACAGAGTGCTTCTGCTTCCGGAATATTAGGCGTAATAAGACAAGCGGCAGGAAGCAGTCTGCTGACAAGCGTATCCATGGCCTCCTCGGATAACAGCTTTGAGCCGCTGGTTGATATCATAACCGGATCCACCACCAGATTTCTGGCGTTGTATTTCTCCAGTTTCTCTGCAATCACCCTGATAATTCCGCTGTTTGAAACCATGCCTATTTTTACCGCATCCGGAATAATATCTGTAAAAATACAATCCATCTGCTGCCCTGCAAATTCAGGTGTCACGTCCATAATTGATGTGACACCTGTGGTGTTCTGGGCCGTCAGAGCAGTAATGACACTCATCCCATATACCTTGTGGGCAGTCATTGTCTTTAAATCTGCCTGAATGCCTGCACCTCCGCTGCAGTCAGAGCCGGCGATCGTAAGTACTTTTTTCATATCACAGCCTCCTTTACCAGAGATAACAGGGTTTTCACCGCTTTTTTCTTATCCCTGGCAGCAAATACTGCAGATATCACTGCGACTCCGTCAATATGGCTCCCTTTCAGTTTTTGAATATTATCTTCATTAATTCCACCTATTGCAATCACCGGAATGGATACAGAGCTGCAGATTTCTTTTAATGTATCAAAGGAAACAGGATTTGCATCGGTTTTGGTGGAAGTCTCAAAAACAGCTCCCACTCCGATATAATCTGCACCGCTTTCCTCAGCCAGAAGTGCCTGTTCTTTTGTCTGGGCTGATACTCCCAGGATCTTATCTTCTCCGATCAGCTCCCTGCATTTTCTGGCATCTAAATCCTTTTGTCCTACATGAACCCCATCTGCACCCACTGCCAGGGCGACTTCAATATTATCATTGATCACAAAAGGAATGTTGTACTTAGACGTAATTGTTCGAATGGCTCTCCCTTCGGCTGCAAAACTATCATAATCAAGATTTTTTTCACGAAGCTGGATAAATGTGGCACCTGATTGTACAATTTCCTCCACCTGCTCACAAAGCCTGCTGTTGCCCAGCCAGGTCCGGTCAGTAACTACATATAAAAGCATATTATCTTTCGATACATTCATAGTTTGCACCTTCTTCCAGTATTTTCTCATTCAATTTGCTCATTTCATCAATCAGAAGCATGCGGTACATGCCGGTACCGCCCTGAAGCTCACACAGTCTCTTATGCGCCAGCTCCCCGCACAGCCCCATTCCACATACTGCAGCTGCCGCTGCACGTAAAATATCACCGGGATTCGCTCCAATATAGCTGCCGGTTACCATAGAAAGCATACAGCCCGTCCCCGTGATTTTGCTCATCATGGGGTGGCCGTTTCGGATAGCATATACATGCTCGTGGTCCGCCACAAGATCAATGGCACCGGTAATAGCAATGACGGAACCTGTTTTTTTAGAAAATGATTTCGCAAAATCTGCCACGCTGCCTAAATTTACCTCTGTTACTTTATCCGCCTCACAGGCATCAACTCCTGATGTCCTTCCTTCTCCTGCAGCCAGAAATTTAATTTCAGAAATATTGCCTTTTATTACGGAAAACCGGACCTCTTTCAAAAGCTGCAATACTGTTTTATTCCGAAATGCCGATGCCCCTGCTCCCACCGGATCCAAAACAACAGGTATACCGCACTGATTTGCTGTTGTTCCTGCTGCAAGCATAGATGCAATCGTCCGCTCATTGAGCGTTCCCATATTTAAAACCAAAGCAGAGGATATAGCAGCGATATCACGAACCTCGTTAATATCATCTGCCATAATAGGCGACCCGCCGCTTGCCAGTATGATGTTGGCACAGTCATTTACAGTCACATAGTTTGTGATTGCATGTACCAGCGGAACATTGTTTCTTACATTTGTAATCATTTGTTCAAACATTTTCCTGCTCCTTTTCTTTGTTTTGAGAGAAAAAAATGAGACATGCCTGTAAAGACACATCTCATGATGGTTAAAGATCAGCTGTCCCTACGTTGGCATTACCCATATCAGGTTAAACGGGTCGAAGTTCTTACTTCCTCTCAGCCAGGTCACCAGCTCCCCAAAACGATATTAATTTTTCTCGATTTTAACACAACCGGCTGACACTGTCAATTCTATCCCATTACCTGTTTCACAAAAAAATCAACCAGCTGCGGATCAAACTGCGTTCCTGCACCCTGAATCAGTTCCTCTCGTGCATGGGAGGCCGACAATGCCTTTCGGTAACTTCTGTCACTTGTCATAGCATCATAAGAGTCCACAATTGCTATGATTCTGGCAAAAAGCGGTATATCAGTTTTACTTCTTCCCTTGGGATATCCTTTACCATCCCAACGCTCATGATGGCATAAAACTATCTCCGCGATCTCCGACATATTGGGGGCAGTATTTAATATACGGTATCCGATTTCTGAATGCCTGCGGATCTCCTGAAACTCATCCTCTGTTAATGCTCCCGGCTTATTCAGCAGTTCTTCCTTAATTCCTATTTTACCAATATCATGCAGCAGACCGGCAGCTCTGATTTTCTTAATGTCACTGTCAGACATCTCCAGGTTCTTTGCCATTAATTCACAGATTTCTGCTACTCTCTGGGAATGCTGCTCCTCTCTTGGATTTTTTTCATGAAGGGTATTTAAGATAATCTCAAGAGTTTTACTTCTTCTGCTGTATGACTCATATAATTTGTTCTGATACATTTCATCTTCTGCCAGCTTAACAGCATTCTGAACGGATAAACTGGCATCCTTTATAATACAATATCCAAAAGAAACTGACAGTTCGATTCCATTGATAGTCTCTCCTTTGCACTTCTCTTTTAATTCCCGGATATACTGCTCTGTATCTTGCTGATCCGACCTTTTTAAGATAATTGCAAACTCATCTCCTCCAACACGGCTGATCAGATCAGCAGCTTTGCCTGAATTCATTAATATCCCGGCATAACGTTTCAGCATGCTGTCTCCGTATTCATGGCCAAAGGAGTCATTTACAAGCTTTAAGCCATTGAGATCTGAAAAAATAACACTCATGGGATAATTTGCTGTCTGGTTTAATTCCTTCTCTTTTTTGTCAAAAAACCTTCTGTTATGCAGGCCGGTTACCTGGTCATAATAACTGATCTCTTCGATTTCCTTTATGTAATTATGGGTATCTGTTATGTTTCTGGCAATTGCAATGACTTTATCATCAAACCATTTTACAACCCGCAGTTCATGGTATTCTGTAGTCTGCCCGTTGATCCACTCATATTCAATCTTCTGGTTTTCTCCAGTAAGAAACACCTGATTGATGACCTCTTTGCTCTTATTTGCTATATAAGCAGGTATCACATCTGAGATATGTTTTCCAATAAACTCCTCTTTTGTAAAAAACAGATGCTCCCGGTCTCCGATACAGTCAAGAAAAGTCCCATCCTTAGAGATGACAAACACCGTATCCGGGATGGCTTCCATCAGGGAACTGGTATATTTAAGACTGTGGTACATCTGGGTTTCCCGCTCTGTTAAGATCTGATTTTGCTGGATTAATTGTTTCTGGGAAGCAACATTTTCTTTCAGGGACTGCTCCAGTTTTTCACTGCTCTGCTTTAGCTCACCTAACATAGCTTTAACTGGACGATCAATAATATGTTCTGTAAGAAAAAAAATAGTAAGGGACATAAACAGGAGGGAAAGTCCGAAAATTAATATGAATGTGTCTGACAGCTCGTGCAGGGGCATATGTATGGAACTCTCCGGAATTTCAAAAATGATCTTCCAGCCCAGATCATTGAGTGTCTTATAATACAGGCTTATCTTTTGATTATCCCTGTAATAGACAGCATTTCCCTCTTCATTCGACATGATCCTGGCAACAGCCTCCAGAAATGAAGAATTGGCAGAATCATAGACACTGACTTTCTGCTTTACCAGATCTTCATTTTCCGCCGCAAGATATGTTCCGTCTTTGCTGATTATGCAGGTTGTTCCGTCATAACTGGCAATATAATCCGATACAAATTTCTGCATGGAAGACAATCCCACGTCCACCGTCACACAGCCGATATAATTCCCGCTCTGGTCTAAGACCGGCTGGGAACATGTGATCATATACAGACTGCTGGTCTGATCATAATACATATCGGTCCAGACGGTCTTCTTAGTCTTTTTAGCAAGAGAATAGTAATCCTGGGAAAAATAATCGTAATCAGAATTGCTGTAATCGAACGTTGGGAGGATGCGGTCTCCTTTTTTGTATACATAAGGTCCCATATATTTCCGTGACGGATTGTAAAGATATGGTTCATACCAGATCCCTGCCCCTAAAATGAACTGGTTGTCCCTGACAACAGGTTCCAGAATATGAATGAAATAATCGGGAGAGTATTCTTTATACCCAGTCCCCGCAAAGACAGCAAGCACCCGTGATATTTCAGCCGCAGCATTCATATTCTTCTCGATGATATTTTTCTGTATTTCTTTTTCGGCAGATATTCTTTCGCTGGTTTCTTGATCGACGATCCTTTTTGCAGTTCTTACGCTGGCGTTATAACTCAGCATAATGACAACACATAATACCGGAATAACAATCAGAAGCATTTTTATTCGAATATGGCTAAACATACCATCACCTCTATCATATGTATTCTTGTATATCTATTTTAACTGTCAATCCATTCCAGCGTCCTTTCAGATATTTTAAATAAACTACTGTCTGCTTGTCAAGCTGAATTACTGTTTTAAGTAAATAAAAAATACCAAATGCAATTGATGCATCCGGTATTTTACGGTATTTTTCTGTTATTTATCTAATCTCATAACCTTTTTAATCAGGAACCTCAATGGTTTATATGTAACGCCTTCCATTGCTTTTGTTACCTTTGTCATTTCCTCGCTGATTTTAATATTCTGCGGACAATGGGATTCGCATTTTTTACATTTCACACATAGAGAAGCATTGTGGGGCTTGTTCTTAATGCTGGTCTGCATTATGTATTTACCTCTGGAAGCTAATTTCCCCTCTATTTCCATGTCATTATAGCAGGAAAAACAGGTTGGGATATCCACTCCCATGGGACAGGGCATACAGTAATTGCATCCGGTACAGGGGACCTTAATTTTCTTATCCAGAATTTCCTTTACCTGTTTAAACAGATTAAAATCAGCATCGGTAAAGGCATTTATCTCCGTCTCAGATGCCACTCTGATGTTTTCCTTTATCATCTCCATGGAATTCATCCCGGAAAGCACAACCGTAACTTCCGGCTGGTTCCACAGCCATTTAAATGCCCATTCTGCAGGCGAGCGTTTCACATGAGCATTATTCCAGACAGATTCCACCTCTTTTGGGAGATTCGTCACCAGCTTTCCGCCCCGCAGCGGCTCCATAACCATTACAGGAAGCCCTTTACCTGCGGCATATTTAATTCCTTCCACACCCGCCTGCCTGTTCTCATCCAGATAGTTATACTGCAGCAGACAAAATTCCCAGGGATAGGCATCCACCAGCTGGATAAATTCATCTCTTCCTCCGTGATAGGAAAAGCCGATATTCCGGATCTGGCCTTTTTTCTTCTTTTCTTTGATCCAATCATGGATCCCCAGTCTGATCAGCCGGTTCCATACGGTTGTATCAGGAAGCATATGGATTAAGTAATAATCAATATAGTCTGTTTGAAGCCGCTTTAATTCCGTGAAAAAGATGCGGTCAAAGTCCTCGTATTTTTTAATGGAGTACGGAGGCATCTTGGTGGCAATTTTTACCCGTTCCCTGTATCCCTTAGAAAGTACCCTTCCTAAAACCACTTCGCTGTTCGGATAGATATATGCAGTATCAAAATAATTAACGCCCTGCTCAATAGCATAAATGATCTGCTTTTCCACTTCCTTTTCATCCCGGCTAAACCTCATACATCCAAAACCAAGTACGGAAAGCTCATCCTGATTTTGGGGATTGATCCGATACTTCATGGCATATCCTCCTGATCCGTTTTTTTATTCCTATTATAATCCTTTTTACGGACATGGCAAGTATTAAAATAACTGCTACCCAGTAACCACCCCTTTTTTCAAAATGATATTTGCATATAATTCACGTTCGCCTGTCATAATGACAACGGATGAGTGATTTTTCGTTCTGTCGTAGAACTCCCACTTGTCAATTTCTTCAAAGCAGGCAGCGCCCCTCTCATCATGCTTTGCCACAATTTCCTTATATTTGTCCCAGATCGGTGTCTTCACTTCATCTCCTTTAACCACTCCCATCAGTGTAACCGGGTGTTCCACATAAGTATCAAGGGGAAACAGCTGTAAAATCGCATCCAGAATTTCCGGTACTCCGTGCCCATCCATACGGATCACTTTTTTTCCGTACGTATGACCTGGGAAGTTTCCGTCACCGATGGTAAGCTCATCGGTATGGCCCATTTCGCATAAAACCTTTAATAATTCCGGACTGATCATTGATGGTATTCCTTTTAACATAATAATCTCCTTTTCTCAAAGAGCGCTCCCCTTTAAACGGAGAGCGCTTTAGAATTAATCGTATAAGTTTTGTGATATCTCACTGGTGTCCATATTGTCTTTGTTGTACCACTGGCTTCCTGTATCAACATCTGCAACAGCTTCCCCTTTTGCAGCTGCAACAGACAGTTTTACGGTCTGGTAACCGATTTCCACTGGTGCCTGGGTTACGGCTCCTGCCAGCTTTCCTTCTTTGATTGCTTCTTTAATCATGGTACCTGAGTCAAAGGCAACGCCTATTACATCTTTTCCTAATCTACCTAAATTCTCATCACCGGTGATCAGTCCTTCGCCAGTCTTTTGGTTGGAGGCAAAGATGCAGATGGTATCTTCTTTATTTAATATGGTCTGGGCATCGGTTGTCATAAGGGAAGCCTCTACCTTCGCCGGAACAGCCACATCAAGTATTACGTCAGCTGAATTGCCTTTGTCTGTTTTGGAATCCGTTACAAACTTGTCATTTCCTGTGATGCATACGGTTTTTCCGTCTGCCTTAATTAACTCTGTTATTTTGTCAATAAAGCCAAGACCACGGCTGATAATGGACTCTGAGGTTGCATCCTGGTTCAGTACACCGATACGGACGCTTGCTGATGACTTTGCAATTAAGTCCTTAACGAGGGGATAGGTGTTTTCTGCAGCAACTTCTCCTGCTTTGTAATTATCAGTGGCTGCATTGGCAACAACCGCCCCGTCTGGTGCATCCGGTACACCGGAGTCAAATCCGATAATCGGAATTTTTGCATCCTGGGAAGCTTTAATGCTGTCGTTAAGTGCAGAAACATCAAGCGCTGCCAGTCCAATGGCTGCAGGCTTCATCTGAACTGCATTATTCATCATCTGAACCTGCTGTGCAATATCTGATTCGGAATCAGGTCCCTGAAATTCCAGATGAACTCCCAGTTCACCTGCCGCCTTCTGCGCTCCCTTGTATACTGCCTGCCAGTACTGGGACTGAAATCCCTTTGCCACCATGTAAACCGTCATATCTCCACTTTCTTTTGCGTCCGCGGCTGTCGTACCTTTTGCATCGGCTGCTGTGGTACCTTTCGCATCATTGGCTGAAGATTTGCTTGCGCAGCCGGCAGTCAGTGATGCCATCATAGCTGCTGTGAATAAAACGCCCCATACATTTTTTTTCATTATTGCTTCCTCCTGATTTTTTTCTATGTAATTTCTTACGAATTACACTTCTCTCAGCTCTTTCTCCTGTTGCGGTAAACATCGGCAAATACGGCAACGATGATTACCAGTCCGGTGGCAACCTGCTGATAGTGGGTCTGAAGTCCCACAAATGGAAGCCCGGTCTTTAATACGGAAATAATAAATACACCAATCATGGTTCCTGCTATGGTTCCGATACCGCCTGACATGGAAGTTCCGCCGATAACAACTCCTGCTATGGCATCCATCTCAAATCCGGCTCCGCCTCCAGGCAGCAGTGTGGAATAGATTGTGGAATAGGCAAGACCTGCAATTCCTGCAAAAGTACCGCTGATGACATAAGCGATGATTAAATATTTATCCACATTCACTCCTGATAACCGGGTCGCTTCTTTGTTGCTTCCAAGTGATAAGATATAGCGGCCGGTTTTGGTTTTGTTCATTACCACTGCCATGACAACCGCAGCAGCCATCAGAAACAAAAATCCGGTTGGAATTAAGAGTCCGCTTTCTGTTTTAATTTTAAATATGGCGCGGTACCAGCCTTCAGGATCAGAACCTGATTTCCAGGTGATCGATTGGGCGCTTGTAATGATGGAACCGATTCCTTTAGACAGCATCATGGTTCCAAGCGTTGCGATGAAGGGCGGCAACCCCAGCTTGGCAACTAAGAAACCGTTTATAATTCCAAATGCCGTTCCGATCAGAATACAGATAATGATCACCAGCCATATGGGAAATCCCTTATTTACACTTAAGTATCCTGCCACCAGACCGGACATGGTTAACACGGTTCCGATGGACAAGTCAATGCCTCCTGTGGCGATTACAAAGCAGATGCCAATTGCCATGAAGCCAATATAATAGGACGCATCAAAGATATTCACCATGGTGTTATAGGTTGCAAATCTGGGATTCATGACTCCGAATACCAGGTAGATTACGATTAAAGCCAGCAGAGCCACAAGCCTCTGGGTTCCTATTGCCTTAATAAGCGGGTTATTTTTCAGTTTTTCCATTGCTGCCCTCCTGATTTCTCATGGTCGCTGCAGCCATGATCCGCTCCTGCGACACCTCTTCTATTGGGATTTCATCGGTGATGCGTCCTTCGCACATTACCATGACCCTGTCACTCATACGAAGAATTTCTGTCATCTCCGACGAGATCATAATAATTGATTTCCCCTGTTTTACCAGGTCATTCATCAGGTGATATATCTCACTTTTTGCACCTACGTCAATTCCTCTTGTAGGTTCGTCAAAAATCAGGATATCGCAGTTTCTGATCAGCCATTTGGCAATTACCACCTTTTGCTGGTTTCCTCCTGATAAATTCACCACCAGCTGGTCCACACCCGGAGTCCTGGTATTTAAAAGATGAACGTAATGCTCTGCCTGCCGGTTCTCCTTCTTCTTGTCAATGAAGATTCCCTTCATAAAGGAAGAAAGGGAAGCCATGGTGGAGTTTTCCGCAACAGACTTAAAAACTACAATTCCAAAACGTTTCCGGTCCTCTGATAAATATCCGATTCCCTGATTTACAGCATCCTCCGTGGACTTTATATCCACTTTTCTTCCATTGATGAAGATCTCACCACCGTCTTTTTTATCCGCCCCGAATATTGCTCTGGCCGCTTCTGTTCTTCCAGCTCCCATTAATCCGGAAAAGCCCAGGATCTCTCCCTTTCTCAGCTCAAAGCTCACATCCTTTACCATTTTCCCGGCACTTAAGTGCTCCACCTTTAAAACAACAGGGGCATCCCCTTTCACACTGGACTCCTGCTTTGGATCTTCGTAAATCACCCGGCCTACCATCATATTGATGATGTCATCCTTTGTGCAATCTTTTGTTGTCAATGTACCCACATACGTACCATCACGCATAACCGTTACCCGGTCCGTGATTACCTTAATTTCATCCATCCGGTGGGATATGTAGATGATCCCCATTCCTTTGGAACGCAGATCCCGGATAATTTTAAACAGTTCTTCGATCTCTGTCTCCGTAAGCGCTGCAGACGGCTCATCAAATACAATCAGCCTGGCTTCTCTGGAAATTGCTTTCGCTATTTCACACATCTGCTGCCGCCCCACGGTTAAATTGCCCATCACCTCTGAAGGATTGATCTCAATATTCAGCCGCGCAAACAGCTTTCCAGCTTCTTTATTCATCATGGAGTCACTGATGAATCCTCCCCTCATCATTTCCCGGCCAATAAACAGATTCTGGGCCACTGTTAAGTGATTCATCATATTAAGCTCCTGATGGACAATGGCAATTCCAGCTTCCTGGGCCTTTTTTGGTGTGGCAAAATCCACTTCCTGCCCCTCGAATTCTATGGTACCGGAATCCCTGGAATAGATGCCTGTAAGAATTTTCATCAGAGTGGATTTTCCTGCCCCGTTTTCCCCCATCAGCGCATGGACCTCTCCTGCCTTTACCTCCAGATCTACGTGATCCAAAGCATGTACACCAGGAAAGGACTTGTCAATTCCCTTCATTCTCAGCATAACCCTGCCCACATTCTCACTCTCCGCTTCTTTTTTTGTTTTGATCCATATGTTTTGTTCTCATGATTCCATTATATCGGAATTGAAATTTTCTAATATAGAGGATCTTACAAAAAAAGAAGAAGATTTTACTTTTTAAAAGGGGAAGAGAAGCTTTTGATTCTCATCTGTATAAATATTATCTGCAGTAATCACCTCCGTATCGCAATAGATATTTTGAGGGGACTTTTTCCCCCGCACTGCTTCCACCGCAGTCTGAATCCCGATATACCCCATATTAAAAGGCTTCTGTACAATCAGGGTATCAATGATTCCTTCTTCTAAATACTGAATTCCTTCAATGTCATTATCAAAACCCACCACATGAACCTTATGGCTTAGATTCATCTCTTTAATGGCTCTTGCAACCCCTACTGTGGAATATAGATTCAGGCCGGCGATCAGGGTGATATCGGGATGTGTTTTCATAAGCTCTATGGTTTTTTCGTATGCCTGGTTATAATCGGAATTGCTGTAAAGAACTGCCTGAATCCTGTTTTGATCCTCGCCCAGACCTTCCCGCAGCCCTTCCTCCCTCTCTATGGCAGTGGAAGAGCCTTTCACATGGGAGACCACGGCAATCTTCGTATCCTTATTCACGTATTCTTTCATCTTCTGCCCCATCTGCAGCCCTGCGTTTCTGTTATCCGTACCAATGTAAGTTTCCTCCAGATCTTTATCCAGCTTGGAATCTATGAGTATGAGCTTAATTCCCGCATCAGTTATCTTCTTTACACAGTCCGTCATTTCTGAGTAGCGTATGGGTGCAAGTGCGATGACATCCGGCTTCATTTTCACAGCTTCTTCAATATATTTTTCCTGTGTTTCATAATCATTTTCCTCTTCCGGAGCCAGAATCACCAGATTCGCCTGATATTCCTTTCCAGCACTTTTGGCTCCGGATATCATGGACATCCAGAAGTCATTTGTCTTATCCTGAACCTTGGGTATAAAAACGACTTTCACCGTTTTTTTCTCCCCCAGTTCATCAAACAGAAAAACAGCAGACAAAAACAAAACCGCCATGGCAGAAAAAAGAATCAATAATATTCCGTTTTTATGTTTCTTCATTCAGGTCCTCCATCAACCGGTAAGGTATGGTTATGGTAACTGTAGTCCCCTTCCCTTCCTTACTTTCCACACTTAAGCCGCAGCCAGGTCCATAATACATCTTAAGGCGGTCCTGAATATTCTTCATTCCCACTCCGTTATGCTTCTGATCGTTTTTTTTCTGGAAAATCGTGTTCAGAGCCTCCTGGGTCATCCCAGCGCCATCATCCATTACCTTTAGTATCACAGTTTCTCCCTGCCTGTACCCGCAGATAAGAATATTGCCCTGCTCTGTTTTGTACTTCAGTCCATGATACAGAGCGTTTTCCACCAGAGGCTGTAATACCAGTTTTACAATGGCACACTCCATAACTTCCGAATCAACTCTGATATCAAACGCCACCTTGTCTTTATATCTCATCTGCTGGATCAGCAGATAATTTCTGGTATATTCCAGTTCCTGCCACACAGTCACATAGATATTGGAATTGCCGATTGCCTGGCGGAAAAATCTGGCCAGTACAGAGGTCATCTTTATGGCCTGGTCTGAATCCTCCGTTTCAATCAGCCAGATAATGGAATCCAGGGTATTGTAAAGAAAATGAGGATTGATCTGGGACTGCAGCGCTTTTAATTCACTCTTTCTTTTTTCCGCCTGCTCCTTGCTGTTTTTCTTCATCAGCTCGTCAATCCGTTCAGTCATGCGGTTAAAGGAACGTGTCAGACTGGAGATCTCGTCCTCACCTGCTGCTTCAATGCTGACCGGCTGAAACTTCCCCTCCTGTACTTCCTTCATGGCAGCCTGAAGCTGCTTAATCGGCTCCGTAATTTTCGCCGACAGAAACACTGCAAACAGACTTGCCAGCAGTATCAGAACGAACGCTGCTGCACTGTACGTGTTTTTCATGGCAGATTCGTTGCCAGCCAGCTCTGAGGTATAAATCACCCCCACAATCGTCCAGCCGGTTTTTTTTGAATGAAAGGGTGTATAGATCTTATTTTCATTATTTTCATCAGTGTAGGAAAGACTGGTTTTGCTGTTTGATACTTCTTTTAAAAGCTCCTTTTTTACCCCGCTTAAGATCAGCTGCTGCTGGGGGTGATAGACGATTTCTCCCTTCGCGTCAAGGATATAAACATACCCCTTATTTCCCAGACTGATGGATTCACACAGATCATTGATAACGTCATAATTTAAGTCAATAACAAGGAGCCCCTCCACACGGCCGGTAGCCGGATTTGGGATTCCCCTGCTTAGAGTTACCACCCATTTATAATCGTCTTTTACCAGATTCTGTACGTGTGAGGAGGAAATAAGAATTTTGCTTTCCGCCATTTTCGCATCCTGATACCATTCCTTGTCCTTAAGCCGTGCCCGTATATTCAGGCTGTCGCTTCCATTATTAATAAAATATCTCCCATTATCTCCCAGGACAGCAATGTTATAGATATCCGTCCTTGCGTGAAGAATGGTCTGAAATGCTTCCTTTAAGTTCTCTCCCGTTTCCTTTTTATCATCAAACAGATATCCGGTTATATCCCGGTTATTCATAATGACCTGGGAGATATTTTCCATGTAGTCAATGTAATTTTCAATGTTGAAATTGACTTGTTCGATCAGCTGCCTGCTGTTTTTCTCCGAATTATTCATGAGATTGCTTTTGGTAAACCGTATGGAAAAAAACAGGAACACAATTACGGTTAAAAGAACCAGGAGAGAAAAATATATGATCATGTTGGTCCGTATACTTTTAAACCTGACTTCAATTTTCATAGGTGCCTTTCCGGTTCTTTCTTAAGCCTGCATATTCTTTTGGAGTCTTTTCCGTCGTTTTTTTAAAAATCGCGCTGAAATAGTTGGCATCGTTGTATCCGCACTTTTCTGCAACCTGGTAGGTCTTTAAATTCGTATTTTCCAGAAGCTCCATGGCTTTTTCCATCCGCTTTTTCGTTAATGCTTCCACAAAAGTCATACCCGTATAATTTTTAAAGGCAGAGCTGAAATAACTGACGCTGATTGCCAGCTTTGTACAGATTTCCTGAAGGGACAGACTGCAGTCGGAATAATGGGTGTTAATGTATTCCAGTGCAGCGACTGCCTGATGCTCTCCATAACTTCCTCTGTTGCTGTTTACCAGTTCCAGTGCAGTATGAAAGAAATCCAGCACCTTTTCCTCCATCTGTGAAAGGTAGGAGCAGCCAAAAAGTCCTGAAATGATCTCCTGTTCTTTTAAGAAGAATCCGTCTTCTACAAGATTCAGCCGCTCCAGGAAATTCATTACTGCAAGAATCAGACTCTGATAAATCACCACAACCTTGTTTTTTGTAACCCAGTTAGCTCTGCATTCTTCCCTGATATGAAAAAGCTCCGTTTTTATCTCCTCTTCCAGATTGCTTCTGACTGCCAGGACAACCCGTTTCTCCCGTTCTCCTTCATTTACTACCCCCTGGGCACCCAGCCTGTACTTTTGAAATCTGTCCCACTCATAGATTCCCGGTTCCCTCTCCAGATAAAGATATTCCTTCATCTCCATGGCTTTTTCATAGGAAAAACTGAGCCCGTTTAAATTAAATACACAGGTGCCAATCAGACAGTACATGGTTTTGCCTGTCTTTTGAAGGATTGTGTGTGCTGACTCATTGCAGATCACTGCCATCTCCTTCTTAATCTGGGAGCTGTTTTTCTTCTTCACATAAAGAAGGATCTGACCGTCATCATCTTCCGTCACAAGAACATCTTCTGTCCATTGTTTCCGGATTAAATCCGCCATCAAGGACAATTCCTTTTTTTCAGTCTGTTCCCGAGGGCACAGTATTGCTGCACAATAGCATTCCCCTGTAAAATCAATGTGAAATTCCTTTAGTTTATCCTCGATCTGGTCTTCATGGACCCGCCCCTGTCCCAGCTGAAGCAGAAACTGGTTTTTTAATAAGGGATAGCTTCCTTCGTAATACGACCTGACTTTTAAGTTTTCCGCTTCCCCATCCAGGATTTTTTTTGCGTCCTTCAGCTTTTCGATCAGTTCCACCGCAGTTACCGGTTTTAATACATAAGAAAGCACACGGTATTCCACCGCTCTTTTTGCATATTCAAATTCATCGTATCCCGTTATAATTACCGCTTTTGTTCGTATCCTGTTTTCATATAAATACTTTGCAAGTTCAAGACCATCGACATAAGGCATGCAAATATCTGTAAGCACAAGATCTACCGGCTCCTTCTCCATAAAACCGATAGCTTCCTTCCCGTTTTCACATGTCCCTGCCAGTTCATACCCCAGTGATCCCCATGGTATCCTTTGAGAAATCCTCTCACGTATGAGAATTTCATCATCAACCAACAATACCTTATACATAATATAATCCCCTCAAATCTCATTAAGTGTTACAGTAAGTATGCTCAGTTTACAGAAAAGAAAATATCAATAAGGCCGGAATTTCTGAAGTAATCTGCTGTGCTCCAAAAATTCCGGCTGTTTCGTTAGTATCTGGTTATTTTACAATTACGCCGTCCTCATCCCAGAGGTCATGCCAGTCACCTGCACCTTCCCAAAGGAATACCTGCCCTTTCACCAGACGGTTGTTCCTTTCTAAGGTTGCGATCAGGCTCATCTCCTCTGCCGTAAGCGGATCTTCTGTCATTGCTTTTAAGTTGCTTACGTATTCCATCTCATGAATAGAGAAAGGAATCGGAATCTGTCCTCTCTGGCGGGCCCATTTAAGAGCGATAACCGCTGGATGAACGCCATGAGCAGCTGCAATTTTCTTCATTTCCGGTGTCTGTAAATCTGCCACATCCTCCGGACACATATCTCTTTCCGGTCTCTGGGGAGAGCCTAATGGCATGAAACCAATGGGCTGGATCTTATGAGCAACCAGATAATCGAACAGCTTCTGCTGCTGGAAACAGGGGTGAAGCTCCATCTCACACGCTGCAGGCATAATGTTCATGTGGGGCAGAACCGCTTCCAGCTTTGGAATGGTCATATTGGAAATACCGATGTTGCGGATCAGTCCTTTTTTAACCAGTTCCTCACATCGACGATAGGTTCTTAAAAATTCATCCGGAGAAAATGGTCTGGAATCCGGATTGCGGGAATCTACGTCGCAGTGAGGTGCATGATAATTTGGAAATGGCCAGTGTATAAAGAACATATCCATATATTCACACTGTAAGTCTGCAATACTCTTTCTACATGATTCCTCTACTCTCTCATGCATGTCGTTCCATACCTTTGTCATAATGAAGAGGTCTTTTCGTTCCACTACTCCCTCTGCAAATGCCTGCTGGAATACTTCACCGATCTGATCTTCATTTCCATAACATGCCGCACAGTCAAACAAGCGGTATCCACAGCGGATCGCACCCCCAACAGCTGCAGATACTTCATCTGGAGTAAAACGGTCGGAACCGAAGGTTCCCATACCTACACAGGGGATTTCCTCTCCTGTGTATAACTTCACTTTTGGCACCAATGCCGGATTTACAGATTCTTTCATTGTCATATTCTCCTTCTCTTTTATAGGATTGTGATCATATAGCTCAGCCGTTTTTCTTCCCCTGGCTTTACTATTGCTGCATTTCGTTTTTCTTCAAACACATCATTTTCATCGCTGCAGGTGGACAGCCCGGTCCATGGTTCTAATGCAAGAAACGGTCCGTCATTGGCAGCTGACCAGATGACCAGATAGGGAAATGACCCCATCTCAAGCTCCACTCCATGTCCGGTTTCTTTGTGACAGAGTGTTACTTTTTTCGATTTCAGCTTGTCAAATATAATGCCGTCTTCATAGAAAAGGGAATGGGCGAGAGGAAGAACGGTACCGTCAAAGGCAATCTCTTTCCTGTGTCCCATATCAACCAGCCCTGTCTTTAAGTCTGGTGCAGGTGCAGTCTTTTCTTCATTGGCATCAAAGATAACCTGATAATCCTCATAATTTTCTGCTGGTAAAAGAGGGCACCGAAACGCCGGATGACCTCCAATAAAGAAAGGCATATCCTCTGTCCCTGTATTTGTTACTCCGTATGTCACATGAATGCTGTTCCCTTCCAGCCTGTATTCCATGGTAAGGGTAAATGGATAAGGATATTTTCCCATCATCTCTTCATTTTCTGAAATGGAAAAACAAATGCTGTTCTCTTTTTCTGACTCCAGCTTAAATTCTTCCCTGCGGACTATTCCATGCCTTGGCATCTGGATTACTTTCCCATCTTTTGTGACTGCCCTGTTGTCTCTTAAGCTGCCGCAGATGGGGAACAGGACCGGAGCCTGCCCGCTCCAAAACTGGGGATCTCCCTGCCATAAGTACTCCACACCAGCTTCGTTCTTAATAGATGTAAGTGCACCTCCCAGGGAGGTGAATCCCACTTCCAGCCGTTCATTTTTTAATGAGTATTTCATTTTCAACCCCCGATTCTTGTGATTTCTATCTGCGGCAGCAACTGTTCCATGTCTTCCATCAGGAAAAAGCCTGTTTCCTCTCTTAATGCAGAGGCTGCTGAAACAGCACTTGCATTTCTTAAAATCTCTTCCATAGGAAGCTGTCTGGAAAGTCCAAGAGCAAAACCTGCAATCATGGAGTCACCGCATCCCACCGTGTTTACTGCATCTATTTTAGGCACTCTGGCTCTGTAAATACCGGAGCTGCATACCACGAAGGAACCTTTTGAGCCAAGGGAAACAGCTACAATCTCCACACCGCGTTGATGAATGTCCTTTGCAGCTTCGATCATCTCTTCCAGGCTGTCGCAGCTTTTTCCTGTCAGCATACGGATCTCATCTAAATTAGGCTTAATCATGGAAGGTGCAGCTTCAATGCCCATTTTGAGCAGATTTCCGCTGGTGTCTAAAATCACCTTTTTTCCTGCTTCTTTTCCTATCTTAACCATTCTCTGGTAAGCTGTGCCGTCAAGTCCCCGGGGTACACTTCCTGATATTGCTATAACTTCAGCCTCTTTCGCAAGCTTTTTGAAATGTTCCAGGAACGAAAGAAAATCTTCCTCCTCCACTGCAAAACCAGGTTCCAGAAATTCTGTCTGGATCTTGTTTTTTTCATCCCAGATATTAATGCAGGAACGACTCTCTCCTTTGAGATGGTAAAATGCACTGGTGATTCCAAAGGAGCTTAACGCTTCTTCAATATAATCACCTGCATGACCACCTACAAAACCGGTTGCCACAACGCTGCCTCCTGCAATAACCGCCGGCTTTGATACATTTAAGCCTTTGCCTCCCGGTGTATAGGAACAGGATTTTACACGGTTTACTTCCCCCTGTGAAAAACCATCAATTACATACCGTTTGTCAATGGCGGCATTTAATGTTACGGTCAGTATCATACCTTCCTCCTATTCGTTTACCAAAAGAATCTTTCCCTTTACCAGACCCGGTGTCTTAAAGAGCTGGAATGCCTCCTGCGCCTGATTCATGGGCATCTTTTTATAAACAAAGCCAGGATCAAATTTCAGCTGTCCTGTGGCAAAATAATGAGCTGTCAGCTTCCATTCTTTTCCAGGGAAGGGGGAGCTGTAAGACATCCAGGATCCGGTCAGTTTAAATTCTTTCCGGTTCATGTTTTCCCACATGGAAGGAGTAAAGGATAAATCCACATGGGGAGTTCCGATGAAACAGACATTTGCTTTATTAGCTGCCAGTTCAAATGCCATCTGCATGGTTGGCACCTGTCCCGCCGTCTCAAATACATAGGAAAAGCCTTTTCCTTCTGTAAGAGCCATTGCCATTTCTTTAAATCCCTCTTTTGTGGTATTAATTGCTTCATCTGCGCCCAGACGTTTTGCAAGCTCCAGACGTTCTTCACTGATATCAAATACCACCACTTTTTTGGCTCCGAAGATCTTCGCCCACTGCATGGTGAACATACCGATGGTTCCGCCTCCTAAAACTGCGGTATACTCGCCGCCCCGGTAGTCATTCTGGAACAGACCGTGAAGGGCAACGGTAGAAGGTTCGAACATCGCTCCCTGCTCATAGGAGATGCTTTTATCAAATGCAACTGCATTCTGTTCCGGAATTACTACATAGTCTGCGTTGCTTCCCTGCTGCCTGGAACCGATAAAGCTATAATGTCTGCAAAGAGAGAAGTTTCCGTTCTGGCAGTCATCGCATTTCATACAGGGGATTAAGGGTGCTCCTGAAACCCGGTCTCCCGGTTTTACTGATGTAACTCCTTCTCCGACTTCCACTACATCTCCGGAAAATTCATGTCCCAGAACAATGGGATAAAAATGTACTCCGTTATGCAGCACTCTGGGAATATCAGATCCGCAGATACCAGATGCCTTTACCCTGATCTTTACCAGTCCGGGACCTGCCTGAGGCTCCTCATAATCCATATATCTTACGTCTTCATTTGCACAAACAACTGCTGCTTTCATGACTCATTTTCTCCTTCCTGAACCATCATATCCTTTAAATGTTCATATAAGCTTAAATACTTCCGGTAATTCCGGTCATATGTTTTACTGTCAGCCTGATTGGGAACATGATACCGTTTATTCTCCACAGTCAGCTTTACTGCCTCTTCAAAATCTTCATAAATTCCAACTCCGACCCCGGCCAGGATTGCCGCTCCCAAAGTCGTAGCTGTATCAGAAGAGGGAACGATCACAGGCTTGCCTGTCACATCGGACTTAATCTGAGTCCATAAAAGAGAATTTGCTGATCCTCCCATGGCTCTTAATACATCAACCGATGCTCCTGCCTCTGTTGCCACTTCCAGGTTATGTCTTAAGGACATGGCCACTCCCTCCATGGCAGCTCGTATGAAATGACCTTTAGTCTTTCCAAAATCCATTCCGTAATAAACGCCTTTCGCATATGGGTTCCATAAGGGAGAACGTTCCCCTGCCATATAGGGAAGGAAGATCAGTCCGTCACTGCCTGGAGGGACGTTTCTGGCTGCTTCGTTGAAAAGATCCAGAGAACTTTTTCCAGTTCTTCTGCCTTCTTCTCTTTCAAATGCGCCAAACTCTTTCTCCAGCCACCGCATGGCTCCGCCGCCTCCGGTTGTGCCGCCCTGTAACAGCCATTTACCAGGCACAACATGAACGCTTAAAATCAGCCTCGGATCAGCTTTGTAGCTGTCGATGCAGATGCTCATTCCTCCTGCCTGACCTCCCTGCTCCTGGGTTTCCCCGGCATGGATCACTCCGGCTCCAAGGGTTCCGCAGGCTGCGTCAAGACCACCAGCTACTACAGGCGTTCCCTCTGCCAGCCCTGACTGAGCAGCAGCTGCATTCGTTACCGTGCCAATCACTTCATGGCAGGGGTGGATATCCGGAAGAATATGCACCGGAATACCAAGTGCTTCGCACATCCCCTCATCCCAGGTTCCGGTATGCATATCAAAGCAGTGAAACCCATATCCCTGAGAAATATCCTGGGTCATCTGACCGGTGAGTTTATATGCAATGTAGCTATTGGACTGGAGTACCTTATGGATCTTTTCATACACCTGGGGCATATTTCTCTGGTACCAGATAATTTTAGCAGTGCTGTAGGATGGCTGCAGGGAATTGCCGGCTACTTCAAATATCCGCTGTTCTCCCACTTTCTCACTCAGTTCCCGGCAGATATCATCGGCCCTGGTATCCATCCAGATGGGCGTATTGGTTAAAACGCTGCCTTCTTTGTCTACTGCTATGGCTGACCAGCTCTGCCCGTCAATTCCGATTCCTGCGATTTCTTCCGGCTTTATCTGTGATTTGGAAAATATGTATTTCATGGTGCTGCAGATCACCCGCCACCATTCATCCGGGTCCTGCTCTGCCCAGCCTGTCTGGGGATAATAAACCTCATACTCCCCGGTTGCGGCTTCCAGAACGGTACCATTTCTATCGAAAACGGCAATCTTACAGGCACTGGTGCCTATGTCTATCCCCAATAAATAAGGTTTCATGTTTTCCTCCTGATAAAATCAGTCCGCTTTATGGTCACATCCGCAGACCAGAATACGGTTCTTAACGAATTGCTTTACTGCTTCCATTCCTGCTGTGCCTAATTTCTTTGGATCAAAGGTGTCCGGATTTTCTTTTAAAAGCTTCTTGCCTGCATCGGTATAGGCCACTCTTAACTCAGTAGCGAAATTTACCTTACACATTCCTCTGCTGACACATTCTCTTACATCTTCGTCGCTTAAACCAGAGGCGCCGTGAAGTACCAGCGGCACAGACACCAGCTTTTTGACTTCACTGATGCGCTCTTTGTCTAAAACCGGGGTGGTTGCATAAAATCCGTGTGCGGTTCCGATTCCAATTGCAAGAGAATGAACTCCTGTCCGTTCTACGAATTCCTTTGCCTGCATGGGATCTGTGTTGTTGTCTGCTTCTGCTTCCAGATCATCCTCCTTGCCGCCAACTTTCCCAAGCTCGCCCTCTACTGTGATATTGCAGGCTCTGGCAGCATCTGCGGCCCGTTTGGTCATAGCGATGTTGCTCTCAAAATCTTCGTGGGAGCCATCGATCATGACTGATGTATATCCTGCACGGATTGCCTTAAGAACCAGCTCGTAGCTGCTGCCATGATCTAAGTGAAGACATACCGGTACAGTTGCCTTCTCAGCCTCTGCTGCTGCCATGGCATAATATGTTTCCAGTGATCCGTATTTTACCGTTGACGGAGTGGTCTGAAGCATAACCGGAGCCCGTAGTTCCTCTGCTGCAGCCACCACCGCCTTCAGCATTTCCATATTCTCAACATTAAAAGCACCTACGGCGTACCCGCCTTTTTGAGCATCCAAAAGCATTTGTTCCGATGTAACCAGTGACATAATATTTTCCTCCTAACAATTTTACGATCATTTGGTTCTTTACATTTATAATTATACCGTTTCTGTTTGGGAAAATTAGAGGGGAACCAGACAGAAGACTGGCCTGTATGTCGTGTTGTCGAACATTCCTTGACTTGAATAATTAATGCTGTTAAAGTAAGATAGAGAGAAGGATATTGGAGGGGATAATTATGAGGACGGGATATAAAGATTTAAATATAAAAATAGTGATCAATGAAACCACATTTCTTGTCTTAAACATTGTATTTGAGCGTTTTCTCCGTTCTATGCCACGACACAGCCATGGGAATAACAGTTTTGAAATCCACTATATCCCCTATGGGCATGGCAAAGTGAATATTGATGATCAGATCTATAATATTACTCCAAATACCCTTTACATGACGGGTCCTCACGTGGAGCATGAACAGATTCCTTTAAAGAATGATCCCATGGCGGAGTACTGTATCTATTTTAAACTGCAGAAAAACAACACCCACGCACAGCCTGAGGCAGATACGGTGGCTTTTAAATTCGAGATAACCCATTTCTGGTTCGGACAGGATACCCAGGAGCTGTATCCGCTGATGCAGCAGATCTTTTTTGAACTGGAGCACAGGTATACGGGATACATGATTTTAGTGGAGGCCCTCCTCCAGCAATGCGTTGTTAAAATCGTACGAAATTATGAATATAAGGCTCAGTCGAAGGTTCATTTTTCTCCGTCCAATCTGGTAGACAGCAAATACATCATTGTGGAAGAAAGCTTTCTTTATGAATATGAAACCATTACCATGGAACATCTGGCGGAACGGCTTGGCTTAAGTGTGCGTCAGACCGAACGGTTTTTAAAGGATTATTATGGGAAAACATTTCAGCAGAAAAAAACAGAAGCAAAGATGTCTATGGCAAAGATCTATTTAAATGATGCTGCCATTACAATATCGGAAATTTCCGACCGGTTGAATTACTCTTCCATTCAGCACTTTTCCTATGCATTTAAGCAATATTACGGGATCTCGCCAAGCAATTACAGGAAGAAGAATATGATACCGGATAAATAGGCAGTAGGGAGAATTAATTGATTCTACGGACATTCCACTCCGACTGTTAAATTCTACGCTAGCGTAAAGTTTTATTCGGATAATGGAAAATAAATAAAAAAGAGAACACCACTTTGTGATAAAGTATTTAGCGACTAACTAATACAAAACAAAGGATTGGTGTTCTCTATGATTAACAGTATACGATATTTTGAGGAAGAATGCATCAACAGATTTGAAAAACTCGAAGATAATTTTATGAAAAACCCGCTGCAAATGGCAGAGTACGTAATCAGTATGACTGCAGAGCTCCATAACCTGGGGCTACGAATGATACAGGATTCTTTAGAAGCAATGGATCAGATGCTTCAGGACAGCCCTATCCGATTAAAGCATTGGATTGTAGAGTCTCACACAACAAAGCAGCTGGTGACTTCTTTGGGAACTGTCACATTCCGTAAAACATTATTCACCAATAAAGAGACAGGAACCAGTGAATATCTGCTGGATAGAATCCTTGGCCTGGAGCGGAATGAAAGACTCACACAAGATGCAGAAGCAAGACTGTTACGTGAGGCAGTACAAACCTCTTACCGGCGGGGAGGGGAAGAAACCAGCCTTACAAGTGAAGTGAGCAAGCAGACGGTAAAAAACAAACTTCATCAGTTGAATTTTCCAGTGCCTGAGGGGAAGGCAGAAAAGAAGAAAGTGGACTATCTCTATATCGATGCCGATGAGGATCATGTATCTCTGCAGTGGCGCGAGAAGAAAGGTGATCTGCGGGAAAATGAGAACCATCAGAAAAATAACAACCTGATTACAAAACTGGTCTATGTTTACGAAGGAATAGAAAACGAATCACCGAAGAGTAAACGTCATCGCCTGGTTAATCCGTATTACTTTTGCAGAGTGAATACAGGAGAGGATAATCTAAAGTTTTGGGATGAAATAAATGACTATATCACAAACCACTATGAACTGGAAACAGTCAAAAAAATATATTTAAATGCAGATGGTGGAGGCTGGATTAAAGCCGGAATGAATCGTCTGGAAGGAGTCACCTATGTACTTGATGAATTTCATCTTGAGAAATACCTGACAAAACTTACGAGTCATATGAAAGACAGCCGTGATGATGCAGCAGATAAACTCAGGAGAGTGATCAGAAGTAAAACAAAGAAGGAATTCATAAGGCTGGTGGACCGTTTGGAAGAATATCTGGAGGACGAAACAGGAGTAAAAAGAATCAGAGAAGCCAGGGAATATATTCTGTCTAACTGGACAGCAGCAAAGTTGAGGTTAAGCCATCAGGACGGAGTAAACGGAAGCAGTACAGAAGGTCATGTGAGCCATGTACTTTCAAGCCGTATGAGTTCAAGACCAATGGGCTGGAGCCGGAAGGGAGCGGGAAATATGGCACAGCTGCGGGCGTATTATCTGAATGGAGGCGATATGCTGGAATTAGTGAGATACCAAAAGAAGGAGCAGCCTAAGGCAGTAGGTGCCGAATACGATGTACTGAGTGGAGATGCGATCCAAAGGTCAGAGAGAAACCGGCACGGAGAATTGGGAAAATATACCGACCAAATATCCCATAGTATCTCGCTGCAGAATAAGAAAATCGTATACTTTAATTCTCATATTTGGGGATTATGATACAAAGCCAGGGAAAGATCAGGAAGTTACTCCGCTTGTCATCATTGCTCTGCAAGCCAGTTCAGGGCTTGTTTCGAATGCAAAAATGATGTATATTAAAGCCACAAGTCATTGCCTGATACGTTATCAGAGCATCGTGGGTAAACTCTACACCATTAAATCCGAAGATAAATTTACGCAATCTAAATTCTACCTAAGTCTTGACAGGAACTAATAGTAATGCTATTCTAGAATTATAAAAGGAACAACCGTCCACAAGGTGGTTGACCATTACATGAGTAGCATATCCACCCCCGTAACTGCCAAGTTTAACCAGGGTGGTTTTTGCTATGTATTGCTACTTACAAAACGTAAAAACGAATGTAAGTAACGCCAGAAGAAAAAGACCAAAGGTCATTAGATCCTTAAAGTCAAACTTCATAAGCATCACCCCCATTCCAATAGAGAATGAGGTCAAAGCACCCTGTAACACGATTATTCCATAACATTATGGTAGCATATACCATTTCAATGTGCAATTACTTTATACCACATACTATAACACCCTGCTTACATACAATGTTAGCAGGGTGCCTTTTTTATAATTGTATATTCAACTCCATCATATATGTTTACCAAGCCACAGTAAGATATCCGCAATAATCTCATCTCTGCACGGCTCATTTAAGATCTCATGAAACAGATTTGCATAGACATGCAGACTCTTATCCTTAGAACTTATCTCTTCAAATAGATCCAGGGAATCTTTTGCAGCAACCAGGCCGTCATCCGCTCCATGGAGAATCAAAACCGGATCGGAAAAACTTTTTATATTAGCCTTCAGCCACTGAACTCCCTCATAAATCTGATTAATCAGACCGGTACTGATCTCCTTTTCCACCAGAGGATCTAAAGCATATGCTTCAATCACCTTTTTATCGCTGCACACACCATCACCAAGCTCGTTGGGCAGATAGGTATCATCCGGCGCCTCAATGGGAAACTGATCTCCCATAACCGGGTGGTTATAATGTGTCAGCGCACCAGAGGTAATAATTCCATCTGCCATTCCCGGATTCTTTGCGCCAAACAGTGTTACTGTCTCCCCGCCCATGCTGTGTCCGAAGAGAAAAACCTTATTCCCGCCGCTTTCCTTTCTGGCAAGCGCAAGAATCTGTCCCAGATCATCTGGCATCTCATTAAAATCTTTAAAATAAACCTTTTTCCCCTCTGATTTTCCATGTCCCCTCTGGTCATAGCGGTAAACGCTGTAGCCATTATCGTTCAGCTTTTCCGTAAAGTAATCGTACCGGTTTAAATGCTCGCACAAGCCATGGGCAATGACAATCAGTGCTTTTGGATTCTCCACCTCATTTTTTCTGAATCTTAAGTTTGTTCCATCGAAGGACGAAATCATCCTTTCCTCCATTATTTTGTTTTCCCCATTCATAATACCTTCTCCTTCCTTGTTTTAAATTCATCATACTACAGAAATCACTTTGTAGCAATTATGTTTAAAATCTAACAAAGAAACTGGTTTTACCCTTGCTGCTCTCCACACGGATCTGTGCATGATGCCTGTCTGCAATCTGCTTTGCAATGGCAAGCCCCAGCCCCGTTCCAGAACGGTTTTGAAGGCTGTTGGTTTTATAGAACCGGTCAAACAGAAAGGGGATTGTTTCGGCTGGAATCTCTTCTCCGCTGTTAGTCACAGTAATCAGGCATCCTTGTGCTTCCTTTGAAACAGTCAGACCCACTTTCCCCTGCTGAGGTGAAAATTTAACCGCATTGTCCAGAAGAATTAAAACAAGCTGGCGAAGACGGCCATAATCCCCAGCCACTACACATTCGACTTCCGGGCTTTCTACCAGAAGCTGAAGCTTTTTTTCCTCTGCCTTACGACGGATTGCCCTCTGAGAATCCCGAATTACATCGCAGAGATTTACCTCACCTATATCAAGGGAAAACTGGTCATCCTGAAGACGCGATAAATCCAGCAGGTCGTTCACCAGTCTCTCCAGATGCCGGCTCTCTGCTAACATCTGATCATAGTAATCCCTGATCTCCTCCGGTGTATTTACAGTCCCGTCCCAGAGCACCTCCAGGGAACCGCGCAGAACTGCCACCGGTGTACGAAGCTCATGAGAGACATTGGCTGCAAAATCCTGTTTCATCTGATCCAGAGCAGCCTGCTGCTTTTTTGCTTCAGTCAGACGTATGGAAAGCAAATCAATGGTCTGAGCCAGCTGACCGATCTCATCTTCCTGGACAACACCTGTTTTAGCCGTATAATCCCCTTCTGCCAGACACCTTGCCGCATCCTTCATGCGCCGAAGGGGATTGGTAAACCGGTAAGACAGCCACACCGCTGCCATACCTGCAAGTACAAGCGCTATGAAAGCTCCTGCTGCCAGCGCAGACAATCCCTGAAGTACAGCTTCATTGACCCCGCTGACCGGGGAGTGAAGAAGAACCGCACCGGAAATACCGTCAGCAGTACGGATTGGCACACCTACCGTCAGCGTCGGCGCATTTAACAGTCCGGAAAATTCTTCTCCATAAGTAATTTCCCCTTCCAGGACCCGGCTGATAATTTTGTCCGCATTCTCAGGAAGTTCTTGTCTGGAAGAAATCCCGTCATGACTGGCAGAGATGAGATTTCGGTCGTTATCCACGATCCACACCGTTGCCATGGCAATCTGATCTATAAAATGAAGATAGGAACCATATCCTCCCATGCCATGGCGCCCCATGCCCATGCCCATTCCCATTCCTGTTTCAGGCCCCTGCCCCTCTCCATTCTCATAAAGTGCCAGCGTTTCAGCAATGGAAACAGCCCGTTTTTCCATGGAAGAACGGGTGATTGCAATGGTATGCTGCCGGAACATGGACACAAACACCGTTCCTAATATAGCAGTAAACAAAAGGAGCACTGCAGCAAAAGAAGCTACCAGTCTCCAGATTATTTTCTTATTCATGGCAGCACCTCAAATTTATAGCCTACATTTCGTATAGTACGGATCTCCCACATAGGATGTGGGGCCTCTTCCAGCTTGGCCCTTAGCCGTTTCATATGAGAATCAACCGTGCGGGGATCGCCATAATAATCATATCCCCATAAAAGATCCAGAAGCATCTCACGGGTATAGGCCCGGTTCTTTCCGCTTGCAAGGGTCCAGAGCATGTCTGTTTCCCGCTTTGTTAAAAGTATAGGTCTGTTATCGATTGTGACGCTGTAATTTTCCAGATTTATCATAAGATCCTCAATCTTAAGGATCTTCTCCGGTTCCCCGGCGCCCTTCTCTATACGCCGCAGTACAGCTCTCACCCGCGCCATAACTTCACCTGGCGAAAATGGTTTCACAATATAATCGTCTGCACCAATGTCCAGCCCCATGATCTTTTCAAAATCTTCCCCTCTGGCAGTTACCATGATAACCGGAACATCGGACTGCCTGCGGATTTCCCGGCATACCTGGAAACCGTCCAGTTTCGGCATCATCACATCAAGCAGGATAACCTGAGGCTTTCTTGCATAAAATTCATCCAGTGCCTCCTGCCCATCCTGAGCAAGTACTGTTTCAAAGCCCTCTTTCCTTGCAGCACTGTTTAAAATATTTAGTAACTGGGGACTGTCGTCCGCGATCAGCATTATTGACATATCGTATCCCTCCTGTCATTTCATTATAAATATATCATCGAAATAAGGCAACTTTGTGGCACAAAAAATAAAATGACAAAGAAAAAAACCATTTCTGACACATTCATGCCATATACAAACGTTATTATGAACGTACCGAAAGGAAAATAACACAAATCGAAAGGAGTTTACAAACTATGAAAAACAACAAAAAAATGATGACAGGATTTGCACTTGCACTTGCGCTTTCAGCCGCAACCATGACCTCATTTGCAGCTGCCGCTTACAAAACACCTGCCGAGGCAATAACAGGTATTACTGGTAAAACATCGGATGAGGTAACCGCAGAACGCAGATCTGGAAAAACCTATGGATCAATGGCCGCTGAGGCAGGTAAATCAGATGAATTCCAGCAGGCAGTTGCTGATATCCACGAAGACAGACTCAATCAGGCAGTTGCTGACGGCACGCTGACCCAGGAACAGGCAGATGCACAGCTCGCCGCAATCCGCGAAAGACAGGCGGTCTGTGACGGAAACGGCACCGGCGCAGGTAATGGTTATGGTGCAGGCGGCTGTAACGGCACCGGTATGGGCTATCACCGCAGAGGAAATGGATTTGGATACCGGAATAATTAAGAGAATCATTTAAGATACTGACACAGCCGCCTCCTTCCGGTCAAAACCCGGCTGGGGGCGGCTGCAGTTTCTTCTAACGCTGATTTTCTTCTCTGATCCATACACGCATTTCATTCTCGCCTCTGTTGGCCCAGCTGTAATAAGGAATCCATCGGATCTTTGTTCTGACTTTCTTTTCTGCTGCATTGCCCTGTCTGTAAAGCCTTAAATCTTCCCTGTCCGCTTCTGTCTTCCATCCGGAAGCAGTGAGAACGCCCACGCCCCCTAACAGAGCTTCCTTAAATTCATATTCCAATGGTTCCTGCTTTTCCACGGACATGAGGTGCAGATTCTTACCATTATCCACTTCTTCCGCACAATAAACGAGAGGGCCTCTGGAAACTGCAAATTTCCCTAAATCATTTTCAACCAATGGATTGGCATACCAGCGCTTTGGTTCCATATCCAATTCCAGTCGTATGGTATCCTCTTTGAAAACCTGATTGATATAGACAAAACCATGTTCTGCATCAGAATCTGTGCTTTTCCCGTTGATCTCCAGGCCAGTGGTGTCAGACCAGGACGGTACCCGGATTCCCAGGCAGACACAGGCAGTTCCGCTGTAATTCACCTTGATTTCCAAAGATCCGGTCCATGGATATCCGGTCTTTAGTTCTATGTCCAGAATGCCATCCTCTATTTCAAAGCTCCCCTTACATTCCACAAAGAGATTGACCAGGAGCCTGTTTTTCTTTTGGACAAATACATACTGCTCCACTGAGGCTACAAGCCTTGCAAGATTGGGAGGACAGCACGCACAGCCAAGCCACTGGGGACGTACGCATTTTACATGACTCTTCCCCGGATCCTTCCTCGATTTTCCCGGAACTACTTCCAGAGGGTTTACATAAAAGAAATGTTTTCCGTCAAGTGCCACTCCTCCCAGTACTGTGTTGTAGAGAGCACGCTCCATCACATCTCCATATTCCCCATTCTCCTCTGATAAAAGCATACGGTATGCAAAGAACACCAGACCCACAGAGGCACAGGTCTCACAGTACATGGTATCATTGGGTAAATCGTAATCCAGAGTAAATGCTTCTCCTGATACGGTGGAGCCGATTCCTCCGGTGATATACATACGGCGGTTTACAATGCTTTTCCATAACCGCCTGCACGCATCAAGAAGCTTCTCATCCCCTGTCTCTGCCGCCGCATCTGCCATGGCTGTGCAAAGATAAACCAGCCTTACGGCGTGTCCCTCGGCGTTTTCCTGCAAAAGGACCGGAAGATGGGCCTGATAATAGGTCAGAGGAAGATGCTTAGAACCCATAACTGCCTGGTCTGTCCCCCGTATCAGTAAAAAGTACCGGGCCAGGTTTAAATATCTGTCATTCTGCGTCAGACGGTATAACCGCATTAAACCGATTTCAACCTCTTCATGACCGTCATAGCCACGGTTCTTTCCTTCCTCTTGTCCAAATACAAAGTCAATGTGGTCAGCCAGCTTACATGCAGTATCCAGAACCTTCTGATTGCCTGTTGCTTCATAATAAGCCGCTGCTGCCTCAAAAAAGTGTCCTGCACAGTATAGTTCGTGACTCTGCCACAGGCGATTGTATTTCTCATCAGGTTCTTCAATGGTGAAATATGTATTCAGATATCCGTCGTCTTCCTGGGCTTCACTGATTAAGTCTACAACATGATCCGCCAGACTCTTTAATTCCTCATCCATCTGCTCCCGTAAGGTATAGGCCACCGCTTCCAGCCATTTATAAAGGTCACTGTCCTGAAACACCCAGCCATAATGATGTCCTTTTTTTCTTCCGGCTGCAATCCGGAAATTCTCAATTACATGGCTTTTTTCGTTTGGGATGGAATCGTCGTTGCGCTCCCGCTCAATGGTGATATTGATTTCATCATTTAATACCTTCCATTGATACGGAATCATCTCCGTTCTGATTAACTCTTTGTACCTGCTGAAAAATCTGTCACGTATTTCTACTTTGTTCATGCTGCACCTCCTGATTGACTCTGCAAAGTGACGTCTGCATAAACTGCCGGCGCCACTTCTTTTTAATTGTATGTATTTCTATTTCTTAATAATACCATCAATAACGGCCTGTGCTTTCGCTGCAGCCTCCTCCGGTGTACTGGAATCTGTCATCACCTCATTAAAGGCTAACGATATGGCATCGGAAATATCCGGCCATTCCGGTAATGGCCCTCTTGCATTAGCATACTGCATTTCTTCCACAAATGCATCATAAACCGGATCTCCCTTAAATTGTTTTTTTGCAATGACAGAATCAGAAGAGATATATCCCATTGCATTCATCATATAGAGACAGGTTTCCTCACTGGTGGCATATTTAAGGAATTGAACGGCACCTTCCTCATTGCCTCCCTTTATTACTGCATAGTTTTCTCCGCCAAGACCGGAGGCCTGTTTCTTATCCATGGGAATCGGGGCAACGTTCCATTTTAAATCAGGAGCTTCCTCACGCATGGTTGGCACCTGCCATGTCCCGTTAATCATCATGGCTAAGTTTCCGGAGATAAACTGATTCATGGTATCCCCCTGTGTCCAGTTAATTGCCTCTTTTGTCATGGCACCGGAATCAACCAGCTTTTTCACCATTGTCAGCGCTTTAATACCGCCTTCAGAATTCATTTCATACGCAGTGGCACCAGTTGACCATACCCATGGCAGGAAATTAAAGGTACCTTCCTCATTTTGAAGGCTGCAGTGTGCAAATCCAGATACCTGGCCAGTTGTACAGGCTTTCGCTGTTGTCAGCAGTTCATCCCATGTGGTGGGAACCTCACAGCCTGCTGCCTTTAGCATATCTTCGTTATAGAAAAGGAGTAGACAATTGCTTCCAAACGGCACCCCATATAATTTACCGTCTAAAGTACAGGAGTTGACAGGTCCGGGATAATAAGTGCTGACATCGAATCTTCCGGTTAAATCCGCAAAGATTCCCATGGCTGCATAGGAAGCGTGATCCGGATTGTCAAGAATGACCAGATCCGGAAGTTCATCTGCAGATGCCCCAATGGATAGCTGTTTCTTAAAATCGGCAAATGGAACGTACTTTGCCTGTACTTTCACATCACTTTGTGATCCGTTAAATTCCTCAATGATATGGTTCAGTGCTTTCTGATGACCTTCCGTCTCCCAGTAGTACCAGATTGTCACGTCACCAGCAGGTTTGCTCTTCTCCGTCTCCGAAGCTTTTTCACTTCCGGTTTCAGCTGCATTCTCACTGTTTTTAGCAGTTTGTGTCCCACTCTCCGTCGCTGACACAGCTCCGCTCCCGGAGCTGCAGCCTGTAACCGCTCCCCCAAGCAACGCTGCAAAAAGTAAGGCTGTCATTAACTTTTTCATGTTTTTCCTCCTTAAATTTTCTTATTTCAACGACTTTATTATAACGGTTATGCAGCCAGGAAAAAACTCAACAAATCTTAGAAAGGGTTACTTTTCTTAAGTGGGAATATGTAAAATTACCTCCGTTCCCATTCCTTCGGCGCTGTTTATCTCAATATTTACCTCTTCTCCGTAATACATACGAAGTCTGTTAATGGCATTTTCCATTCCAATATGAGATGCAGCATCTGACTCCCCGAAGATTCCTTTTCTGATTAATTCCAGCTTTTCACGTTTCATTCCTTTTCCATTATCCCTTATAAGAATCCGTAATTCTTTACCTTCCCTGCTCACCCCTACTTCCAGAACATGATTGGTCCTGGTCCCTTCAAACCCGTGAAGGATGGAATTTTCCACAAATGGCTGAAGCAGCAGTTTGTGTATCCTGCACTCCATCAGATCCGGGTCCACATTGATGCTGCAGGTGAAATTGTTCTTCAGCCGGAACTGCTGCAAATAAATGTACTTTTTCAGCCAGTCTATCTCCTCCTTCACACAAACCTCTCCACTGCTGTCTGCAATGGCATAACGGAGTATGGTCGCCAGGGAGTTAATCGCATTGCTGATATCAAATTCATCCTTATCAATGGCCATCCAGTTAATGGTATCCAGTGTATTATAGAGAAAATGGGGATTAATCTGTGCTTCCATTGCCTTTAACTCTGCCTGCCGCTGCATCTGCCCTGCCCTCTTTTCTTTTTTCAGAGCAGTCTCTAGCTTCTCTAACATGTCATTGAACTGGACAGCAATGGTCTCTATTTCCACAGGCATTTTTTTATCCGTACGGACGCGGACCTTTAAATTACCTTCTCTTGCTGTCTGCATGGATGCCACCACCATTTTTACAGAATCCACAAGGCGTTCAAGTACTCCATACGTCAGCAATACCGTGATCATAAGAAGGATAATACTTAAAGCGACAATCAGATAAATCTGGCTGTTTAAATTCTTCATCAAACCGCCCTGGTCCATCACGTTCACCAGATCCCAGCCCAGAGTGTCATCATGATAAAGCCAGACAGAGGTGTAGCGCTCCTCATATAATCCCTCCTCCCTGATGAACTTTTTGCAGGCTTCCACCCTTGCCTCTAAAGGCGCTCCCTGACGGTAAAGTACTTTCCCGATTTTTTCCGGTTTACGGTAGGCTATGATACGGCCTGCCTCATCAATAATAAAGTTAAAACTTTTGTCCTTGTCCTGGCCGTGAACCTTGCATACACTCTGAAGAAATTCCTTGTCGAGGCTGACAATCACAATTCCATTTTCTTTATTTAGATTTCTGTAGTCTATAATCCGGTGCGCCAGATGCAGCAGATAGTAATCCTCATTTGCAAATCTGGTTCCGTATTCCGTAGGAAAAATATGTGTCTCATTATCCGTGGACACCTCCCCGTACAGTTGTTCCTGGGACAGACTGAAGCTGTTCATCCATGAATTTTCATAGGTAGACGCAGACAGCTGGTTATAAGTAATACTTAATCCCTCCGGCGTAATTACCGTTATGGACCTGATGTATTCTTTTGTATTTAAAAGTCCTCTTAAATATCTTCGAAGCTGATTCTTTGCAACAGAGGCATTTTGCTTCTGATCCAGCCGGTCCACCCATACTACCACATCATCATTGGTATAAATCTGAAACAAAAGATCCTCATATGCTTTCAGGCGAATCGTTAAATTATTATCCATCTGCATCAGGCTTACACTGGTCAGTTCCTGGGTGTTCTTTTTTAATGTAACTGAAATGTTATAAAAATAATAAAAGCTTAATACAAGAATCGGTATTGTAGAAGTCGCCCAGAAAAGACGGATTAATTTTTTCTTTAAACTCACTTTTTTCATAAGGCTCCCTCTCAATAGAAATCCCTTACCCCTTCACTGCACCGCTTGTCATTCCAGATATAATATATTTTTGCATAAATAAAAAGATCAGTGCAACCGGAATAATGGTTACAATGGCAAAGGCAGTTAAATAACTCCACTTTGTTCCGTACTGCCCCATAAAATTAAAGATACCCGCTGTAATCGGCCTCTTTTGCTGATCCAGAATAAATGTCATGCCATACGCCAGATCACCCCAGCCATACAAAAAGGAAAAGATAGCACACACGACCACTCCTGGTTTGGCAACCGGAAGAAGAATTCGGATAAATGCCAGAAACCGGGTGCACCCGTCAATATAGGCTGCCTCCTCAAGCTCCCTGGGCACAGATGCGAAATAATTTTTCAGAATCAGCACCGAAAATGGAATGCCAAGCGTCGCATCGGATAATATGGCAGCCAGCCAGGTGTTGTAAATATGCATCCCCTTAAACATAATAAACATGGGTGTCAACAGGACAGAAACCGGAAGCATCTGAGTTACCAGAAAACAAAGCAGCATACCGTTTCTCCCCTTGAAATGATATCTTGCCACTGCATAGGAAGCCGGAACTGCCAGGATGACTGCAATTGCCATGGCACCAGAGGATATGATCAGGCTGTTTGCGAAGGAACGAAACATATTAAAATCTCCGTTATCAACCTGGACCGCATAAGACTTCGTATTTAAAACATGGGGATAAAAGGTGGGCGGAATCTGGAAGATTTCCTTCTCTGTCTTCAATGAAGTGACAAATATCCAAAACAGAGGAAACAACAGCAAGCATAAGATTACCACCGAAATGACGCATAAAAAGAGTTCTTTTTTTCCTGTTTTCCTTTCCTTTACCATTACTGTTCCTCCCCTTTCATTGTAATTTTCAAATAGACTACGCCGACCAGCAGCAAAATTACAAGCAGTACATTGGCTGCTGAGGAGCCGAGACTGTACTGGAACATCTCAAAGGATAGTTTGTAAGAATAGGTGGACAGCAGATGAGTGGAATTAACAGGTCCTCCCCCAGTCATTACATAGACCATATCATAAACCTTGAACGTATAAATAAATCCCAGCACCAGAAGGGATTCGATTGTTGTTCTCATCAGAGGAAGGGTTATTTTAAAGAATTTCTGTCTTCCATTTGCTCCATCGATGGCTGCACTCTCATACAATTCCATGGGGATTGTGGTAAGTCCGGTTGATATAAGTATTGTATTAAAGGGAATTCCGATCCAGATATTGGCTGTAATGACGGCAGTCATGGCAGTTGACGGGCTGGTGAGCCACTGTATATTTTCTGAGATCAGCCCTGCGCTTTTTAAGAAATAATTGATAATACCCACATCAGTGGAAAACATAAATTTAAAAATCAAAGCCGTAACTGTCATGGGAATCATCCATGGTATCATAAGAAGACCTCTGATGGGTCTGGCAAATGGAAAATCTTTCTGGAACAGAAGTGCCAGCGCAAAGCCGATTAAAAACTGTATCACCAGACAGCTGACGGTAAACAGCAGCGTGTTAAAAACCGCCCTTAAAAAAACTGCATCCTGCATCAGTTTTATGTAATTATCAAAGCCGATAAATTCCCTGGATCCATGGACTAAGTTGCGGACCGTCACATTCTGAAGGCTTAAGATAAGGTTGCTGACAATGGGATAACCGGCAAAATACAACATATAAAGAAACGCCGGAAGCGCATACAAAAACCCGACATTCTCATATCGGAAAAAACGTTTCATTTGTTTCACTGAATAAAATCCTCCTTTTCATTTATTTCTCCTGAAATCATCTTACACTGTACGACTCTTTCCATAAATGAGTGAAACCTTGAAAAGGAGGAAAAACCTAAACGCTTTGCTCTATTTTAACGTTTTTCTGTAATCTGCAGGAAGCTGTCCTGTCATCTCCTTAAATACCTTGCTGAAGTATTTGGGATCGGAATAGCCTACCTTTGCGGCAATTTCATACAGCTTAAGATGGGTTGTGCACAGCAGTTCCTTGGCTTTGCTGATCCTGAAATTTTTCATGTATGTACTGAAGGTAACTCCCATTTCCTTATGAAATTGTGTCCCCAGGTATTCGGGAGTAAGATTCAGTTTTGAGGCGATCTCGTCCAGTGTGATACCGCTCTGATAAAATTCCCGGATCATGCTTCTGACCCGTTTTACAGTCAGATGGGTAATCTCCCTGTCCTCCGGCCGTGGTCTTATATAATGAAACAGGTAATCTGCCGCATACGCCAGTTCTTCCCTCCGCTTAGCCTCCATAATCATCTCCAGAAGCTTCTGCTGCTTTAAAGATTCAAAATTGATACAGCCCAGTTCCTTGGCCATCCCCATAACCGCCCATAAAAAGCGAACATAACATTCCTTAATCTCCCTGGGTGCATAGATTCTGCCATCTACAAAGCTGTCGTGAAATTCCTTCATAAGTGCCTTTGCCTTCTCCCAATTGTCCGAGCAGATGGACACTTTCATTCTGGTTTCCAGTTCAATGGGATAGATACAGGGCACCGTCTGAACGTGTATTATCTTAGGATAGGAGATTAAAATTTCCTCATCAAACGATATATTCCAGTCCATACAGGGGCTGAGACAGTCAAGCCCTCTCTTCAGTTCCTCTGGGCCTGTAACCTCCATCCAGCCAAAGGTCATACTCCTGGGTCTGTATGTCAAGATCTGCTGCTGCAGCCATCGCTCCAGATCATGGGCATCCGGATAATGGTAAAGAACCACAGCCAGGGACTTTTTATATACAGGATCCAGAATGCAAAAAGAAAGACCCGGATACGTGGAAAACATATGACGTAAATGTTTCACTGCTCTATCACGTTCTTCCTCGTAGCGACTTCCCAGATATACAGAAATAAATACTAATTTCTCAGCCCGTTCTATCTGATAACTGTGATGTAGATAAGCACTGATATCCTCGTCCATCTCCAGGCGTCCATTCATAAAATCATTAAGAATTTGCTCCAGAGTTCCGATTTTTTCAGGCTTTTCCTGCCTGTCTTTTTCTACCTGCAGCTCCACATGCTCCAGTGCCTTGGAAAACTCATTGAGGGAAATCGGCTTCAGCAGATATTCCGTCACTCCAAGCTTCATTGCCTTGCGGGCATATTCAAATTCTGAATAGGCACTTAAAACGATGGCTTTCGCAGTTATTCCGTCTTTTACTGCATTGGTCATCATCTCCAGGCCATTCATCTTCGGCATACGAATATCAGTGATCACGATATCGGGCTTTAATTCCCTGAGCATTACCAGCCCGTCTTCTCCATTCTCCGCTTCCCCAACTATCATGTAATCCTGCCTCATTTTGCCTAAAAGCTTCTGGATCCCTTCTCTGATCCGTATCTCGTCTTCTACAATCAGCAACCTCATGATTCATTCCCCTTTTATAGAATTGCTCTCCGTTCTTCCCCATATAACCTGTTTTCATATTACTTGAATCTAATTAAGCTGTCAATCTTTTCCATTTTCAGTTATGCTTTTAAGAGCGGTAACAGCCATGGTTTTCAACATTTTATGAATTAAGAATCTGGAATCATCATCAAGATTTCTTACCCGTCCCATCATGAGGGGAATGCTTTTCTGCCACTCAGCTCCGATCTGTTTGATGTTTTGTGTATTTCCTGTATCCAGTACAGAGTACAGTGCATTGACAAAACGTCCCCGTTCCTCATCAGAGACTGCTTCCAGCCAGTTATGCAGTGATCGATCCATGTATTTTGCATTTTTAGTCAGTCGTTCAACAAAAACAAAATGATCCCCTTCAATAATCCAGGAAAAGGGATCGTGCTGTAAAATGCCGGTTCTGTTGCTTTTTACAATCGAATATTGCTCCTGGTTCTCCAATAGCATACCAATCACAGAAGACTGGGGAATCGTCTTCTCTACGATTGTATCACTACCTTCCAATTCAAGGAGGTCTATGGCATTCTCTTTAAACCCCGGACCATCATGAGAATAAACCTTCACAATCCGATTCTTTAACTGGCTGTTTAACTTTGCATAAACATAAATAGCCAGATTCCCTCCTTTGGAATGGCCCCCTAATATTAGCTTTCCTTTAAACTTTACGCCCACTTCAGCTACATAACGAACCGCCTCTTCCTGCGAGGGAACCGGATATTTAAATGCCATGTTAAAATCTTCCTTCCACCCCACCAAAGTGGCATCCGTACCGCGAAATGCAATATAAGCCGTATCATCATCCAGAAAAACAGTAACTGCACAGAACTGTTTTTCCAATATACAATCCATATCTTCCCGGTAAAAACCAAGTGTCAGATTCCGGTAACGAGGGCTGGCAGCCATGGCAAACAAAAGCCTTAAGCTGTTTTCCTCATCCCAGACATGGCAAAACATCTCTCTAAAATGCTCTGCTTTTAGCAGGGAGCCTATGGTGGGGAGCGTTTTACCCTGCACAAATCCCGGCACAAACGAAGAAAGACCAATGTAGGAAAACTTGGAAAAAATAAGACTATCTACAGAGTGAAATGGTTTTCTGTTAAAATCTGATAATTCGCGTTCTGCATAATTAATGATATTTGCCATTTAAAAAATCTCCTTATTCTGTCATCGCCAGATTATTTCATTAGTATTTGTTTCAGTTTCCTTTTTATGCTTATGACTCTACGAAGCGTTTATTGAAAAGATTATAATCAGGAGCTACAATCATGTTGAAAGACCGTAAACAGATTTTTTCAGAAAGGTGGTGGAAAATGGGTAATCCAACAAAAAAAGAGTTAAAGGAACAGTACAAAAACAGAGTTCTTACCGGGGGAATATACCGCATTCAATGCAGTGGTGATAAATCATATTGGTTACGTGCCAGTTTAGACATCCAGGGATCCCATAATCGGTTTGCGTTTTCAAAAAAAACGGATTCCTGTCCTGAAATATGCATGCTAAAAGCCTGGAAACAATACGGGGCAGATGCCTTTTCGCTTGAGACTTTAGAGGAATTAGAAAAAAAGGAAACACAGACACAACGACAGTTTTCAGATGATATAAACACACTACTTGAACTATGGGAAGAAAAATTTATGGAAGGGGGACAATAACCATGGAACGTACCATTGATATCAGTAATTTTCTTGATGATACCGGAAAGATTACACAATTATCGCAAAAGAACCGTTTAAGAATAGAAATACTATGTTATCTGGCTGAAAAATTCCAGCCAGACCGCAGTTATACTGAAAAAGAGGTAAACTCTATCTGTGATGAGTGGCATACATTCGGAGATTACTTCCTGCTCAGGAGAGAACTGATTGATAACGGTCTTCTGTGCCGCGAGACGGATGGCTCGCGGTACTGGAAGCCTGCGTCTGAATAATAGAAAGGAGAACACAATTAGCTGGTAGTTTCCTTACCTGAACTATTGATCATATATTGCCCCAGTTCTTTGTTCCACTCACTATACTTCAAATCACTGCGGTGATCCGTCAGGCGATAATATTCAGCCAGATAACCGCCCAGATACCGGCTTACCTTATTGGCTCCGCTGGTATTTAAGTGGTCCCCTTCATCTCTGCTGTCTTTGCTCCAGTCCATCTTTAACTCCTTCGTAATAAGATTTAAATCCAGATAGGGAACTTTATTTTTAAGTGCATAATCATTCACTGTATTATGCCGGCTGTAGTCCCAGTTTTTAGGTGCTGTGACTCCAACTAACAAAAGATTAATGTGCTTATCCCTGCACAACCTTACAATCTTGTCTGTCCAGAAGGTCACTGTCTGGTCAAGGGGCTCTCTTCCATCTGATTTGTTCATGTATTCGCCGCCTTTATAGGCCGCAATCTTTTTACTGGGAAGAAATCCTTTCATAAAATCCGTCTGGCTGAAGTCCCACTCCTGTTTCCAGTCACGGGAAGTCAGATTTTTCCACCTGTCATGATAGCGGAAAACCGGCAGATAGTACTGGGAGGCTTTTTCCAGTGAACGGGATAATTCTGTCTGTAAATCTCTGTGATGATAGAATAAATCCGTTTCAAGAATTATCAGTTTAGGATTCTGCCGTTTCAACACCATTTTAAGCATATAATATGCTTCCACTGCATGCTGGCCCGACTGGCTGCACACGAACGATGTAATACCGTGGTCTTTCCACATAACCATGGGGGAAATGGAAGAAAATCCTTCACTATCCCCCACGACAACCACATCCAGGGAATCAGAGGGTTCTGCCAACACTCCATTTGCATGTATATCTCTGTCTGCCATTCCGTCTTCCACCGTATTCTTTTTAGGCATGAACAAATAAGAACACTGAATTAACAACAGGAGAAAACTTCCCCAAAATCCAATTATTTTTGCAAATTTTCTCATTTTGGCTCCACTTCTCTTAAACGGCTTAAACAGGCAGCTTCCTCTATCAGAATTCTGCCTGCTTAAACTTCTAATTGTTTTTTTATTTCTTTTTAGTAGTGCTCTCCTGGCTTTTACTTTTTGTCGTTTTATTATCTGTCTTTTTATTATCTGTGCTTTTTGCCGGCTCTGTTGTTTTTTCAGCCTGTGTTGTTTCCTTCTCTGCATTCTTTACAGCGGCACTGGTTTCTTTCTTCTGTTTAGGAGCCTTTTTCTTCTCTTTTGTGACCTTTGAAGAAATGGTTGTCTCTGGCTGTTGTTTTCCATCCGCTTTCTTATCCTGATTACCACATGCTGCTACCGATACAGATATTGCAGCTGCCATCATAAAAACTGCCATTTTCGTTAATAATTGTTTCATTGTTATCCTCCTGCTTTATGCATTTTCAAAGTTCTTTTGCTTTGATAGTTCACATTCTAACAGTCTTTCCTTAATTATTTGTGATTCATATCTTAACAATTCTGAACTTATCTCCGGAACAAAAATGTGCATGTTTTTAAACAGATAAACTGCTCTTTATTACTCTCCTATTCCTGGTTTGGAAACAGGAGCCGAAGCCTGTATATTTCTTCATCTATTTCTTCCAGGCATTCTCCATTCATTGATTCCATCATATAACGTACATTTTCCATGCCGATTTTTGAAGTTTCCATAGGTAGATCCTGATGCCATATCCTGTTACAAATTTCTATTCCAGTTGCATTATCCTCATAAACAGTGCAAATCCTGATCATTTCTTCACGACTGGCATACCGTACAAGATTCATGCTTAAATTATCTATAATCCGTGCTATATAATCCATTCTGACTACAACAGCAACTTTCTTCCAATCCAACTCAGTCACTATATGTAATCCCTGGCTTTCCAGAAACAATACCATCTCAGATAAATAATCACTGAATACACTTTGAAATATCCTGGTTTCTTCCATATTTTCTACTTTGCTTTTATCCATAACCTGACAGTATTCAAACAGGCGGTCTGATAATTCCTTCATCTGCACTGCTTTCAGCATAACTTTATCCAGATAATACTGATTCATATTTTTATCCTTACAGACCTCAGACATAAGAATCTGCACATACATGGTCAACGCAGTAAGCGGAGTTCTCAAATCATGGGCAATACCTATAATCAGATTCTGATTCGCCTGCCGAAGTTCATTCTCTCTCTCAAAATTATATATAAGTGAACGACGAAGCTGATTTAAATCATTTGCGAGTCCTGCTAATTCATCATCTCCTGTCACAGTAACCGGATGTTCCAGACAACCGCCCTGCATAATACTAACCTCATTCTGAAGGCTTTGGATATATTGAATCCGCTTTCTGACTCCCCAAATAAATAATATCATAAATACAAGAAAACTGATTAAAAGTTCCACGACAAGTGCATACATATGGTAACGATAAGCAAACGCCCCCTGCAAAAACACCTCTGCTTTTCCATCTGCAAAGAAGAGTTGATAATAACTATCTCTGTAATATGGAACTTCCATTTCATTATAATCATCTTCGTCGCCTAACAGATCTGATACATATAACAAAGTATCGTTCCGATATATTTCCAGATATATCACCGATTGATTTTTTACCCATTTCGACAATTTACGGCTGTCAGAAGGAGTAAGATTATTTTGTATCACATAATCCTGCAATTTCTGAACTGTTTTTACTTCTACTTTTTCCAGATAAGATGTAGTAGTAAAAAAATAATTAATACCTGCTCCCACAACTATATTCAGTATAAAAAAAAGGAGGCATGCAGCAGCCGCGCTTGCAAAAAGCAGAAGAATCAGTTCTCCAACCAGGCTTTTTACAAAACAACTCATTTTTTCTTTTGCAGATATCCAAATTTTACCCAATCCGATACCCCTTTCCCCATACAGTACAAATCCGTTTCGGTTCCTGAGGATTTTTCTCGATTTTCAGTCTCAGTTTTCGTATATGCACCATAATGGTATTGTTAGAACCATAAAAATACGGTTCCTTCCACACGCTTTCATATATATTCTCGGCTGAAAATATTTTGTTGGGATACTGCACCAGCAGTTTTAAAATCTGATATTCAATCTCTGACAGTTCCACATTCTGCCCTTCAATTAATACTTCATTATAAGCAATGGAAACACGTATTCCCTTCCATTCCACAAAAGCTGCTTCTTCTGTTTTTTCATGGTTTTTTCCCTGATATACATGATACCTGCGCAGCAATGCCTTAACTCTTCCCAAAAGTTCTGCATAAGAAAATGGTTTGGGCAGATAATCGTCCCCACCTGCCATTAATCCCAACAATTTATCCGACTCTCTGGCTTTTGCTGTTAAAAAAAGGATAGGAACATTCGAAACTTTTCGTATTTCCTCGCATGTCCGGATTCCGGATATTCCCGGCATCATAATATCCAGAATAATCAGGTCATACTCCTCATTGAGCATATCCAATGCTCTGTTTCCTGATTCCGCCTCCGTAATCGTATATCCTTCACTGCCCAGTAATACTCTTACGCCTTCCCTGATATCTGAGTCATCTTCCACCATTAAAATATTTCCACTATTCATATTATCACCACCACTTTCATTATACTTTTTTTATCATAAAAATCTGCTAAATAATTCTTAAATTTTCTGAAGATCTTAATTTCACTTTCCATCTTTTTGATATGCTTCAGAATTGTTAAGAATTATTTCAGGATGGATTAATATTTCCATGCAACAATAGTTGCACAGGAAAGGAGGAAGCAACTTCAAACATGATAAATAACATTAAATTTACAATAAAAAGAAAAAAGGTAGTAACTGTGGGATTTCTACTGTTACTGACCGTTGTTTTACTGTTCTTTATAAATGCATATTCACAGGGACAATTTCATTCCCTTGATTCTCTCAGGAATTATATAAAAGGATTTGGGATAATGGCTCCTGCTGTACTTATCTTATTGCAGGCAGCTCAGGTAGTGATTCCTGTTCTTCCAGGTTTTTTCGGTTGTGCAGTCGGCGCAATCCTCTTTGGCTCCTTGGGCGGTTTTTGGTATAACTACATCGGAATCAGCATTGGCTCTATTATTGCCTTTTTTCTGGCACGACAATTCGGCATCGGTCTGGTCAAAGCCTTATTCACAAATAAACAATATGAAATCTGGTCAGCAAGGCTTGGTGACAGCAAGCGTTTTTCCATTCTATTATTTGCCTCAATCCTCCTTCCGCTGTTTCCAGATGATTTTCTCTGCTATTTTTCCGGACTGACCAATATAAGTTCAAAAAAATTTATCTGGATAATTATTTTAGCCAAACCCTGGTGCATTCTGGCCTATAGCTTGATTTTTGCTGAAATCTTATAAATGAAATGGAGAAGAGATCTTATGAACAAACATCTGTTAGGATTTTATAACTATACTGTTATATTGACGTATTCAGGAATGCTGATTGCATTCCTTGGGATATATGCTATTCCATCGAACAATTACTTCAAAATCAGAAACTGGCTGCTGAATATCAGAATGGCACCTGTCTGATTTTTCGTCTGGCTCCTCAAAATTATCATAGATACTGCTATATAGATAATGGTCTGGCAGTAAAACAGGTATCCATACCCGGTATTCTTCACTGCGTGCGGCCCACAGCTTTAAACACTTACCCTGTATACATTCAAAATTCCAGAGAGTATACAATTATTAATACGAAAAATTTTGATACTGTTATACAAATGGAAATTGGAGCGCTCATTGTCGGAAAAATTCACAATCACAATAACCATATCTATACAGAACGCGGCGCTGAAAAAGGATATTTTGAATTTGGAGGATCAACAATTATTCTTCTTCTTAAAAGGGGAATCCTTCAAATGGATGAACGTATCATTGAAAATATGAAAAAAGGAATAGAAACAACTGTAAAATACGGTGAGTGTATTGCATTGAAGCAACAATGAATCTATTACGCAGTTCTCATATACCTGTTCGATAATGGACTAATCAATAAGAGAATAGATCTGGATACTTACTACTTTCCTATTCTTTATGTGAAAGTTCATTACATTTGTATAATCTTTTTCCTCAAAGCGGAAATCGTCTTCCCCGTCACTTATTTCTCCCCCCAGTAAATTGCCTTCCGGATAAGCTTCTTTCAGCGTTTCAAAGCTGTCTCCCACCTTAATGTTTCTCACAGACGTATATTGGGGGCTGGTTATTTCAATCTGATAAATATAGAACTTGTTATCTTCCGCTGCATCAATTGTTTTAATAACAAGTCCGGGAAAAAAGTACTGTTTTTCTGTCTTTCCTGTCAGCTGGTCCATATTTAATCCATCAGAAGAAGAATACGTATGAGTTTTAATGTTTTCCGCTTTACCAAGCATGCCCTCAATTTTTTGGTCATCTGTTGTGTCTAAAAGAGCAATTGTATTTTCCTTATAAATGAACCCCAGCTCCTTTAAAGATTCCTCTGTTGTATTTTGTGAATCGCTCTTAGCAGTGGTCTCTGCTGCTGCAGAGGAAGCTGCTGTTGTTACGGCTTCGGTACTAACTGACACATTCGTGGGAGCAGTTGTCTGATCCGGTGATTTTATACTGTTTTTCCCACAGCCAACAGATGCACCTACACATAATACCAGAGCCCCAGCTACAATCGATATTTTTTTAAATGCTTTCATCGCTACTCCTTTCAATCAGTCTCTTTATTCCTCTTATTGTACCCGATATTCCTGTTAATTAGCAAATGTTTTTGTATAAATGGCTTTTCAGCAGAAAAACTGCTGCAGTTGAATAATCCCCGACTGCAGCAGCTTTTAATAATTTAACTTATGAAATTTATTTACTCCAACGAGAAGGATAATAAACTTGCATTTCCATTTCCCCGGTAAGTCAGATAAATGGCCTGCTTCCCATTTTCCATTTCCAAATCAGCTGAGTACTTCTCCCACACATTGGTATACTGTATCTGGATTTTAGCAAGCACTTTGCCGTCCCATGCATTTTTTACTTCAAAATACCCGGCTGCATATCCTCTGGTGGTAATCGTAATACGCCTGATATCCTCACATTCAAAATATTTAAATCCGACAGTAACCCCATCTGTTATACAGGCAATATAACCCGGCTCTTCGTCTCCATCTCGGCCATCCTGGGTGATCTTTGGGATGTTAACTTCTGATTTTTGTCCTGTCTGAAATAAATTACACGCCATATAAGCGCCATATTCCCCTTTTCCAGGAAGAACACCTCCCATTCCGCCGGTTGTAATTTCCGCCTGCAGAATCTTCCCATTTTCCAAAATAGTAACAGGCTCTGCACAGCCCTGACGGCTGTACCAGGTTCCATTGGTATGCCTGTGATAGAAAATATACCATTTTCCCAGAATCTCTACCAGACTTCCGTGATTATTGGCTGCGAATGCTGTATGCATTCCGGCTGGCTTATACGTATCAATTCCCTCATCACAATTGCTGACAATGACTCCTCCATAGGTAAATCCACCTGACGGACTGTCACTGACTGCATAGCACAGTTCATGCATTGCTACTGAGGAATAGATAAAATAATAGGTACTGCCTTTTTTTCTGATGGAAGGTGCTTCAAAAAACTCGTGACCTTCAAAGCCAGTTCCTGCGCTATATGGCTTACTGGGCGCAATCACGACAGGTTCCTCTAAAACGGTTACCATATCATCCGCCAGCACCGTCATAACAGCACCCTTTCTTAAAGCCTCCTCAGGACCACAGAAACCGCAGTAGAGATAGACTTTGTTCCCCTCTCTTAATACACCCGGATCAAACTGGGGCGGATCTCCTGGCCGTTCTCCCAGGCGTCCTCCTTCCTGATCCCTGACATATCCATAAAACTCATAGTTTCCTGCCGGGGTATCACAAACAGCAACCGATACCACCGGTACCTTGTCAAGAACATAGTAAAGATAATATCTTCCGTCTGACCCCACTACTACATCCGGTGCATACAGACACATCTTTCCCTCTTTGTTCATGGGGTCACTGGTTTTCGGATAAATCACTCCTTCATACCGCCAGTTTCCAAGATCATCAACCGGTGCAGACCAGCAGACATAATCTCCCAGGCAGAAAACATAACCATTAAAAAAATCATGGGAGCCATAGACATAAACTCTGTCCCCAAACACATAAGGTTCCCCGTCAGGAATATATTCCCAGGACGGGAGATATGGATTCATTGCATATTTTTTCATCTTATCTCCATTCTGACAGCCGCCTGCTGTAATTTAATATTTCTCTTTCAGCCTGTTTAACAGAAATTCCATGAGAGGCTGTACCTTTTGTTCCTGCATACCTGTTTTTTCTGTGGAAAATAACATTCCCCATGGGGTTTCCTTTGTAAACGTCAGCCACTCAGGCATTGGCTTACCATTTGCATCTTCTCCGTTGGGATCGCCTTTTTTTACGAAATTCACCCAGTAATCAGCCATATATCTTGCCAGATCATAGTGCTTACCTTCAAACGGACGCCAGCATTTTGCAAGTGTCTCAAAAAAGAACCATAAATCTACTGAATGGAAGTTCCCCGGATTATCCCAGCCAGGAATATCTGCATCAAAGGTATAATAATAGCAGGGAACCGGGCTGTTCTGCTGTAAATTCCGATGAAACAGTCCTCTTACAGCATACTCGATGCTGCTCACTGAGCCTGCATTTCCCTCCGAATCCCGCGGGTTATCTCCCAGCAGCCGAAGAAACTCCTCCTCCTGTCCGGGGAACAGCATTTTAACCTTATCCTTCAGTTCTCCATCGGAGTCCGCATGAATGGAATCAAAAAATTCGTCGGAGGTATTACCCGCCATAACCGGAACCATTGCTCTTTTATTCTCCATAAAGCGCTGGTAGGAATTGCCAAAGCAGAACTGCCCGTCAATAACCGTTCCCATAAACCCGCCAAATTCAACATACTTTTCATACAATTCTTTCCCATTCATGGCTCTGGCCTGAGCCAGGTCTTTTGCACCGATAAATTTAAAGAACTCTTCTCCTGTTTTTTCTGCATCAGCCAGTGTATGACTGAACGGATCGGGATTTTTGTCATATGGACGGCAGAAAACTCCGCTTAACACGATTGCTTTTTGAAACAGACCTTCACTTCTGGGTGTGGTTAAATGTGTCATTACACTGCCACCCCCTGCCGATTGTCCTGCTATAGTTATATTTTGCGGGTCTCCGCCAAATGCCTCAATGTTTCTGATTACCCATTTTAAACCTTCCAGCTGGTCCAGATGGCCAAAATTGGCGGGAGCCTCCGGCTGGCTGGCAGTCAGCTCCGGATGAGATAGAAATCCAAACAAATTCACCCGGTAATTGACAGACACCACAATAATCCCTCTCCGTGCCAGTCTTTCTCCATCAAATTCCATTTCAGCAGTATATCCGCATTGCAGTCCGCCTCCAAAATACCATACCAGAACCGGGAGCTTTTCATCGGCTTTCTTTGCTCCAGTCCAGACATTCAGATAAAGGCAGTCCTCGCCCATTGCTATATCCGGATCCACATGCCATTCCCTGTCATAGATATTATCACTAAGCCCTGGAACTCCCTGCATGGATATTGGGGCAAACCGGAAACAGTCCCGGACTCCCTCCCAGTTTTCACATGGTTTCGGCTCACGCCATCTGTTTTCACCCACAGGCGGTGCTGCGAATGGAATTCCCTTAAACGATGTAATCCTGGGATCAGCAGCTTCGATTCCTCTTACCAGCCCATTTTCTGTTTTTACTACACGTATCATGATAGCCTCCTATTCCTGCCTCACAGTTTTCTTGGATCAACAGGAAAGACCCTGCCGGATACCAGCTCTTTAAAGGGACCAGGCCTGCAGGTATCACTTACCAGAGTCGTCCCAAAGAAATCATTGGAAACCAGCACATCTTTTCTGACTGTTTTAATATCTTCTATTTTCATTATGTACTGATGATGTTCTCTTCCCCTCATGGTATCCCACGGGGTTTGATCCACACTGCGGAATACAAGCGTATAATTATCGGTATCCAGCTCTATAGAAAAGACTCCCTCCTGTCCCTCTTTATCAAATCCATAAAATTCCTGCCATGCAGGAAGATCCAGACAGCAGGGAGGTGCAGGATATAAAACCCTTAAATATCCACCCTTCATGGTAACGTAGAGATTCCCTTCAGCCTGATTCTTCTCCGTTGGCATTTTAATGGCTGCTTCTTCACATTCATAAAATATATTATTAATGAAATGAGCATCTCTTGAAGTCCCGCCTCTTAAATTCCCATGCATACGGAAGGCAACCGGTTTTGCAAAATATCCGGCACTGCGGCATTTGCCGATTAAATTATTGGCAATATATAAGTGGTCGGTACCTTCGCCGTAAATTGCATATCCATTTACAATTCCATCCTCTTCCATCTTATACCACCCCGAAGAACCCGTCTCCTTAGGGACTTTTGCCGCATCAAATCTGCCTTCCACATTCCAGAATATATTATTATCAATTAAATTGACTCCGTCCCTGGTACATTCAATGAAAACCGCTTCCCTCTGCTCTAAACCATCTAAAAACAGATTTTGCGTAATCCGGTTATTTTCATTGTTACAGTCCAGCCACAAATGATCTGCCCGGAACGTTTTTGTAAAAATGTTTCTTCTGATCAGACTGTTCCTGCAATTATGTATTTTCATACCTCCGGCTTCCCAGGACAGTTCCATCCTCTGCCAGCCTGTGCCCTCGATCAGATTGTCTTCTATCAGAAGATTCTGCGCAAATAAACCGGCGATCCCGCATACCCCTGCATTCTTAATCCGGCAGCGGCGAATTATGGTATTGCCTATAATCTGGTCCTCCGGTACGCAGTGATGCCAGCACTCATTCCCGATATCGATTCCTACGCCATTGGCCCAGTCCACTTCACAGTCTTCAATGATCCAGTGATGCCCCCTGAAACAGGAGATAGAACCTCTCTGGGGAACCGGGGCTCCTGTCGCTGCATGTGCACAGGTAAGTCCTTTTACCTTTATATAAGATAAGAAGGGAATCTCCGGAGCAAAGCATTGCTCTCTGCATGTAATCTCTATCAGATGTTTTCCCGGGTCATCATCATTGCTTAATCGAAAATGGACCGTCTGGCCATTGGCCTCCACCCAATACGTATTCTCCTGTGTACCCATCTGTTGGTAAAGCGACACCTGCTTAAGAGGCTTTCCGTCGCAGAATACCATTCCCCGTCTGTTTAAATACGTGGTCATATCGGTTTTGTCATATTCCAGGAATAATCTGTCATGAAGGATATTCACTGCACAAAATGGATTATATCCTTTAAAATCCTCCGGGTTCAGCTTTATCTCCCATATGGAAACACCTTCCTCCAGCGCATCTGTGGAAAAGTGATTCAGTCTCCAGCCCTGGCTTGGTGTAAAATTTCTTATCTCCTGGGAAGCTTTAATATATACCGGCTCATTCTGCCATGCCTCATAGCAGATCATACGGTCCGGACCGGATCCGCCGCTGCCGCTGCTTCATTGATGGTCGGAAAGGGGGTTTCAATACTTCCGTCATGCTCCTTTGACGTTCCAGCCTGATTGCAGTCCACATGCAGTTCCTGCTCATATCTTTGTTCCTGTTCCCAGAACGCGAAACTTGTGCCTTCCGGAAGTATTGATGTCAGATCCATAAAATCTCCTCTTATATGTGTGCTTATTTTTTATTGACAGCCAGCTTGGCTTCTAACTCAATCTGATATTTATCCTTATCAAACTTAACCAGATCATCAAATCCCATTCCCTGCATCTGTGTACACATCTCATCCCAAAGGGAATCAAATTCTGCGTCATCCTTGGCATAGATCATTCTCCATGAATAATCACAGAACAGATCGTTGCACTGCTTGCGGATTATGGATATATCTGCCGGATCACTTGGCAGAGATACGCTTACGTTCGGGCTGATTAACAGAATCTTATTATCCTTCATGTAATCAACCGGCTCCGCAGCTCCGAATTTAGCTGCCCAGTCCTTTTTCATCTGTGTCATAGTAGCTGCTTTATACGTGCTCCAATAATCTTTGTTATATGGCTCCCCTGTACCAGGGTCTGTGCTGATGGCATCCACCATCCATTGGTTGATTGCATTCATGCCATCGTTATATCCGCCACCGCCCAGCTCTTCCGGTACCGGTATATTATCCATGAGCGCATTATCATTAATTAATGTATATTTTCCGTCACTTCCCACGGTATAGTTAAAATCTTTTAATCCATCGTGCTGGTAGGTAAGACCTTCGGGGCCTGCATACCAATCCAGGAAATCCATAATTCTCTGATATTTTGCACCATCAACCTGAGAACCTACGGCAAAAACACGGCCGCTGCCATAATACGTATCTGCATCTGCATAATAGGTCTGATCCTTTATTGGTGTATAAATAAATGCCGTTCCATTCTTTAACCGGTCCTGTGTATTCCAGAAGCCTACCTGCCAGTTGTACCACATTAAGTACACTCTGCCTGTTTTCATCTTATCACAGGCTGTATTCCAGTCCTGTGTACCGGAATCGGGATCTACGATTCCTCTTCTGTTGGCTTCATTTAAGAAATGCAGCATCGTATAGTACGTACCGTCTTTACTGTTTACCGGTATAAAAGTATTATCCGGTTTTAAAAGAAGAGACCCTTTGATTTTTTCCCCATACCAGGTTGTTAACTGTGTGACATTGGCAATTCCCAGCATACCGTCTCCGCCATCCCAGTCAGACCATAATGATAATGGATAAGCCGGATCTCCGGCGTCATTAGTAGGATGTGCCTTCATCATTTTTTCCATTATATCTAAGAGATCATCCATATTCTTAATTTCCGGTCGTCCCAGTTCCGTATACAGATCCCATCTTAAAAGCGGACTGGAGGCAATCACATCCTGAGAATAGGAGGTCGGTGATGTATTGGTCATCTGGCATGGAATTCCGTAAGTTTTTCCATCTTTATTTTCCGGAATCGCTTTATTTAACACATCAATCTGATCCTGATATGACATTAAATTGGGATAATTTTTGATATCTGCCGTAATATCCTTAATTAAACCTGCCTTTACACAATCCGTAAAATCGGTGCGTTCCAGCACAACGATATCTCCCAGATTCCCTGTACTGCAGCGGGTCTGGTAGATCCCATCCCCTGCTACCTGGGGGGATATCATATTCAGCTCAATGTTGAACTTATCCTTTACCACCTTTGCAAACCACCCTGACTGTGTCCCCTGATAATTCGCTGCAACATCGTAGATATCAAAGGTCATCGGTTCATCATAGCTGCCAGTTCCTGTTCCAGTACCTGTGCCGGCAGCGGCGGCTGTTGTCTGTCTGGTTGCTGCAGGACTGCCGCACCCTGCAACCATAACTGCTGCCATGGCTGCTGAAAGCACTTGTAAAACTCTCTTTTTCATTTTCATATACTGCTCCCTTCTTTAATTTGCAATTTATTATCCTTTCACAGCACCGATCATAATCCCTTTTACAAAGAACCTCTGGAAAACCGGATAAACCAGTATAATCGGCGCTACTACTACAATGGTAACGGTCATACGGATGGAGGTTGCGGTCTGGGCGTGAGCCAGACTTGCCGACATCTGTGCTGAGGAGGCGTTGTTATTAGCAAGAGCTTTTAAAGAGCTTGCCTGGTTGATATACTGATAAAGTGTAAACTGCAGAGTATACAGCCGTTTATCCGTTACCAGAAGCAGCGTATCCTGAAAGGCATTCCACTGTGTCACAGCTGTGAAGATTGCAACGGTGGCAAGGATGGGTTTTATTAAAGGGGTGATAATCTGAAAAAATATTTTCAGCGTGCCCGCTCCGTCAATTTCCGCCGCATCCTGCAATTCCCTGGGAATGGACTCTACAAACGTCTTGCACAGGACAATATAAAACGGTGATACTGCAACTGGTAATATGTAGCCCCAGAAATTATTGGTTAAATGAAGATTCATCATGGTGATGTACCATGGAATAATACCGGCATTAAAATACATGGTCGCAACAACAAAACGATACCAGAATTTTCTCTTCCACATGGATTCCCTGGTAAACATATAACCAAGAAAAGCAGCGATAAATACAGTGACAACTGTCCCTACCAGCGTCCTGGCTACAGAAACCTTAAGTGCTGAAAACAGTCCCTGAATCTTAAGGACAGAAGCATAATTATTAAAATGGATTCCAACCGGCCAGAAAAGAACCTTTCCTCTTTCGCTTAGATCGTTAGCGCTGATGGTATTAATGAATATGTAGTAGAACGGATAAACACATATAAATGTAAAAAACAAATAGACAATACAGGTAATTGTATCAATCATAATATCTTCAAAGCTTTGCTTTTTTTTATGCTTTTCAATCTTTTCTCTCATTGCTGCTCCTTTCCGCCTCATTAAACAAAACCTTCTCCTCTGACCATTTTGGAAATCTGGTTTGTTGCGCACAACAGTAATACGCTTACGATGCTCTTAAAGATGCTGATGGCAGTGGACAGGGAATACCCCCCGCTTCCCATTGCGATATTGTAAACGTACAAATCCAGTACCTGTATGTAATCTTTATTGAAGGCGTTCTGAAAAACAAAATACTGTTCCATTCCATTTGTCAGGAAATTAGCGAGATTTAACATAACCAGCACAAAAAATGTAGGAATTAATCCCGGAATGGTAATATGCCAGATTACCTGCATTCTTGAGGCCCCATCTACTCTGGCAGCTTCCTTTAGCTGTTCGTCGATTCCGGATATGGCCGCTATATACATTATTGCAGCCCACCCCGCATTCTTCCAGGTAAGCCACAGCCACATTTTAAACCAGATATGATCTGCAGACTGAAGATAAAGCTGGGGCGTAGAAATAATTCCCAAATTCGTCAGTAAGCTGTTTATTACACCCGTACTGGAAAAAACGCAGTATGCAATGGAATACACCAGAACCCAGCTGATAAAATTAGGTAATGTGGTAGCTGTCTGGACAAATACTTTAAATGGCTTCCATTTAATTTCATTGAGAAATACTGCAAAAATCATGGGAAACCAGGAAAAGAGAAGGCTCAGCCCGCTGATTGCAAAGGTATTCCTTAAAACAGCCAGCAGCTGCCTTACCTTTACATCGTTGGTAAACAGGGATACAAACCATTTGAATCCAACAAACTGCTCCATACGAAGGGGAAACGGGGGCTTATAGTCAAAAAACGCATAAACCCAGCCGTAGAGCGGATAATACGAAAAAACAGCTACTAAAAGCAGAAACGGTAACACATACATAAACTCTCTGAATGCCCTTGCCTTTTTTCTGTCAGAAAACATTCTCATGAAAACCATCCTTTCCTGTTCTTACAGTTTCATAACAATTTAAAGGATCCGTATCCTCTTTTGTAAATCGTTTAACCTATTAATTGGAATTATATTCCACTATGTGGATGTAGTCAACAAATATCGTAATTCAATTGTTTCTTTTGTATATTTTTAACAAGTATTTTTCTTAATTATTATACTTAATTACTATGTTTTTTCCTGGCTTTTATGTATGAATCGTTTTACGTCTCACCGGCTGTGCTCAGATGAACAAGAAAAAAACAGATGCGTTTTGTATCTTTTGCATCTGCTTCCGTATTGATTCTGTTATTATATATTATAGCAATTTTCTCACCGATTTTCTGAATATCAGGGTACATGGTACAGCAATTTCGTTAATTCCCGGTTCCTTTTCCTCTCCTTCCTGGTCCAAAGACTGGATTAACAGCTCTGCTGCCTTTTTCCCAATCTCTTTTAGGGGAAGAGCTGCCGTTGTCAGGGATGGCCGGAAATATTCAGCAATTATCTGATCGTCAAATCCTACCACAGAGATATCCTCGGGTGCTTCCAGTCCATTCTCTTCCAGATAGTCATAAACTCCCCCTGCAATAATATCACAAAAACAGAAAATTGCAGTAACGTTCTTTTTTAGCAGTGATTTTGCGCCTTCATATCCGCATTCCCGGTCCCAGTTCCCATAACATACCAGATCCGGATTATAAAAAATCTGGCGGTCGTACAAAGCTCTCTGATATCCGGTCAGACGCTTATCCATATGTATGTTATCTTTTCTTCCTCCGATAATCCCGATTCTGGTGTGCCCCATATTAAGAAGATATTCTGTCATATCATACCCCCCTTTTTCGTCATCAATTACGACAGAAGGGAATAAGGGTGTATGCGTATATCCGTATGTCATGACAGCCGGTATCTCCAGATCTTTATGAAAACATCTCATATTTCTTGCATGGCCGGGTACATAAATAATCCCATCCACTTGAATGGACAACAGCTCCTGGAGCGCCGGATTCAAAACTGAATTATACTCCTCCTCATCTTGATACCATTGTTCATTCCATCTTGCATACAGACGCAGGTTTACCATAATCGTCCTGTAATTTTTCGATTCACAATAAGACATAATGCTCTCAATAATTATGGGCGTGGAAAACAACGAGATATCTTCTGCGATGATCCCGATTAACTTTGTCTTTTTTTTACGCAGACCCTGGGCTATATAGTTCGGCTGATATCCGGTTTCCTTTATTACTTGTAATACCCTCTTCTTTGTCTCCTCGCTTACCTTTGGTATCCCATTTAAAATGTTTGATACCGTGGATACGGATACGTCACATCTCTTTGCGATCTCTTTTAATGTTACCATGGCACTTTACCCCTTCAAACTGTAGCTGACATTGGAATAGAGCTGTTATTTTTTCCTGTAACGTTCTGAAAGACCCTTTAAGAAAACCTTGATATAGCGGTCCCCGCACACCTTGTAATTGCGCTGTCCTTCTCTCCTCAGCAGAGCACTTAGTTCCCCGTTTGACAGTTCTGCTCCTCCTGCCTTAAAAGCCGCCAGCATGTCCTCTCCGGTAAACGCCAGTGCTATCTTAACCTTTTTTAAAAAAACGTTGTTGACATTCCGGTCATCTTCGATTAGAAAATTTGGTTTTACAGATTCCCCTGGTTTTGCTTCCTTTCTTCCACGTTTAAATGTAATAAAACCATTTAAAAAGGATTCCAGCATATGATTATTACAAATGTTTTTTAATGAATCTGTATCACTGTCGGCTTTAAATGCTAACAGCTCCTGCACCTGCGCTTTCGTCTGCATAACGCCGCCCAGTTTAAAAATTTCTGCCATGTCACTGTCTTTGATATCCAATGCATATCTTAATCTCTTTAATATATCAATGTTTTCCATAGGAACCTCTTTTACACTTTAAATTTATATTCATGCTTTACTATAACATGCCTCTAATATTTATCCAATGCTTTTGTGACCTTTAATTGTTTTCCATTAATGGTAGTATGGCTCATCGCTTCCATCACCATTGGTCCTTTACCGTTCAATATTTCCACATAGGTAAGCGTGTCCTGAATTGTTATGATTCCGATATCTTCCGCTGACATGCCTTCTAAATTAGACAGTACCCCTACAAAGTTTGTCGCTCTCAGTTTCTTTTTCTTACCGCCGTTAAACCGCAGTTTCATGATCCCTTTGTTTAACTGATCGCTTTTTAACTGTTTGATCTCAGGTGCAGCTTTTATTTTCTTATCAAAGATAAGTCTGGCCTTTGATACCTCCGTTTTCTCGTATACTGCCCGTTCCTTAATCTGAAATCCGATGAATGCTTCAATCTGCCTGATGAATCGGTCCTGGGAGGGAGTTGCCAGCAAAAACGCCTTTCCTTTGTGACCTGCCCGTCCGGTTCTTCCAGTCCGGTGTACATAGGTTTCCGCCTCCATAGGAATATCATAGTTAATAACAAGGGATATATGATCAACGTCAATGCCTCTTGCCGCCACATCTGTGGCAACCAGATACCGGTACTGCCCTCTTTTAAACCGGCGTATGGCAGAATTCCGATCGGTCTGTTCCATGCCCCCGTGCAGCTTTTCCGGGCGGTAATTCATCTTTTTCAGCTGTTCCCATACCAGATCCACCCGGTCCTTTGTGCTGCAGAAGATAATACAGCTGTCCGGATTTTCCATAATCGTAATATCTGTAAGCAGATCAAACTTGTCTTCCTCTGACGTAATAAAAAGAGAATGTTCGATATCCGCTGTCAGACTGCCTTCCTCATGAATATCGATCTGGGTTGGTATCCTGTGCTCATTCAATGATAAATCTTTTATTTCCTGAGGCATTGTGGCAGAAAACAGCAGGGTAACCCTGTCATCTGGAAGCTCTTTTATAATTTCCTCTACCTGATCAATGAATCCCATATCAAGCATCCGGTCGGCTTCATCTATGACAAGGCAGCTAATCATGCTTAAAGGCAGAGTGCCTTTTCTTATATGATCCATCACACGCCCGGGAGTGCCCACTGCCACATGTGTCTTTTGCTTTAATTCTGTCTTCTCAATGGAAAATGGATGACCGCCGTAAATTGCTGCAGCCTTTATCCGTTTGAATCGCCCGATATTGGTAAAATCCTCCTTCACCTGAATCGCCAGTTCTCTTGTGGGTGTGAGAACCAGAGCCTGGGGTTTATTCTCCAGCCAGTTGACTGTCTCACAGATAGGAATTGCATAGGCAGCGGTTTTCCCGCTGCCTGTTTTTGCTTTCACAATAAGGTCTTTTTTTTCTAATGCCAGTGGAATGACACGCTCCTGAACTTCCGTGGGTATTTCGTAATCCAAAACATGAAGTGCTTTTTTTATTTCGTCGCTCAAAGAAAAACTGTCGAATTTTTTATAAATCATATTTGTTCCTCTCATTCCGTTCATACGGTGCAGCCACCTGATTTTAAAACTGCATGTGAACATTCTATCATCTCATTGAGCAACTAACAACCGCAACTTGATTCTATTGCCATTTTTTATACTTTATTATTATAAAATCTTTCCTTCAGTTTCCTCCCATTCCTATTATGGCGCAGTAATCTGCCACTGCTGATTATACCCATTGTTGCTGCTCCACTGAATTACATTTCCGCCATCAGCCGCAGAACCCTCTTCTACATCAAGAAGCTTTCCGCTGTTTACATTTACAAGATTGTAATAGCCATTCCCCAGATCAATTAAGTTCCATCTCTGGTTATTCTGTCCGTTGTCTGTCCACTGGATTACGTCCGCTCCGTCTGCTGTGGAACTCTTATAAACATCAAGAACCTTACCGCTGTTTGTATTGTTCAGTTTATACCCATTACCTGTATCAGTCAGGATCCATTTCTGATTACTCTGACCGCTATAGCCCCACTGAATCACATCAGCGCCGTCTGCGGTAGATCCGTTGGTAACATCCAGAGCTTTGCCGCTGTTCCTGTTAATCAGTCTATAAGTTTCTCCTGAAACAATCCCCGTATTCCCCCCTGTACCGGGAGTAATATAAATGCGGTAACCTGAACTGTTATTGCATCCGGATAAATTCACTGAAATCTGCCCATTTATAACAGGATAATTGGAAGAGGACAGAACAACCGGCCCTCTGGATACGGTATCTTTGCTCACCCAGTCTATCTTTTCCACTTTTACAGATGCAGTGGAACCGATAAAGGAAGGGATATTTTTGAAGGTTGTACTGACAGTCCCGTCATTTGGTCCTCCAAAAATAAAACTTACGTATTTTGCACTGGAATCAACGCAGGCTGCGCCATCCACCAGATCGCTGTCATCATTAGGCGGAGTAACAAATACCATGTTTCCGGTCATATCTCCATACCATTTATAAAAATACCAGCCTGCACCTTTTTCTGTATTAGTTGCAAGAAGACTGCCAAGTCTTCCGGGAGTTGGTACAAACCACCAGGTGATACAGGCACTTTCCACCTTATGACGCTCGAATTTTGCGATAAAACGTGCGGAAGAACCTGGCTGGCCTTCCAGATTATGATCCGGGTCACAGTATTCATTAATACTGATCGGCAGAGGAGCGATACCAAGGGAAGACTCTAAAGCCCGGTACGTTCTAAGATTGGGTGCGATTGTCTTCGGTCCCCCAGACAGCTCATGCCAGCTCATGATATCGGGCATGCATTGATTGGCTTTACAAAAAGTCAGAAAATCCCTCATGCGGGAATTATTGTAATAGCTTTCACATGGTCCTATGATTTTAACACCGGGATCATTGGCGCGGATCACATCATAGGTCTGTTTCCACATGTCATTAAAACTGCCGTTGGACGAATTCCAGGTTCCTCCTGGCTCATTCCAGATCTCATAACCATAATAATTATTACGGCCTGATGCTTTCTTATCATTAATAAAAGACCTTACCTGATTCAGCCAGCTGGTCATTCCAGGCCAGCGGTACGGCCAGCCCGGCAGCATATCTGCCAGATCAACGGATACCCTTGCACTGGGAACAGACGCTAACTTCTGGGAAACCAGAATAGCCGCTCCGTACGGATGCTGGTTTCCATTTTGGCCTCTGGCCGGATTCCTCATGACATAGGGCTTTAAGGGTGCTACAAGTCCATTTACATCAGCCGGGATACTCTCTGTCATTCCATACAGGGAGCCACTGGCACAATGGGTCACTTCTCTGACTACATTGGCACAATCAACTGTCATCGTATTTGCTGCCAGTGCCGGAATCTCCGGAACCATGGATATCACCAGCATAATGCTCAGCAGAAATGCCAACATTCTTTTCACTTTCAACATACATATTCCTCCTGCTATTTTTATTGAATGCATTCATTTAATAAAAAGTAAAATGGTCTGAATATGTAAACCGATACTGAAAAAATTATTCTATCTCACTGCAATATTTTTCTAAAGCCACAATAGCCTCGTCACTGATAAAATGTTCTATTTTACAAGCATCTTTACTGGCTGTCTCCTCATTAACCTTACAGCAGACAGCCAAAAATTGTTTCAGCAGCTGATACTTGGCAGTAATTCTTTTCCCCTGCTTACGTCCTTCATCAGTGAGACAGATTTCACCGCCTAATGGCTTTACTACCAACCCTTTTTTCTGCAAGATCATTATGGCGTTATTTACACTTGGCTTGGATACTCCTAAATAAGCAGCAAGATCTATGGAACGCACTGCATGCTCCTTTTCTGATAACAGGAATATAGCCTTTAAATATTCCTCTTTTGATGGGCTGAGTTTTTTCCCTGAACTACTATGCATATTTTGATACATCATAAATCCTCCATAGTGTAAAATGAGTATGGTTACCATACACTTTATTATAAATTTTCATCTTGTTCATTCATTTCATCAACTGATAAATTCTCTGGAAAGGAAAATGGGAATTCATATGGATTAATGTATAAAAAAGGGCTGTACGAAGTAAATGCATGATAAATCGTTTGTATCGCTCTTTCATTTGCTGCGGATTTTTGTTTATAATCCCTCTCATTTAATTCAATGGATCCAGGTATTCTATGTGATTTTGATAACTTTTTCCGTTTAATGTTAGTTCCTCCTAACCGAATGGTGCAAAACATGTATGGTTACCATACACATTGCTAAAATTTTATTCCTCTAACTTATCGTTGAAAACTTTGACCTTGCCGATCAGGGCTGATAAAAAGTCTGATAAAAATTTCAGTTCGTGCTCTGAAGCATCTTCCAATTGTTCTTCAACCATACTGTTTATGACCATATGATAATGCATATGATTACTATGAGCCTTTTTACCCTTTTCAGTCAGATACAGCGAATATCTGGACAAGTTAAGTTCATCAACTTCCTTTATAATCAGAGCCTTTCTCTCCAACTTTTTAAGAATCTCAGAAACAGCTCCTTTCGTCACTCCCAGGATATCGGCTAATCCTCCTACATGGATGCCGGGGTGCTCAGCAATAGCCATTATTACATGTATCTCAGAATGAAAAATAGGCACATCTGTTCCGTAGTAACGAGTTTTCTTATCCAGTTCAATTAATGCAGAAGCAAAATGAAGTGAATCATATGCAATTTGATGTTTGTTTGCTATTATTTTATCCATATCAAAAGTATATGGCTACTATACACTTTTGTCAAGCTGAAATCTGCTCACCGTCACTGTTATTAATTCCCTTCATACTTCAATCAGTTCCAAAACTACTTTATCCAGAAAAGAAGATATCTTAACCCGGTCATTCTCTGAGCCAAGAAGGTTGACACTCAGTACAGGTTTATTATCAAAGGTAGAGACCGCCAGTTGAAAATAAGGGCTGTATTTCACGGAACCTTATCATAAAAGAACCGTAATAAATCATCTTATGCTGAAGTAATTACGGCTCTTTTATTCTCTATGCATAAATTCCATAGTCTGTTTGCATCCAAAAAATTGTTTATAATTGATGATCGTGAAAATATTAATAAGTTATTCTTATTTGAGAATTGCTACTGTATTATTATACCATGTAAGCAACTAATATTTAATCACTATCCGGTAATTTAATGTTGAGATTTCTAAATACATTGTCTATTTTACAAAAACTTGATGTCCCTCCTAGAACTTTATTTCCAGCAAAGTGTAATCCAACCAATTTATTTTCATCTTTAAGAATTACTGGAGACCCTGAATCGCCTGAATCGGAAAATAATTTACCATCATCAGCCCTCACTCGCACGCAATCATATCGAAATGTGTCATCCACTAAATGTACTGTTACGTTGATGGCTTCAATAGTTCCTTCTGTCAAACCTGTGGTACGTCCTCTTTTAATTACCCTTTTATTCAAATCAGCATCTGAAAGTATTTGAGTTTTGCTTACTTTGCCTATACCTTCAATAGTATTTACTTCTATTTCTGCAGAATCATTAGATTCCGCTAAGGCAGCATCGCTATTCGGAAAATCCTTGTTCTCTAAAGTTATCGCAATAATATTCTTTGCTCCTTTTAATGGTTGTAGAACTGCAAGTCCACTTGAGTTCAAAACATGGAGATTGGAAAGCAAATATAAATTTTTATCGGAATCATCCTGTGATTTTACAAATGTTCCTAATGTTCCTATCCAAGAGCCACTAAAATTTGTAAGATAAATCTGTATCCCACCAATTAAAGGGCGGTAACGGCCTTGATCGGTATTAATAATATCTTTATTATTAATAAATAAAATATCATACGATAACTGAGGTTCATAAATAATATCTATAGGAATATTTGAGGGTATTATATCTGACTTTGAAAGCTCCTCAACCATTATAGGACTGTCAACATAAATTAAAAGTGCAAGTTGACCGTTGTTTTTTCCATCTGCCTTTTTATACCCAATACCGACGGAATGAACACCTTTTTGGGAAAAAAGCTTATTCTCATACTCTTCTTTTGCTAATAAAAGATCATTAAATCCCGTCATACACTTACCTCCGTTTGAAGCTGTTTGTTCTTAAGAAATACCCATTTTTTGAGTTCTTCAACTAACTCTGGGTTCAAAGGGTGGGGCTCAACATCAGTTTCATCGTCTTTTTTTACAGGAGTGAGATAATCTCCTACCATAATTCCATTTGCCGATATTAATGCGGATTCTTCAAGTTCGGGACAGTATACCTTATCATTATACTCCTTCACTTCTAGGTAAAAAATATCTTTAAAAGTTCCGTCCTCAACCATCAGTTTATCTGTGGCAGCAAGATCAATAGCTCGAATAATACCACGATCTGTCTTAATAGGATGATTTTTGGTGATAAACAATGTTTTTTCTTCTGATACACCAACAGCTACAATCTTTTCTTCTATACCCACCACCATGTTTTTTAGCCTTATATACCCTTTATCAGTAAAAATTTTATCACCTTTACTAATATCGTAAATCTTTTTATAGCCATTTTCCGTTCGGATAAGCGTATCTTTTCCTAAGCAGCCCCATAAAATACGACTTTGCTTTATACGTCTCAAATTATCAGAATCAGGTAATTGTTCGCTGGTGACAATTATTGCAGTTTTTTTATATTTCTGGGTTCCTTTTAATCTATAATTCACCGTAAAATTAAGATGAAAGTTAAAATATCCTTCCGCCTGTTTTGCGGTCAGAGGCATATCAACCCCCCAATAATTATATTGCGTGTCATTGGAGTAAGGAAAATCAAATTTCAAAATATTGCCTTCTACCTTTGTACTTATATTTTTTGTATATGCTGTATTAAAGTGTACTTCACCACCTTCTATAACATCACTTGCTATAGACAGATTAAAGGCTGAATCAAAACTTACAGGTTCTGTTGTATTTATTTCAAAAAGTTCATCAAATTCCACATAGATAGAAAATGGATAATAAACGTTAACAAAACGAGTATCTCCTATATACGAATCTTTTGCCTTTATAAAATTATAGGCAGCATCATTATCAGTCCTTCCATTATAGACAACTCGTATATAAGTGGCAGAATCAGTTTTCGGCCTAGGAGCGTTCACGGTTATATTCTTTACTATTTTATTTAAATTTGAAATATCCATATCACAGACTTTGTCTATATCTACATAAACAACATTTTTTCCTTCCACATTATCAATTACTTGGAAATTTGTTTTAGTTTCAACAGATGGCTCCTTTGAATAATTCAGATAAGATGAATCAACTAATTGATTGTTACCAAATTTATTTACCCCTTCATTGTTATATACTGCGTATCCACCAAAAATCTTTCCATGTTTAGGGTCACTAATATCGCTTGCCAACATTAAAAAAGGATGTGATTTCACCATTGTCATAAATGAATTCGCATAAATAGCTGTTTGTATTTTATTTTCTATTTGATTTAACTCCTGCATAGGCAATTCTGTAATACGAAAAGTATCCACATATCCTACTTGTTTACCATTTCTCTCTTCGTATTCCTTGGATTTATGCAACTCTCGGGTGTCATATATCATTTGCAGTATATGCGGAAAATTCTTTTTCAAATAATTTTCCCCACCATATCTATCAAGTACCGAATTAAAATGTTCATCATTAGCATAATCCATTAATGTTCCATAAATCATATTTACCTTCTTTCCTGTGGCTAATACAGTAGCTCATAATTTAATTTAAATCGATTATATTATGAGTAACCAGATAGAAATTATGCAATCTATTTTTTATGATGAACCTTTTGTTATAAAAAACATATTTCAAATGCTAATTAGCACTTTTATATTAACCCTTCTTTTCTCGCTTTTTCCACAGCCAGCATCCTGGATGAAACCCCCAGTTTACTAAAAATACTGAGCACATGGGTTTTCACCGTAGCCTGTGATATGCAAAGATTTTCTGCAATCTCCCGGTTGGTAATACCAAGAGCCAGCTGGTTTAAAACCTCATACTCACGGGCTGACAGTAGCTCCGGCTTACTCTCTTTAACAGTCTGACCTCCGCAAATTACAATACACTCTCCTAAGAAAGCCGTTTCCGCACCACTCAGTAACTGGTTTCCAGCTGATTTTTGATACATTTCATTCAGCATAGGCAGCAATGTATCGCGGTCAAGATAAAATGGCATCAGAATTCGATCTTCCTGAGCATAATGAACCGCTTCAACCAACAAATTGTTTATTTCCCGCTGGCTGGTAGCTTTCACCGGCATATGTAAAAACATATATATTTTCAAAATATCGGCTTCTACAAGGCGAAGCTTATTATGCTTCAAGCGGGATGAAGTCAGTATTTCTTCGGTTTCTTTCAATGCCTCTGCCGTGTTGCCAAACTTAAACAGAATCCGTCCTCGCAGCAGTTTCATAAGCGGCTGCTGACTATATTTGTTTGTTGCATCCAGCTCTTTTAAGATCTTATCAGAAAGGCTTTCCGGGAGTCTGTCAATACAGGCAAGTTCATAAAGCAGACGTCCCAGAGTAAGAACGCTATAATTAGGATACTCAGACAAAATACCATCAACATAAGAAACTGCTGTGTCGTTATCACCGTGCAGAAATTTCATCTCAGCAAGATGGTAAGCCAGCGTCATATCAGTGATATCCACATGAATATGACGTTCTTCCAACAGCCGTTTGGAATACTCCAGCTCTATTTCTGCCTGCTCCAGCTCCATTCTTCGCATATATACTCCAGCCAGACCAAAGTAATAATTAGTTTCTATCCCCATTAATCCACTGATTGGTTTCAGTACTTCTTTTGATTTGGCATAACAGGAAAAGCTGTCATTTAACCGTCCCATCTCTTCGTAAACCTGACCCAGCTGATTATAAGCAAAAAAACCAATAAAAGGATTTAAACCGGCGGCAATTTTAATACCCTTAATGATACAGTTTTCCGCTTCCTCATATAGCATTTTTTCCAATAATGCTCCGGCATTTTCAATCAGCAGTACGGCTTTCACCACAGGTCCATAAGGAACCTGTTCAATCTGTTTGTCCGTCAGTGCCGGATATTGAGGCAAAATCCCATTTTCATTGGTAAAATAGATCTGCGCAAAGTCTACAATACTAAACAAATCAGAATCTTCATACAGTTCCTTAAACTTTTCATATATAACATGGCAGCGTTCCATATTCAGATTTCCCAAATTATAAATAAAACACTGGGCAGCAAGATCCGTATCCTGAAATAAAAGCTCAATGGGAACCTGATCAAGATAATTCCATGCTTCTATCCTGCCTTCCATTGATTTTGCCAGACGCAGAACCTCCTTATAATTACCAGCCTCACAATACTCTCGTAAAGCTTCCTCATAATCCCCCTTTTCTTCAAAAGCTCCTGCCGTTATTCGATAGCATTCTGCCTTTTGTTCTTCAGAAAGGCAGAGAAACTGCTGTTTTAAATATTCCGATAAAATATTGTGATAGCGATATATTCCGTTTTGTTCGTCCAGGCAGATGAGAAACAGATTTTTTTCCATAAACCGTTCCATCATCTGATCGAAATCCGGTTTTGTAAATCCCATAAACAGCCTATTACAAATATCTGCATCAAAATAAGACAGATATCCGGTTTTTATCAGAAAATCCTGTTCTTTTTCCGTGAGAGCATCTATAATTTCTCGGGTCAGATATTGGGAAGCAATCCCTCCCCCTGCACGCAGCAGCTGACCAGAGTACTTTCCCGCTGCTTTGGCTGCCGCCGCAAGCTGAAGCCCTCCAATCCACCCCTCAGCATAGTGGTTCAATTGGTTTAATTCTTCATCACTGTCTGCCAGCTTCATCGTATCTTTAAGAAATGCTATCCCCTCTTCTTTCGTCAGCTGCAACTGTTTTCCGTCAATGAACAATAAACGGCCGGACACCGCCATGGGGCCTAAATATACAGGTGGGTCCTCCCTGGAAAGCATAAAGAAATGGAAGTTGGAAGGCATGGACTCAATAAAAAAATCAAAGGTTCTGATGAGGGCCTCATCACAAATGTAATGAACGTCATCTAACACCATGTAATATTCTTCTTCTCCCCACAGCCGGTTAATCAGCGTAATCAGCAAATTCTCCATATATTTGGTGTCCGGATTCGTTCTCATCAGATCCAGTAGTTTTCCTTCATCCTGTAAAAATGGGCTGACTGACGCAGTGAAATAGTGCCAGAAAGAATAAACATTGGTATTAGCTAAATCCAGTGACAACCAACAAACATTCTTAAGTTTCTTCTCATGAATAAAGGATGAAAGAAGCGTTGTTTTTCCAGTGCCGGCCCCTCCGCTTAGAAAGATAATTCCCATATCCCTGCATTTGGATAGCTGTTCAAATAATCCGTGACGCACAATATAATTCTTGCGGGGTGCCGGTATTTTTAATTTTGTAGTAAGAAGTAATATATCTGAAGAATGCTCCATTGTCTATTCACCTGTCGTTTATTTGTTACTATCATTGTAATGCAGGCGGCCTGCTTTGACAAGAAATGTCTCGTCTTCATACCCTTTTAATATATTTCATTCGTAATGCAAAGCAGGAAACCATAAACATGACAACAGAAACCGCAATCACATAAATAATACTGAAGCCGTGATGCCATGCCTCTCCCCGTTCCATATACTCAACAAAAATCATTAACTGCTTTTGCGGCAGTACCTTAATAATCAGATCCAGTAAAATCTTTTTTTTACTGAACAAATAAAAGCTGCCTGCAAGCATTGATGTTAAAACAACAATGGATCTGCCAAGCATGGAAGCATTATCCGGTTTGTCAATCAGTGTATATAATAATAGTGCGAAGGAAATTCCAAACAATCCCAGTACAGCTAACAGACCAGCATACTGTAAAAGCGTGAAGCCTATATCAAATCCGCAGGATTTTAATACAATCAGCAGGATATATTCCGGCACAAACATAGACAGGCAATACGTACAATGTGCTGTAAGATAACCCCAAAAAGAAACCGGTGCTGTTGTAATCCGCCTTAATTGTCCCTGTTCCTTATCATCTGCAAATGCAAACAGATTTGCGAAAACCTGCATAAGTACAAACATCATCATGAAACCTATGATATTTGCGCCTGCACCCCGTGGTATTTTACTATCCTTAAGAACGGCGTCTGAATTTTTCAGCAGAGTAAGCACCATATTTTTATAGTCGTCATCCCGAAGTGTCTCAATCTGATAATCACCGTTTGCTCCGATTGTTACATAAGCATCATACTTTTGTTCTACCAGTGCAGAATAAGGCGGTTTTTCTGGGGATACTACGATGTTAAGTCTTGCCGAGCTTTGAGGTAATGTTTCAGCAGATTTATCCGTCACCAGAACAATCCGTCCTTTCACCTGCTGAACGCCCGTCAAATGAACTGCCAGCACCATGGAGGCAAGGGTGAATACGGTTAGTAAAATCATGGAAACAAGGCGGGGAATGGTCCGTTCATAAATGTTAGTAAGTGTGGTTATAAAAGTTCTCATATATAATCCTCCGTTCTGAAAAATAAGCTGCACCCCATTGTCAGCAGCACAGAAAGAACCGCCGCAGTAATAAATACCGGCCAGAAATATTGAAGACTGTTGTCGCAGGATAGCGTAAAGAATGCTTCATTCAGCCATCTTACAGGTGATATCTTCGTAGCAAAGGCCATCACACTGCCCATACCATCAAGAGAGAAGAAGGTTCCACCCAATGCGCATAGCAGACTGATTACAGTACTAAGCAGCGTACTGGTGGTTTCTTCGCAGTGGAATATACAACAGAAGAATATTCCAAGAGCCGATGTGGCAAATTCTACCGGTGCCATTAAAAGAATAAAAAAGACCGGATTGGCTCCCAGACTGACATGAAGCAGAGGGCACAAAATTACCAGCAGCAGTGAATGCAAAATGTAATTAAAAAGAAAAGACGCAGTTATTTTTGAAAAATAAACAGAATAACTTCCGGCCGGGGAATAAATAATCCGAAGATTTGCCCGTTTAATATCCCTCTCCATAAAACAGTTAGAAGCAGTCATAGCCCCGTTTAACACCCCATAAATAATAAGAGATACTGTATAATACTGATATGAAGTGTTACTATCGGCATAATCCCCTCCGCACAAATAACCCAGGATCAGTATTAGCAAACCTGCAAAAGCAGTATTATATCCAACAAGAACCGGATTTTTAAATAAATTACTAAAATCCATTTTAAATATTGTCATAAAACGGCGCATAATTAACTCTCCTTTCTCAGTCCCGCAGCTTGCGTCCCGTCAGCTTTAAGAAAACCCTCTCAAGACTTGCAGCCTCACTTGTAATATTTCGTATTTTTTCTCCGTGATCACTTAACAGGGAAATGATACGGTCAAGATTTTCTATGCCTTTCAGAGATGTAATTTCAAGGGTATTCCCTTCTATTTTTACGGATTTGACACCTTCCACCGCAAAAAATTCATCGTGTCCGATAGTTCCATTTTCCTCGACCTCTATGATATATCTCTTTTCATTCTGTATATCCTCTTTTAAACTTTCCTTTGTTCCTTCTGCAAGGACAGCACCGTGATCCATTATAATAATCCGGGATGAAATCACTTCAACCTCTTCCATGTAATGAGTGGTATAAATAACCGTCATTCCCTGACTTTGAAGTTTTTTAATAGAAGAAAGAATATGATTCCGGCTCTGGGGATCGATTCCCACTGTAGGTTCATCCATGATGACCAGTTCTGGCTTGTGGGCTATGGCACATGCAATATTAAGACGTCTCTTCATTCCCCCAGAAAAGGTTTTCACCTTATCCGTTCTGCGGTCTTTTAAGCCGGCAAACGTAAGAGCCTCTTCCACAGCTTCCTTTAGCCTGCTGCCGTAAAGGCCGTATAGAGATGCGAAAAACTTTAAGTTTTGCTCTGCGCTTAACTCTTCATATAGTGCTATATCCTGAGGGACAATGCCTATTGACTGTTTATAAGAGCGGAGTATTTTACTGATTTTTGTGCCTTTGAAACAGATATCACCCTCATCACTTCCCAGTACAGCAGTTAGTATATTAATGGTGGTACTCTTTCCTGCACCGTTTGGTCCCAGAATACAAAGCACTTCCCCCCGGCGTATCTCAAAGCTGATTCCTTTCAGAACTATATTTTCTTTAAAACTCTTTTTTAAATTACTGACTGTCATTAGATTATCCATAGCATTTGTCTCCTTTTTGTTTACTATGGATATCATAGGGCATTTCAGAAATAAAAAAATCAACCGTTTGGCTGATTGTAACGGTTGATTTTTTATGGTTGTACAAATCTTATATGGCTCATCCATGATGAACCTCCTGACTTATCATTTCATATCGCATCCACATCATAGAAATTTGCAGGATTCTCTGTCATAATGCGAATTATTTCCTGTCTGTTGGTTCCGTTGGCGATACAACAGGGAATAAATTCGTCAAAAATTGATGTACAGGGGTGATGACCCAGAGATTCTTTCCCTTCTGAATAAAAGTCATAATTCTGGGAAAGCAGCACCTTATGGCTGTAATTAAGTGAACTAATATAGTTTAACAGTTCATACTTTTGGGCACTTGTTCCCTTTCTGATATTATCTATACCAATCCACAATCCACATCCCCTTTTTTACCGCCAGCTTCATCGTTTCCCTGTTGGCTTCGTGATCCGCATGCGCCCAAAGAAATTTGCCGCAATCAGCATAGCCTTATCTGCGCCAGGCAGTTCGCCCTTATCAAGCAGCAGTTTGATATGGCCCGGACGAATCACAATGCCATCTATTGTGTCCAGACCTTCTTTAAAATCCTTTATCCAGCGGTCCGCCAGCTGTTCTTCAAAATAATCGGGAAATACGCTGTAAAGCTGTTTTGTCATGTTCCAGCCAGTGCACGCAATGATATGCATATCCGTCCGTTCAGATAACGTTTTTAACAAGCTGACGTTTAATTTTGTCTTTTTTATTTTGTTAAATTAGCAGATATAAATTCCTTTGAAAGTTCAGCGATTCTACCGGCATTGGTCCAGTGCAGATAATGCTCTCCCGGAAGCGTTTCAATTTTTTGTATTGAAGGGCTGGTTATTAACTGTTGATGAAGCGGGAGCCAGTTTTTATCCGTATCTACTGTTTCCTTAGCTAAAATTGCAAGAACCGGGAGATGATCCGGGTATTTTACATCATATAATTCTTCTGTATTTTTATTCACCATGTTAAATTCATTTATTATAGATTCATTTAGACTGTTCCATGCTGTCGCCATTTTTTTTATCTTAATCTGCTCTTGTGTATAATCATTATTTTTATTACTACCATCTTCAGCCTCCGGCAAAAGATATGTGATGTCCCTTATGATCCCAAAAGTATTAAGCAAAGTTAAGCTGTGAGACATATCGGGATCTTTACTAATTTTTGTTTGATTGGGCACCGACTCATCAATTCCAATGATCGCTTCCACTTCATCAGGGTATTTAATCGCATAATACATAGAATATACCCCAGATATTGAGTGAGGCATTAAAATATATGGTCCCTTTATTTCTAATTGGTTAAGCGCGGTTCGTATTTCATTTACTATATTTTCATTGGAACGCTCTGCTTTTGTCGAATCACTGAAACCATAACCAAAGTATTCAAGAATAACAACTTTATAATCCGTACCTAATCGATCTGCCAGGGGCATAAAATCTGCAATCGGTGATGCAGTTCCCAATCCGCTCAATAAAACGATGGTTTTTTCTCCCTGACCAGTCACATATGCCTGCATATGCTTTCCATCTATATCAATGGTTTTTCCGATTTTATATTTGTGTTTTTCCATTGACTTAAGAATATTGTGAGATAATGCTGAGATTAGTAAAAGACCAATGATTGTCACAAAGATCCAAAGTATTATTTTCCCGGTTATTCTAATTGCTTTCTTCATTTGACATGCTCCTTTGTGATACACTATGATACTTCGCGGATAACGCATTACTTAACTGTTCAGCCACACATGTAATTGAAACGATTCGGTCAAGCCGGAACGTCCGCTTTTCTTCTCTCAAATGACAGTAGCCGTTAATATACCAGCCTCCATCACCAAACTGCAGCTCCATGGGTGAAAAACGCCTGGATTCTGTGGTATTCCGCTCTGGATGGTAATAACTAAGCTGCAGATCGCAGGATTTCCACAGCGCCTCTAATATGGGGTTTAAAACATCATCTGCGTAACCTTTTGGTATTATCCGCAATATGTCGAAATTTATGTGTGATATAGCCTGGGAAGCCTTTTTCCTTTCTTCATCCGGCAAAACATTAAGCAGCTTGCCGCTTAGCAGGTTGTAATCAGCTGCCATGTTGGGGATACGAAATTCTTCTCCTGCCTTTAATACCATCAAAAGCATTAATATTTCCTGCTCACTAAGTTTTATACTTGGCAGAAAATTTGATATACAATCATTATCATACCATTCCAATGAAATAATTGAAATAATTATTAAAAAATGGTATGCTACCAGAGGTAATCCCGAAAACTGTTATTAATAGAAAAAATATTAACCATACAGTAATGGGATGCCGCATATTACATGGAGGACTTACATGATAAAATTTGATAACCTGTCTTACTCATTTCCACAGAAGGATTTGTATGATAACATTTCGTTCTCTTTAGAAGAAGGTCAGCATTGTGCCTTTATCGGTACAAGCGGCAGCGGTAAAAGTACGCTGGTCGATATCCTTATGGATCCTGAAAAATATATGTTTGATGGAAAACTGGAGATATCTCCCAATTGCAGAATTGGATATGTAAGCCAGTTTTCACAGCTGGACGATACAAAGGAAATAACCGTATCCGAATATATCGGTGAGGAATTTGTGAAACTGCAAAATGAAATCACATCCATCTGTACAGAAATGGAAACTTCATCAGACATCGATACTCTTCTGGAAAAATATCAGCAGGCCCTGGATGCCTTTCAGGCAATTGACGGAGATAATTTTGAAAGCAACATGAATAAGCAGTTAAGTCTGGCAGACTTAGGCAAACAGGAGAATCTGCCTGTCTCCCAGCTCAGCGGCGGAGAATTCAAGCTGGTTCAGGTAATAAAGGAAATGCTGACTCAGCCTGACCTGATTATTATGGACGAACCTGATGTATTCCTGGATTTTGAGAATCTCAATTCTCTTAAAAATCTAATCAATTCACACAAAGGCACCATGCTTGTTATTACTCACAACCGTTATTTATTAAACCATTGTTTTAACAAGATCATCCACCTGGAAAATAAACTGCTTCAGGAGTTTGACGGCCGCTACATTGATTATAACTTCACTTTGCTTCAAAAGAAAATTGAATTACAGGAACTGGCTGTGGCTGACACAGAAGAAATTAAAAGAAATGAAATTATAATTAATAATTTAAGATCACTGGCTACCACACATACGGAAGCAGCCAGAGGAAAATCCTTAAAAGCAAGAAAGAAAATCCAGGAGCGGTTAATAGCACGAAGAATTCAGGCTCCATTTGTGGATATTAAACAGCCGGAAATCCATTTTACAACTGCCAGTGAGCTGGATGATGAAACTGTATTAAAAGTCAGCGATTACAGTGTGTCATTTGATGAAATACTTTTGGAAAACGTTAACTTTGAGATCAAATCCAAAGATAAAGTAGCCCTGATCGGTCCAAACGGAACGGGAAAAACCACATTGCTCCGGGAAATTTTTAAAAATAACCAGAACTCAATTGAGATAAATGAAACCGTTAAGACAGCCTTTTTATCCCAGATTCAGGGTGAAATGCTAAACGAGTCTGAGACAGTATTGGATGATTTTTTTGGTCTGGGCTTTAAAACATATGATGAAATCAGCTCCTATCTCTCAACTTTTGCATTTGATGAATCTGTCCTTCATCAAAAAATAGGTGCTTTGTCCGGCGGCGAAAAAAATATACTCCAATTAGCAAAAATTTGTGCAGGCAAAGCAGATTTACTGCTCCTTGATGAACCAACCAGCCATTTAGATACCTATTCACAGCTGGCACTGGAAAAAGCAATTGGGGATTACAAGGGTTCCGTTTTGATGATATCCCACGATTTCTATTCCATCGTTAACTGTGCAGATTATGTGTTAATTATTGATGATAAGACAATCCGGAAAATGAGTATGCGTAAATTCAGGCAAATGACTTACGCCCGACATTTTGATAAAGACTATTTAGAATTAGAACAAAAGAAAAAGGCAGTGGAGACCAAAATCGAACTGGCTTTAAAAAATACTGATTTTGAACTGGCTAAAGTTTTATCTGAAGAATTGGAAACGATTATTGGGCTCCTTTAAATACATGACATACTCCTGCCTGCTAACCAAAAAGTTAGTAACTAACTATAATGTGCATACTTTTCTATTTGAGTATAAGGATATATAATTTATCTATAAAGCCAAGTAGGAGGATGTAACTATGAAAGTGATCGCAATCAACGGAAGTCCCCGGAAAAACCACAACACCGCTGCTCTTCTTAAGAAAGCACTGGAGGGAGCGCAGGCAAATGGGGCCAAAACAGAGCTTATTCATTTGTATGATTTAAACTATAAGGGCTGTACCAGCTGTTTTGCCTGTAAAAGAAAGAATGGACCAAGCTATGGAATATGTGCCTGGAAAGATGAATTGAGTCCCGTTCTAAATAAAATCAAAGAAGCCGATGCCATTATCCTTGGTTCCCCTATTTATCTTTTTGATGTAACGGGACAGATGCATGCTTTTTTGGAGCGTCTGGTTTTCCCTTATTTAACATATACAGAAGGTTATAAAAGTCTGTTTGAACGAAAAATTAAGACCGGACTTATTTATACCATGAACGTGACTGCCGGGCAAATGGAAGGAAAGGGGCTCCGCCCGGCATTAGATGGTATTGAGGGCTTCATGAAAAGGACCTTCGGCTATAGTGAATCACTGTTTTCTCATGATACCTACCAGTTTGATGACTATGATAAATACGTTGCGACGATTTTCGATGAGCACCATAAAGCACTGGTCAGAGAAAAACAGTTCCCAGAGGACTGTCTCAAGGCTTATGATATGGGGCTGCGTTTTGCCGGTGTAGAACTTGATGGACTCGAAGAGAATGTAAATGTTCCAAACGCATTTAGCGATTAGGAGATAAAAACTGCAATAGACAGATTCTCCCACAGAAAAAATACTCGTTAATTGTCCCTGTTTCATAATTTCAGGCATGTCCATTTATATCATCGAAACACAGGAACAGGCCGATGCTCTTGGTCCGGTTCCTGCAAATCTGGATAAATTCGCCGAAGAAGTACAGCAAGATTAAAATAAGCTCTCCTGATTCCACATCATGGAGAGTTTATTTACTTATCAAGATCCTTGTTTCTCTTCTTAATCTGTGAAGCCACCACACATACTGCAAGACCACCCCCCATTACGGTATAGTCAAAAATCCTTTTGTTCCATTGAATACGGAGATATCATTCAAATTGTTTACTCCTGTTAATAACGATATGCAATATTTATCTATACCCTTTCGCTGGCGTAAGTAATCAGCTTACAAAACGATTCTTCAAAATGTCTGTCATCTTCTTTTGTTCTCTTTGAAGGTCCGCTAAGATGATTTTTCGTCTTTGCTCTCCTTGCTTCTTTTGCAATATGCCGTTCCATCAGAAGCTGATCAATATTATCATTGGTATACCAATTTCCTGACTGATGAATTCCATAAGCCCCTTTAGAAAGTGCCATAGCCGCTACTCCGTAATCCTGTGTTACCACAATATCACCGGCTTTGCACAGGTTTATTAACGCGAAGTCCACAGCATCTGCTCCTGCACCAATAATCCTGATTTCACTGTATTCAGTCTGTAATACATGATTGGTGTCACATAGGAGACAGACATGTATTTTGTTTTCTTTTGCTGTTTTTTCCACAATACGAACTACAGGGCATGCATCTGCATCTACATAAATCGTCATCTTTTTCTACCTCATTTTTTGATAGATATTTAGTAACTCATGGTTTATTATATATGCCTTGCCATCTGCAGTCAAATTAAAATCTTCGTCTAATATTCTTGCCCGACAGGTCCAGCCGTCAGGAAGTTCCAGTTTATCACCTAACGTTTCCAGGTCATCAATGGTTGAGTTTTGATATGCCGCCTTATTATGGATTAACCTCTACATCCATTTTTGGTATAAAGATAAAATATAAAATCCCATGTCTGAGTTCATCTGTTATGATTTCAGATATTCTGAGTGTGCTTTAATTCCTGTTTACACACACGCTCTACAAACCTAAAAATTCGTACTGCGTCTGCCGCTGCTTCCTGATTTTTCTGCTGCTGCCAAAATGCTACAAATAAAAGCTCAATACACTGTATCATAAGTGGCAGAGCTTTCTTCTCATTATTTTCTAAAACAATAACCGATTCATAACCAATTAGAAACTGACTGATAAACTCAATCCATTTATCTTTTATAGCCATCAGGTCTTTCTGATCTGATAATTGTCCTGACAGAAAATAAGCAATATCAAATATGCGGGCATCCTGTTTACCTAAATCAAAGTCCAGAACCCCCATCAATGTTGTCCCTTGAAACAGTAAATTACCATAATGCAGATCCCGGTGAATCTGCTGCTTCGGTAACTGGGGGTACAGACTGCATAATGCTTCTATTGGCTCTAACCATTCTTCTTTTGTCAGCAAACTGCTGCCGGAAAGTTCCTTACTGATCCAGCCCTTAAGTTCCTCATGAAAAGGAGTAATTCCAGTACTTTTATCGGACACCGTCATAAGTGCACAGTGAATTTTTCCAATGACAATGCCTGTTTCATAAGCAATGACTGCATAATCCTGCTCAAACGCCTCTTTTATATGGCTGCCGGAAAGCTTTTCCATCAACAGATAACAGCCCTCTTCTGTATTTATAAAATCTCTGCCATCGTTTGCTTTTATAATATGGGGCACTGGAACTTTATGGGAGAGAAGTGCTGCAGTCAGTCTTATATTATTAAATGCAGCATGTTCTGTGCTCACCAATTTTAAAATATACTTCCCCGCTACGTCCCAGGTTGTCGGCGTAGCGGCAACCGGCTTCTCACTAATTCCCCAATATTCAGTTATACCTGCTGCCATACATACACCCCTATCATTTTTAACCTAAAATATCAATGGAAGCCGCCGAGTTCCCATTTACCGCCCCCTGATTTCCCCTGCCTGCTCTCGCTGCGCTGTTCCATGCCTGATTATAGATTCCCCACAGCTGGGATTCTCTGGCATCTTCCGCTTTTGTTCCATAGGAAATCCATCTGCCATTGGAAAAAGAGGCTACCATCTCTCCATTACTGTCGTAAAATTCTGCATAAGACACATCATCTGCTTCCTTGCTGTACTTCACAGAACCAAACATATAATCCAACAAATTAAAGGTTTTCGGTTCCTGCCTTATATTTTTATATATTGCTCTTAAGCCCTGTGAAATAATATTTTTTCGATCAGGAGAAACCGCAGAAACATAACTTTTTACAAGATTTCTAAATCCGGCGGAATCTGACTGGAATTTTCCAGCCGCCTGATCTTTTTTTGCCTGTTCAATAATAGCTGTTTTATACTTATCATCGCTCATGGCCGGTGCTGTTTTTATATTAAAATGAAAATCGGTATAATCCGGGGAAGAAACACTTCCCTTTTTTTCTGTACCAGTATGGGGACGGCTTTGCGTCAGCAATTTATCATTTCCTATGCGCATTTTATCTGCTCCTTTTCTTTTTAATGAAAGACTTTCATATGGGCTGGTCATATGAAAATCTCTCCTGTCATTATTATTAAAATATTACGTTATAAATTAAAAGGAGTCATCCCAGTAAATTGTTATATAGGGATTGGAATATGACTTAGAGCCAATGTCTAATATCATACCATGGGAAATTGCGCCGCTGATGCAGGTAGCGTTAAAGGAAATTGTATACGTTCCATTAGCTTTGGAAGCTAAAAAACCGTTTGTTCTCAAAGTTGTATTTTCCTTACCGTTCCAAGTTACTTTCTCCGCTGAACTCCTGTTACTGCTGGCCACTGTCAGATAATTGGTAAGTACAGCTCCTGAATATTTCAGCGAACCAGGATTTACCTCAAGCTTTGTAATAACAGCATTTGCCGGAAGACCGGAAACACGGAATGTAACTTCACTTGAATTGCCGCTTTGTCCCTTTTTTAAGGCGAGACTCATGGTTCCGGAAGAAGTCACCTTCTTGGTTCCGGTTGCAGCGTATGTTGAAGTGGTCGTTGTAAATGCCATTGTAACGATTAATAAAGCGCTGAAAAGTAATTTCAAAAACTTATTTCTGCTCATAAAAATGCCCCCTGTTCTAATTTAGTAAAAGAATATCAGCAACCAGCCTGCTGTATCTCTTATTATGAATATCGGGTTTATTGAGACATTTCTAAGATTTTTTGCGTTATTTGATATTCCATTTCATCATAACGGTCAATTGATTGTTAAAGGTTACAGTATCATGTTCCATTAATTATTGAGAAACACCTCTTCCAACACTCTGCCGTCACAAGATCCAAACTCAACGCCAAGAATGGAAGCAATGGTTGGGGCGATATCCACCATATGAATCTCCCCTAACTGGTATCCTTTTCTGATTCCCTTTCCTGATACAACAAAACAGCAGTTATATTCCGACTTCTCAGGAGAGTATCCATGAGTGGCATAGGTTTTGTTTTCTTCTTTTAAATCTGTTACAAGAGGACCTGTAAGGCTGTCATCAAAACTAAATCCCATTTTTGCTTCCAACATGCAGCCAGATACCGGGAATGCATGAAACGCTTTCAACTCTTCTTCAGTATAGATTTTCTCTATGCCAAGCCGTTCCTCTTCTGCAGCTGTTTGTATAATCCGCAGTGCACGCCCCTTCGCTTCCTCATCATCTTCCTTTACGTGCAGATAGGCAGATCCGCCTGTAGACTGTAAATACGCCCTCCAGTGCAATTTACCATTCTTTTCGAAAATAAGGCCGTCTTCTTTTAACAGTTGATTCAGCCTCACCTTATATCTGACATTTTTCTGACCATGATCACCCAGCACCATAAATACAGTTTCTTCTGAAATACCCGCTTCCAAAACTGCAGCCATCATCTTACCGATTCTCTCATCCATGCGGAGGAGAACCTGATCAATCTCAGCGCTGTCTGTCCCATAATGATGTTTTGCATCGTCCAGATCAATGAAATGGATCATCAAAAGTTCCGGTTTCTTTTCCAATATGGTATCCGTACCGCACATAACCGTAAAATCATCCAGGTAGGGCTGTTCAATTCCTTTTCTTATCTTTCCAAACTTTCTTTCCAGCCTCATACAATAAAAAGGATTTCCGTTTTTCAAAATTTTAAGTGCCTGATTTTCACGGCCAATTGCCTTTATCTCAGGCATATTATAACGAATGGACGCCTTTCCTGTAACAGGCCATAATATTGCGGCTGATTTCATCCTGTGTTTTTTCAATGCTTCATACACAGTGGGCACCTTGATGTCTTTTCTAAACCAGAACCACGCCTGATCTTCTTCTCTGACAAAAGGCTGAAGCGGGTTATTATGATAAATTCCGTGTTTATCCGGATATACACCGGTCATCATAGTGGTATGGACAACATAGGTAAGCGTGGGATAAACGCTTTTTAATTTAGTACTGGAAACCCCGTTTTCTATTAACCGGGACAGATTGGGAAGCCGGCTTGCTTTTTCCCAGTTATCTTCAGAAAATGCATCATAAGAGATTACGATCAGATGCTTTGCTTTTCCATTGTTCATTTTTACTCTTCCCATCCTTCCTCTTATTTTCCTTCCAACGGAAGCCTTATAAATATAATAAATCCCACTAAAAAGAGAGGTATAATTCCAATAATACTCCATCTGGCATTACCTGTAACTGCTGTTGTTAGAGACATCAGCGTTGGCCCCATAATAGCTGAAAATTTACCAAAAATATTATAAAACCCAAAGAATTCGTTGGATTTTTCCTTTGGAATAATCTTTGCAAAATAAGACCTGCTAAGCGCCTGAATCCCGCCTTGCGCAGAACCGATCATGGCACCAAGAATGAAGATATGCCACACGGAAGATATAAAAAATGCAGCAACGCAGGATATAATATAAGTAAATATTCCTATGATAATCATGGTTCTGGCAGAAAATCGTTTTGCCATATTTCCGTAAAACACCGCACATGGAAAGGCAATAATCTGAATGATCAGTAAGATCGCCAGCAGGGAAAAGGTATCCAGTGCATCATTTCCCATAACTGCAGTGGCATAAGGAATTACCATCTTAATAATGGTATCCACACCATCAATATAAAAGAAATAAGCGCCAAGGAAGAGAAATACAGTATGATACTGTTTCATCTGTCTGAATGTTTCTGCCAGCCTTATAAAACTATTCTTTATCATATCCTTTTCGGGTTCCACATAATGAATCTGTTTTACATCTCTTATCATAGGAATGGTTAAAAGTCCCCACCATAAAGCTGTGATAATAAATCCAATCTGATATCCAATGGATTTTTCCATTCCCAGAAGAAAGATAAACACCAGACTAATACCAAAAGGGATGACGCTTGATATGTAACCAAATGCAAAACCAAGAGAGGATATCTTATCCATTCTTTCATCACTGGTGACATCAACAATAAATGCATCGTAAAAAATATTGGATCCTGCAAAACCAATTGCTGATAAGATAAAAAACAGAATTAAAAGCTGCCACTGCCCGCTGGAAGGAGGGATAAACGCCAGCGATGCCGTTGAAAGGACTCCCAGGCAGGTGAAGAATACAAAAAAACGCTTCTTTTTGTCCTTATAATCGGCTGCAGCACCCAATATGGGACTTAAAGCCGCCACCAGGATACTGGCAATGGAATTAAAATATCCCAGGTCCATGCTTCGTTTCACATTGTCAAACATTCCAAACATTATCGGCAGTAATGCGGTTGTGACAGCCATGGAATAAGCTGAATTACCGCAGTCAACCAGAATCCATGATTTCTCTTCCCTGCTTAATTTCACGCTTGGCCCCTCCTATTTCTGGTCCACGCCTCCCTGCACTCTCCCGACAATTCCGCCTTCCAGCATCACTTTAATGCCTCGTGGATGATTGGGAGAATTGGTTAATATTCTCTGGACCACACCTTCTGTCAGTTTACCTGTTCTTTGATCCTGTTTCTGTACTACCATAACGCGGTCACCAATTTTAATATTTTTTCTTACTGTTCCGTCCATTTTATTCCCTTCATTCTCTAAAATAGGCAAGGCCTTAGTTTCTTATAGTTTCACATAATTAAGTGTGATTTCCTTGTCTGCTGTAAATTGCAAAACCAGCCTTTTCCTCTCCTCACTGAACGAAAACGTCAGTTTTGTATTCAATGGTGTCTCATAATGCCAAATGCAGGCTGTAAACTCTTCCTGCTTCCATTCTCCGTAGCAGACAGCTCTGTAAAAGGATTGGGCTTCCCAGAATGGCTTTGCAGTCTCCATCCATTTTTTCTCTATAAAACGGATCACATATAGGGGTTGTGGGTTCTCCCCGTTAAATATTGCAAGGAGACACTCACCATTTTCAAAATCAAATCTTATCTTCTTTATATTATATTCTTTCTCCACTGCCACATCAGAAGAAAGCTGGTAGGCTGCCCGGAATACAGGATAGGGATCTGCATTTTCGTTCACCTTCAGATGTGTCTGACAAGCTCCGAACTCAACCAGTTTATTGTGAACGTCACTTTCAGGCAGGGGCACTTTTCCTCCAAGCACTGGAAGAAGACTGCTCCAGATCAGCTTCATAAATTTACCCATGTCTGCGTTGCTTGTTACAGCAATAACACAGTTATACTCAGGCATAACGATACAGTATTGCCCATACATACCATCTCCCCGATACACTCCTTCGGGTACACATCTCCAAAACTGGTATCCATACCCCTGTGCCCAATCGTTATCCGCCTCATCTCCGTTGTTAATCTGTTTGGATGTTGCTTCTTCTATCCATGCTGCGGGTACCAGCTGCCGTCCATTGAAATTCCCTTTCTGCAGAAGCATTTGCCCGAATACGGCTATATCCTCTGTTTTGATATTCAGTCCAAAACCGCCAAAGCTGATGCCCAAATTATCTTCATCCCAAATGGGGTCAATTCCCAGGGGCTCAAACAGCCTGGGCATAAGATAATCCACAAGTTTCTGACCGGTCAATCTTGTGATAATTGCAGAACACATATAGGTAGCCATGGTATTGTAAAAAAAGGCGCTGCCCGGTTCATTTTTCACATGAGAGCTTAAAAATCCCAGAATATGATTAAAATTATCATCACCCCAGTTCCAATTCTCATAAGTCATTCCAGTTCCCATGGTAAGAAGATTGCGCACGGTCATTTTCTTTATTTTCTCGTCGACTTTTTCCCCCAGTTCTTCCATCTCAGATGTAAAAATATCAACGATCCGCGTATCTGTTGTCAGCAGACCTTCCTCCACTGCCAGTCCGATTGCCATGGATGTAAAGCTTTTGCTTAAAGAAAACAACTGATGCCTGTACTGGGGCGAATATGGCTTCCACCAGCAGTCAGCAATATTTTTCCCGTTCTTAAGCAGCATAAATGAATGAAGTTCTAAACCCTGTTCGTTCACTTTGTTTAAAAATTCCAGAATCGCCCCGGAAGAGACTCCCTGTGATTCTGGTGTCGCTTTTTCAAGTCTCATACACTACCTCCCAAATTATAATCAGATCTTTTGCATTTAACATCATTGTATGACAAATTGTCAAATAATACAATTAAATCATTGCTAAGAAGATTCAATTACAGGTTCTCTCATCAGACCGGCAAAGCGTGTTATATTATCCTCAGCAATGTGCGACTGACTCTGATCAGAGCCAGTTATCTTTTTCATAATAAATCTCTCCATGAAATTCATTTTGTCATAATTGCACTCCCCGCCAAAGAATTCCTTTGCAGCAGCAACCGCCAATAGTTCTTTTGGAAAAGAGGATTCAAGCTGCTTTTGCGCGTCATCTTCCTTTGCCATTCCGCAGATAAAGAACCCTGTTTTTTTATCTTTAAGAGTGTTTAAATTGTCTGAGCAAAAACTCATAACCGGCTTTCTGATTTTCCCAGCATAAATTGAACCGCCGATGATGACTCTATCATATTTCGTCAGATCAGGATGACTGCTCCTTAAGTCACAGATATCCACCTTTTCCTCAAGCTTTTTAGCAAGAATCTCAGCGCAAGTTTTAGTAAATCCATATTTAGTTGTATATGCAATTAATGTACTCATGTTAATGCCTCCTAAAAATTAATTTCGTTATCATGTTCAATTACTTTAATTCATCTCTGCCTGCAGCAACTTCGGATACCGCCGCCAGGCCTTTCATTGTAAACTCGGTGAGATAATCCAATAACTTTGGAAAATACTGAAGGCCAATTTCCTCTTTATGGGTCTCAACAGTAACGATTGCTGTGAAAATAGCCATGATCATTCGACTGTCAATATCGTTCCTTATTTTTCCGTCTTCCTGCCATTTTTTAATAATGTTAAAAAGATCGTGATACATGAATTCAAGACGATCCAACCCATTCTGTTCACGGAAATACTGCTCTATTTTGTAAGCCACGTCCTTATTATACCACTCTATCAGGATGGGATTTGACTTCATGCCTTTTAGATTTGATAACATCAGTTCTTTAACCAGACTTCCCGGTTCCTGATTCATGTCCATTGATTTCAGTATTTTTTTCTTCAGCTTTTCGTTTTCTTCCAGGTATACTGCCATGAAAAGCTCCTCTTTTGAGGAATAGTAATTATAAAATGTACCTGTTCCTATATTTGCGGCTTTCGTAATATCTGATACATTGGTATCCTTAAACCCCTTCCGGCTGAACAGTTCCTTTCCGCAATTAAATAACAATGTTTTTGTATCTTTCAATCTATATTCCTCCAACATATTAAATCTTCAGACATCGGCAAATTCTTAATTCTGCTTTGCCAGCCTATGCCCTGCTAAATCAAAAATCCAGCCCATCAGCTTTTTAAACGGTTTTAAGGTAACATCGTAATAATAATCCGATTCAAACCAGCCCTTTGCCTTGTAATGCCGATAGTCATAATATTCTTCACTAAGCATCTCCTTCATTCTTGTTCTTGAAATTCGAAACATCATCAGCCTGAACAAAGACGGGGTTGGAGCTGCTTGACGCACAAGCACACGGTAAAACCTTGCAGCGGCCTTTTTTATTTCCAATGAGTTCTTCTCTTGTGCTGATTTTGCAGTCGGCTCCAGGGTATTTAATACACAGCCTTTTGTAACACGATATCCTAAATTTTCTCCCATATTACCGAGATACTTTATAATGGAGTTTCCCCCGAAAATACCCTGAGTAACAATGGATGTAAACACCTTGCCAAAAAAACATGGCCGATGTAATAAAAACGCGATCCGATCCAATAAATTTTTCATGGGTGCTGAAACATGAAATGAATAATTAGGGGTGGCAAATATAACACCGTCAGAATCTTCCATCTTTTCAATCAGCAAATCACGATCGTCCCGTAAGGGGCAGTGGTCTTCTCCTTTATTGAAACAAAGCTTGCAGCCCCTGCAAAACTCAATTCGATAATCCTTTAAGAAAACATATTCAAACTCAATGTCCGTATATGATTTCAAATTTTGCTCAAATTCACGAACCGCCTCGTATGTAGCCTTCTTTCTCGCGCTTCCTATAAATGCAGTAATCTTTTTCATTTAATGCCTTTCTGCAAAAGTGCCAGTATATGAACGAATTAATTTTTATTCATTCACATACTAGCACTTTTTGGTTTACACGTCAAGTTTAAAGTAGTTTTGCCTAATAATACATTTTTTCTTACTATTTATAAGAAAGATTATTACTCTGATTCATAACACCATCTCGCAATTTCTGCGATTAAAGTCAGCGGAAGCTGCTTTTCATAAGGCAGCTGTATTGCGCCTTTACTTGTTTTGTATTCTGTCAGCCGGTTTGCGAAATACACCATTGCAGCCTCACCAGGATACACCCCTATATGTTTTTTAAATGCGGCAAAATGAATGATGTTATGTCCGCTCCAGTAAGTCGGCATCTTCCATGAGATACGTTCCTCTGCGCCGGGCAATGCAGTCCTAAGCGTATTACGAACCTGATGTAAGAGCGGCTGAACCTCCTTATCCTGAGCTTCAATATAGGCATCAATTGTATTTGGCGCCTCACTGCAAAAATGATTTTGATCCAGATTTTTAAATTCCCGGCCACACTTTGGGCATTTCCACATATCAGATACACCTTTCCCTTTCCAAATTCACCCGAATCTCATTCAAATAAATAGCTTGTCATAGATAAGGAACCCAGCATACAGCTGTTGTTATATACAGTTATCTTATCTTCTTCATCCGATGCCCCAAGCAAATATAAGATTGGATTAAAATGATCCGGCGCAGGTACGGATAATTTAGCCGCCTCACCCTGACGCATGTAGTGAATGATATTTTCGTGATTTTTACTTTCAATATTTGACTTTACATAATCGTCAAATCTATATGCCCATTCAAAACCATCGTCTTCCATTCCCCAATCCAGCATTCTTAAATTGTGAACAATATTTCCGGTGCCAAATAAAAGTACGCCTTGATTTCTTAAGGATTTCAATTCCCTGCCTATCTGATAATGTACCTGGGGAGGTGCAAATGCATCGATGCTGATCTGAAAAACAGGAATATCCCGCTGGGGGTACATATGAGTCAGAACAGACCACGTACCGTGGTCAATGCCCCAGGTATTATCATATACGCTTGGTTTGGTGATTAGATCTTTTACAGTACCTGCAAGCTTTGGATTACCAGGGGCATTATATATCATCTTATATAACTCATCTGGAAATCCATACATATCATAAACTGTATTCGGATTTTCCTCATTCATAATCTTTGTACCTTCTGTATACCAGTGTGCCGAGATTGATACGATTGATTCAGGTCTGGGGATTTTCTGTGACATTTCTCTCCAGCCTCTGGTATAACGGTTATCTTCTATTGCATTCATTGGTGAACCGTGGCCTGCAAATATCATGGGCATTTTAGACATATCATTTACTCCTTTCCCTCTTATATGTATCAGTCAACTACCATTGAGATATATTCTCTGTTATCCAAGTCTGATATATTGGAATTATCCATATTCTTCCTATTGTTTTAATATATCCAGTCCTCTTCATATAGTCAAGCATTTTTGCTTCCACCTCCCAGTTATCAGTGTTTTTCGCGGTATTCTTTTGGCGAAATACCTGTCAACTTCCTAAACTGTGCATAAAATGTGGAAAGGCTCTCAAAACCGCTTTGCAGGGAAATTTGTAAAATGCTATTGTTTGTGTGGGCAAGCAGATCTTTGGCACTGTTAATGCGAAGCTGGTTTAAATACTCCGATGGTGTTTTCTGATATTGATCTTGAAACAGCTGTATCATACGATTCCTGCTCAGACCGAGTTGTGCAAGTTCCTCTTTCAGACGGCTGCGATCTGTAAAATATTGGTCACATACTTTCTTGATTTTATCGGCAGAATCCTTTAGCGGCTGAAATTCCAGCAAATCCGGGCGGCAGCGCTTACAGGGACGCAGCCCACTTTCTGCAGCCTGCTCTGCTGTGTCAAAAAAGAGGACATTTTCACGCTTTGGACTTTTTGACTTGCAGGAGGGACGGCAGAAAATCCCTGTTGTTTTTACACCATAAAAAAATTTACCGTCATAAGCGGGATTACAGGTCAGAGATGCCTGCCATTTTTCTTCATCCGTTAAATTCATATTGGACATTTTATTACCTCCTTTGTTCCATTGGCATTGAGGAAAGTTCCCATAAATAAATGGAAGCTACCGACCCGTAGGGTGAATATTTATTTCTATATGATTCAAATTGATCCTTTGTCAATTTGGGATTGCCGTAAAGCTTTTCCATTCCACGGCGGATTCCAATATCCCCCCAGCTGACTACATCAGGTCGTTCCATATTAATGAGCAGCATTTGTGCAGTCCATGGTCCTATTCCCTTATAAGCCATCAGGGTACGAATGACTTCGTTATCCGGCTGCTTTTGCAGACTATCCAGACAAAGATTTCCTCCCACGATCTCTTTTGCCAGATCCCAGATACAGACAGCTTTTTTCATTGTCATGCCACATTCTCTTACATCGACCGGGGTAAAGCAAGACAGATTCTCCGGAGTGATTTCACCCACAAGTTCCTGCATTCGTTCCCACACTGTTTTGGCGGAGCGAGTTGAGATCAATTGACCAATAATCGCATATACCAGCGCTGCGAATGGATCGGGAATTACCTCACGCTCCACTCGCCCAAGTCTGACCATTGCTTCACCAAGCACAGGATCTGCCGCGGCAAGATGTGCTATTTCTTTCATACCATAATTGAAATGCTTATACGTAACTGCTGACATGATTATTTTCCATTTCTAACAGGTTTTTCTTTATTTCCAGACCCCCGGCATACCCCACTAATTTACCATCCGAACCTATTATGCGGTGACAGGGTGTAATAATAAGTATGGGGTTTTTGCTGTTGGCCATACCTACAGCACGGGAGGCCTCTGGCCGGCCAATCATTTCAGCAACTTGTTTATAACTGCGGGTTTCTCCATACTCAATCTCCTGCAGCGTGTTCCAGACCGTCTTCTGGAACTCCGTTCCTTTGGCTGCAAGCTTTAAATCAAATGTTCTGCGGGTTCCTGAAAAATATTCCAAAAGCTGCTTCTCGGCTTCTTTTAGCAAGGGTGTGATCCGATTATTACCGATGTATTGTGTATCCTTAGCAAAGAAAAGTTCCGTAATAGCACCATCTTGTTCTGATATTACAACCTTGCCAAGGATTGTCTGAAACATAGCTGTATTTTTCATAAAGTCAACCTCCTTCGTTCTGATTGATTCAGTTTACTCTATTTTTTCCAGTATATCATCCGATTTTGCACCATGCAATTTTTAGGATACTATACGAAAAAACAGCGCTTTTAAAATTACGCTGTTTTCCATATCCCTTTATAATTGTATTTTAGCATAAACTATTTCTGCAAGTTACTCGTTCTAAAGTCAGAACTCACCATGTCCTTCCATAAAGGAATAAATACCCATCGGATTTTCCAAGCTGTTTTTGGGGCGTTTTATCCACAATGATTGTTGCCTTTAGAAGTGATTTTACCTGTTCTCTCATTAAGCTGACGCTGAACTTGTCCATCTCTCTGGTCTTGTTATTTACCATAAGATAATCCGGCATCTGAATCAGCCCGATGACCGGAATCCCTTCTTCAAACAGAGGCTGGCTTTCTCCAAATTCAAACTTGTTGTGGCCTCTGAGCGTGACAGTTCGGGTCCGGCTTCTGTCCCTGATCACCTTTTCCCAAATTCGTCCCATACGGGCATTTCCCACATAAGTGTATTCTGTCTGAATGTTGCCAGTGGCCTTGTATTGTCCGGATTCATATTCTTTCCACTCCATGCTTCCAAGGTGCTCCACCGTAATACCTGCAACGGCTTTTTTATTGCCTTTTTTTCCATCCCAAAGTTCCGGATGATCCTTTAACCAGGTTGAGGCAGCCTGTGAGGTCCCTTTAAATACCGGTAAACGAAAATGTCCGGTTACGAAGGAAAATACCATGGTGCGGCTGAGCTGTTTGTTTTGTAAATATCGTATCATGGAAAGCATTCCGATGGCTCCGTTCTCCTCTACCACATTAATACCATCTGTATGTGTATTGATAAGAATGGTCTGATCCTCATTCCTGCCTCTAATTATCACATGGAAACTTTCTGTTTTAGCATTGGTCTGTTTTTCTGCTTCTAAAATTACAGTTCCCTGCTCCTGCTTCTTAGCTGCCGCAATCACCTTTTTCCCTTCCGTCTCATTCACCCATACAGCCGGAATTCCCATATATTCGTCGGTAAATGGAAGATACTGATCTTCCACTTTTTCATCTGCCACTCCCTTCCAGATTAAAACAACTGCTTTTACTCCCTTCTCCCTTGCCTTCTTTAGATCAGGATTTCTTAACACAGAAGTGAGTACCAGATCACCGTCACCTGCTGCAATTCTGGTGCCGCCTGGATATGCCGCCCGTTTGTTCATGATTAGTCCAATGGGAAGTTTTTTTACCTTTTTGATTTCTACAACGGCAATTTTACCTTTTGCTTTGCTATAATTACCGCTTTTTACATGAATCAATTCTCCTGTTATTCCATTTTCATCTGTTTCGCCAGAATATGGATAGGCTGATGACACATGGATATCTTCTTGGTTTACTGTTAAAGCACTTCTCTTTTCTTCCCATCGTTCAAACGTATAGGTGTCGCTATAAACCGGAAGCCCCATATCATTCAGCTGCTGCTTTAACCATGCAATAAACATTTGATGACCTTTTGAGCCGGTTGTCCTGCTGCCAAACCCATTCATTATTTCTATTTTCTTCCTCATGGACTCTTCTGAATCTAATTTGCTCTTTTGTATCATGGCTTCCTTCTCCTTATTTAAGAATCCTCCCCATATGATAGCATCTCTTTTTCATAGTTTACCAAGACTTGTACAACATATGGCGGCCAATTCCACTAATTATGCCAGTTTAATGATATATAGTAGCCAAAGTTAGGCGATACTCCATACCCCTTAATATAATAACAGTTACATAATAATTTCCAAATAGATTAATAATAACTAAAACTCAAAAATTTGGAAAGGAGATTTTGTAATGGATTATAGTTTAATCTGGAAAACAATTGTTATATTTTTTGCAGGAAAACTTATACTGCGATTGGGAGGGCGTAAATCAATTTCACAGATGACTATCACTCAGACTATTGTTATGGTCGGGATCGGTTCTCTTTTAATACAACCTATCTCTGAAGATAACATATGGAGCACATTACTAATTGCTTTTATATTCACTATGCTTATGGTTTTTTCGGAATATCTTGAAATTAAGTTTGACATTTTCGAATCTCTCTTTTCAGGTAAAGCTGTCATTGTTATAGAAAATGGCGAAATTATTATGAAAAATCTAAAAAAATTACGTCTTACTGTGGATAGACTTGAAACGCGCCTGCGCCAAAACGGTGTCAGTTCTATAAAAGATGTAAAGGCAGCTACTATAGAGGTGAGCGGTCAAATAGGCTATGAGCTAAAAGATGATAAAAAACCACTGACAAAGGAAGATTTTATTACCATTATGTCAGAACTATCACAGCGAAACCAATTAATGGCAGGCTACCAGAAAACACAAAAAAGTAATTCCGACAGTATCTTCCGAGAGGTTACGGAAAAAGACAATGAGGGAAAAAATGAACCTTAACTTTTTTCAAAAAACAGCTTTGTAGTCTCCGCCCACTTACCTCCGGACCGCATTTTCCAGCTACCTGATATATATTTGGAATAAACTAATTCTGCAAATTGCCCGTATTGCTTCACTTCTTTCAAGAAAAACCTCTTTAATGCTTCCTTTTGAGCAAACAATGGAATCCCCGCACCCAATAGTACAGGTGCAATCTGTATTATTATATTGTCTATCATATCATGATCTAACAATGGAGCCATAATTGTGCTGCCCCCTACGATCCAGATATTTTTATCCTTATCTATCTGTTTAACAAATTCTATGATATCACTATTGACAGGAATAAAACCCTGGATTGATAAATTTTTCGCATGTGTAATCACATAGTTTTCAGTAGTTGGATAAATAGTTTCTGTATTATCCATCTTTTCAATTTCATTAAATGTCCTTTTCCCCATAATAGTAATATCCATGCTATTATAGAAACTTTCATAATCCGTTTCTTCTGCATCTCCTGTCTGATAAAGCCAGTCCAGGTTATGGTTTTTATCAGCCAGATAGCCATCCAAAGTTATGCAGCCATAAAAAAAAACACTCATATTAATCCCTCTCATATAACTCGATTTCTGATAAAGTAAGATTCTTTGCACTGCCCCCAACCCTGACTTCCTGAATTTCGTTTTGATTTACCGATAAGGATACCAGAATTTCAGATGGTTTTTTCATGGAATACCCCTGCTCAAATACAATATTCGATTCCTGCCCGCTTTTAATTTTGCCATAGTGGTAAAGATAGCAGCCCAGTGCTCCGTTTGAGGTTCCTGTTGCCGATTCTTCCGGGATTTCATATAATGGAGCAAAATTTCTGCAATTAGCATTGGCACCATGCAGGGATTCCAGGGTAAAAACATGATAACCAACTGCATTATATTTTTGGCTGATGATCTTGATCTTTTCCATATCCGGCCTCATTTCATTTAAAATCTCAATGCTTTTTACAGGAATCATAATATCCCTAAGTCCTGTAGATACGATCTGGGCCGGTAAATCTCCCGGCATCTGCGAGGTATCGATATTTAGTGAATCCGCAAGTTCATCTTTCTCTATTATTTCTGAAAATACGGGAACCGGTTGGTTCATCATAACGGAATGGTCTTCTTTAATTTCAATTCCCAGAATTCCGGCTTTTGTCTCCTGTTTATACTTATCTGGTTTTAACAATCCCAGATGTGCCATTGTATGAAAGGCAGCAATTGTTGCATGACCGCATAAATCAACCTCTTCCTTTGGTGTAAAGAATCTCACTCTAAAATCCGCTGCGTCTGATGGCAATAAAAAAGCAGTTTCGCTGAATCCCAGAATCGCAGCAATTTTTCCCATTTCCTTTTCCGATAATGAATCTGCGTCAATTACAACACCAGCTGCATTACCGCCTTCTTTCGTTTTAGCAAATGAATTTAATTTATATACTTTTACTTTCATGTCAATTCTCCCTATATCGTTACACTCGTTCCAATGTTCTTTTCTTCTGCTGTTCTTATTATGTAATCTGCAACAGCAAGATCCTGCAGCGCAATCCCTGTGCTGTCAAATACAGTAATATCGTTATTTGATAAACGGCCATTTTCATTTCCGTTTATAACATATCCTATTTCTCTTATCGACTCTATTGGTAATATTCCTAAACTGACAGCTGTTTGTATCTCTCCCACACTGGAGGCCTGATCTATATCATCTGCAAATATTCTTGCAGTTCTAAATAAGGTTTCATCCAGCTCCTGTTTGCCTGGCAAGTCTGCACCAATACAGCTGATATGTGTACCCGGCTTCACCCATTCTTTTTTAATCAATGCCTGACTGGAAGGAGTTATAGTTATAACTGCATCGGTTTCTTCCAGCGCTGATTGAATATTATTTACTGCATAAAATTCTACGGTTTTGATTCTTTGAATCCAATTTTCATTTTTAAAATCGTTACTGCTATTATTAATTCCGCTTAATTTTGTACGTATGGATTGTTGAAGTAAATGTGCCTTTTTTTCATTTCTCGGATTATAAATATTAACTTTTCGTATTGTTGGTACAGCGGTTAATGCTGCTGCGATTTGAAAGGCCGCCTGATTACCCGTTCCCACTAATGTGAGAACCTCTGCATTCTGATTCGCAAGATATTTTATACCAACTGCCCCCGCTGCCCCAGTACGCATGGCTGTTAAATACCCTGCATTAATCAGTGCTATGGGGAATCCATTTTTCAAATCAAACACCATTGCCATTGCTGTTAAATTCGGAAGTCCCTGTATTTTATTATCGCCAAACCATGTAACGAGCTTTAATCCAAATAAATTCCCAGTCTGATAAATTCCGGATTTTATATCCATATCCGCTTTTCCCTCAACCAGATCAGCAGAAACAAGGGGCAATAACGTTGCCCGTTTATCCGCTTTCTGTCTATATGCATTTTCCACACATAAAATAGTATTCTCCAGATCTAATATACTCTTTACGTCATCGTCACTTATGATTTTAATTGTATTCATGATTCATTCCTTCCTTTTTGATCAGTCTGCGGTTCCATGTATGATTCATTATACTGAAAAAAAGTACATATGTCTCCGACCATCAATGGTTGATTTTTAGCCATCCAAATGATATATTAGATTTCAGTGACAGGAGGTTTTTATATGTACAAAATCAATTGGAGACCAGATAAAACCCATCCAATGCCTTTGCATCTGCAAATTGTCGGCTATATAAAAGAAAAGATAACGAGTAACGAATGGTCCGTTGGCGCAAAATTACCCAGCCAGAGAGCTCTTGCGGGATTGTTTGCAGTAAATCGCAGTACGATTATTGCAGCAATGGATGAACTTGCGGCAGAAGGGATTATTGAGGGCAATACCGGCGGCGGAACGAAAATTATAAACAATACCTGGAATTTGATGAATCAGACTTACAATTGGAACGGTTATATCTCATCAGGAAACCATCAGCCTAACCAAATGATTGTTCAGCAGATTAATGAAGCTGAGAGCGATCCTGGCATGATACGAATGGGTTCGTGTGAACCAGCCTCAGAACTGATTCCACAGGAAAAGATACAGAGTATATTAAAGAAATTATCTGTTGCATCACAGCCATTAGGATATGAAGAACCAAGAGGATCTCTTTTTTTAAGGGAAGAAATCTGTAAATACTTAGAAACCATTGGAATTACGGCAAATCCGTCTTCTGTCTTAATAACATCCGGTGCTTTGCAAGGTCTGCAGCTAATTTCTCTCGGCCTTTTACATCCCAATTCCACTGTCTATCTGGAAAAACCATCCTATCTGTATTCGCTTCGGACTTTCCAGTCCTTTGGAATGCAGTTATCCGGAATACCTTCTGAGGAAACTGGAATGAATATTAAGAAATTAGCAGAAAAGAATAAAAATAAAAAGGGTTCTATCGTATTTACCATACCCACGTTCCATAATCCAACAGGAACTGTTATGCCGTTGGAAAAGAGAAAAGAATTGATCCATTTTTGTGAGAAAGAAGGTCTTCCCATCATCGAAGACGATGTATATCGTGAAATCTGGTTTGAAGATCCCCCGCCTCCTCCATTAAAATCACTAGATTCCAGTGGTCTTGTTTTATATGTTGGAGGCATTTCTAAAAACTTAAGTCCAGGTCTTAGAATTGGCTGGGTTGTTGGACCTGAACCGATTATAACAAGATTATCAGATATTAAAATGCAGTCGGATTATGGTTCAAGTTCACTTTCCCAGAATGTGGCTGCCGAACTATTTGCCAGTGGTTTATATGAGGCACATAATCATAATCTCAGAAAAAAAGTCAAAATAAGAAGAGATACTGCACTGGCTGCATTAAATGAGTATTTTCAAAAAACAGCCACATGGAACATTCCTACAGGCGGATATTTCATATGGCTGAAACTGAATCGTCCTATTTCCATGTACCAGCTTTTTGTAAAAGCTTTAAGCCGTAAAGTACTCATCCATCCTGGAGACTTATACGAATACCGCTCAAATCAGCATATACGCATCTCCTATTCCAATGCATCACTGGATGACATCAGACAGGGAATCCGAATACTTTCCGAATTAGTGGAGGAACAGCTTACATGACTTTTATATCACTCTGCTATCCAATATGCTTTTCACACCCATTTCATAAAAGGGAGACATATCCTCCTCTCTCATAATGTGGGTCTGAAGAGGCATGTTTTTATCATTTCTTTACTTTTGGAGTTTGCAATGCTCCATTTAAAAATCCATATGGTTCTGTCTGTTTCCGAATGACTGAATTTGAGAAATGGCTGCCTACGGTTTCCGTGTTGTTTTGGATGGAGTATTTAATCACTGCGGACGGGATTTTTTTGCCTATCAGGATGTCTTGGCAAATGGCAGAAACTCAGAATATTGCAGCTGGTTTTCAGGAATTGATTTTAATCTGGAAAGTCCTTTGGGGGATCCCTTCTGTTACGATACCTGGGGTGGATATTTTGAATTGCCTAAGTTTAACTTAAATAACTCCCAGGTAGTGGATTACTTATTAAAGGCTGTTCTATATTGGATCGACTATTTTGATATTGATGGATTACGGCTGGATGCAGCAGATTGTCTTAATCCTGACTTTATGAAAGTGCTGCGAAAGAAAACCATTGAACGAAAAGATGATTTCTGGCTTATGGGTGAAGTGGTTCATGGAGATTACAGAGAGTGGATAAGTGAGGAGCAGCTGGATGCCGTCACCAACTATGAAATATTTAAAGGTTTATACTCCAGTCACAATGACCAGAACCTTTTCGAAATTGCACATTCCCTGAACCGGGAATTCGATTCTGAATCTGGCATTTACCGGAACTTCATGCTCTATAATTTTGTAGATAATCACGATCAGAACCGCTTGGCAAGCCTGGTGGCTCAGACCTCTTATTTATATACCATTTATATCCTGCTATTTACAATTCCAGGTATTCCCTCTATCTATTACGGGAGTGAGTGGGGTTTAAAAGGAGTAAAGGAGAATGGTTCTGATTCAGCCATCCGGCCTTATATTGATATAGAACAGGTGATTCCCGATGAACCAGACTTAGAAGGTGTAATAAAAAAACTGATTCAGATACGAAAAAAGATTCCTGCTTTAAAGACAGGAACCTATAAACAAATATCCATTGAATATCAAAAGCCATTCATTTTCCAACGAGATCTGGGAGATGATCATGTACTCGTTATGATCAACGCAACTCCCAATGAACACATCGTAAATCTGGAGCAATACAGCAGCACCGGGTGTCTCGATATTCTGAATAATGAGCAGCTTTTGAATGATTTAATAGACATAAAGATCACCCCTTATTGGGGAAGAATTATATATTTTAAAAGCTGACGGCACCTGCTGCTGCCGCGGCTCAGACAATCACTTGCTACTCTGTAGTGCCAGTAATCATTATATTTCCGCTCTCAAAAAATCCGGTGGCATTATAAGCCCAGGTGCCTTCAGATAATTCAAATGTTTTTGTTATATCAGAACTGCTAAAAGTTAGTCTCTCTTCCTTACCAGACGGTGAGAATAAAAATAAATCTACGGTACCGCCCTTTATATCTGCGGCTGCTACTATGGTCAGTTTCTGACCGTCTGCTGACTGGAAGCTCCCTGACTGAACTACCGCCGTGCTGCCATCGTTGCTGATTTTAAAAACCTGAGTTCCATTCTGAGAACATATTGAATCTGCCTCTGATTCTTGCAAAGGCTCCTGTGATACACCAGGACCAGCATCAGCAAAGGATACCATATTCGTATGAATCAAGGTGCAAACCACAATCAGACAAAGTGCAATTATTCCCAGAAGCTTTTTTCTTCCAAGTTGTAATGTAATCATAAAATCCCCCTTTTTAACTGCAAACGCATTATATTAATATTCTATACTTGCAGTTAAAGTCCGTCAAGTGCAGATTCTATTTATCTCACAAGCTTTTCTTCTTCCCTTTCATACCACTGTGCCTGTGCCACCCACATATCAGCGTATTTCCCTGGACGGGAAAGCAGCTCGTCATGTGTCCCCATGTCAACGATCTCTCCAGAATCCAGCACTACAATACGGTCTGCCAGCTTTGCAGAGCCCAGACGGTGAGTCACCACAACAGCGCATTTTCCTTCTGCCAGCCGTTGAAACTGTTTATATATCCTGGTTTCCTCAATTGGATCAATGGCAGATGTGGGTTCATCCAGAACGATAAAGCCATTCACCCGGTATAACCCTCTGGCAATGGCAATCCGCTGCCATTGCCCACCGGACAAATCAATTCCGCCAAATTCTGGCGAAAGCATATCATCCATTCGGATTTTTCCTTTTTCAAAACCTGCCTCACGAAGGGCAGATTCCGCCTGATGAGAACCAGCTTTGGTGGGACTGCCACTGATAGCCACATTCTCTTCAAGCGTCATTTTGTACCGCTGAAATTTCTGGAATACACCAGATATGCCCTTATATAAAGAGGAAGGGGCAATCTCCCCAGTGTCAAGGCCACCGATTGTTACCCTGCCTTTTAACGGGCGGTAAATACCAGTCAGCAAACGCACAAGTGTACTCTTCCCCGCTCCATTTTCTCCTACTATGGCAATAGTCTCCCCCTCTGCCAGGTTCAGTGACAAGTTCTTCACCGCAGGTTTCTCCCGGCCTGGATATGTATAACTGATTCCATGAGCAGCAACACCTTTTGTGAAATCCGGTATTCCGTCTAAGCCGGTGCGTTCGTGCATGTCAAGCAGATGAAGGAAGTTGTTAACCTTTCCGATATCCTTATTCATACTGCTGACGTGCTTTCCGACAATTTCATCCATAATAGCGAAGATCTGTCCCAGCGCAGCAAACACAGCGGCAAACATCCCGATTGTAATTTCACCATTCATGGTTGCAGTAAAGAGCAGATAAGCCGACGCACCCATACCTGCAAATGTGGTAATGTTCAACATCAGCTTTAGCAGTGCAGTTTTCATTTCTGCCTTCCATATTTTACAGGTAAGTAATTCCATTGTGCCTGTAAACAGCTGATTAAAAAATGAAAACGCTCCTAATATTCGGGTTTCTTTAAAATACTCTCTGTCACAAATCGTCTTTTGGTAATATTCATTCTCCCTGCGCAGTGGCGCGCTCTGTTCTTCCAGTCTTGTAAACACCCTGACTTGAATCGTCTGGGCCAGTATGGCAGGAATAAAAGCCAATAGTAAAGTAATTAACAGCATGGGCTTTAACGTAAACAGATAGACCCCGATCGACAGGAAATATACTCCATAAAAAGAGATACAAAGATATAAAATCATACAAAATAAAGGTATTGCCCGGATTCCCTCCCTGGCTTTGTTCAGATCATCTAAAAAATCTGTGTTCTCAAATTGGGCGGGATCGATACTTTTAAGTTTCCGGTGAAGCAAAACAGTCAGTTTTCCCATTGATTTAGGAAAAAGAATGCCGGTTCCATGAAAGTTATGAACACCATTTAAAATCTGCTGTCCAAATGTTACTCCAGATAATAGTAACAGGGAAACCAGACAATCCTGGAATCCCGCTTCATTGACAGCTGCTTTGGCAATCGTATCAAAAAGATGCTGCGTTGCCACGACTGTCAGTGAAAATGACAGCCCATGTATAACAGCCAGCAGATTTTCAAGGATGCAATTAAACGGTGCTGACTGAAACTGTATTGGTATAATCCGGGCAATGACTTCAAAGAACGTGTAATTCTTCTTCTCTTCGTTCATAGATACCACCCCCTCTGAGCCTCAAACATCCCGGCATACGCTCCGTTTGCTGCCATCAATGCATCATGAGTTCCCCGTTCTATAATCCTCCCGCTGTCGATAACCAGTATCTCGTCAGCCAGCTTGGTGGATCCGAGACGGTGACTGACAAAAACCGTTGTCTTACCTCGCATCAGCTTTTCAAAATCTCTGTATAGCAGACTCTCGCTGATGGGATCCAGAGCAGAGGTGGGCTCGTCAAGCATTTTAACAGGAGCTCTGCTGTTCAACGACCGTGCGATGGCCACACGCTGCCACTGACCACCGGAAAGATCCTGCCCGCCTGTCATTATCTTACCCAGCGGCGTATCAAGCCCATGGTTCAGACTTCGGATTGTCTCATCTAAACCAGCAAGATGTGCTGCCTGCATCTCATTCCCTTTTTTATGTACATCGCCAAGAGTTATATTGTCTTTCAGCCGTATATAGTATCTGGCAAAATCCTGATATACCACAGAAAACAAAGCCTTGACCGTGCTGGCCGGATATTCCCGAAGTTCCTTTCCGTTTATCAGTATCTCACCCTGGTATTGTGTATACAGTCCTGTTAACAGCTTTGTAATGGTGGTTTTACCAGCACCATTTTTGCCAACAAAGGCATAATGGCGCCCTGCCTCCAGTTTAAAAGACAGTCCGTCCAATACCAGCCGTTCACTGCCTGGGTATCGAAAAATGACATTGCGAAACTCCAATGAATCAAATGCCATGGGGGTTGCATCCGGCTCAGTCAGTGCATCTTTTGTCTGATTCAATGCAGCAAATTCAGTTAAATCCTTCATATACTCTCCCACGCGGGATATGTTTTCAAGGGCTCGTGACATCTGAAAACCTAGTTTCTGGATCATGCCAAATACTGAACTTACGATACCCATAAACCACCCCGCTGTCATCTGACCGGACACCACAGGTCCGATGAGTGTCAATGCCACCAACAAAGAGATCAGAACCATAAGCAGACTGGAGCACTTAATAGTCAGGAACATCCTGGCCGTCACCTTTAACTGTAATTGCCGCCCTGCCTCATACTGATTCTGCCACTTATCATTAATCTCATCGTTATAGCCGAACAGAGTACGCTCGTCCACATTATCGCGTCCGGTCAGTACTTCTCCCAGATAATCTGTGCGCCGGTTGAATCTCTCAGCCTCACGCCCTGCCTGATAAGTCTTTCTGCCGGCACGCACCGACAGCCAGAACATGGGCGCTGAAAAGATTAAGATGATAAATGCAGCCCACCAGACCTGGGTTACAATCAGTATCAGAACAGAAAACAGGGAAATAATAATTTGTATAAACTGTACATATGCATCCATACCTTCCATAACGGAATTAACCGGATCCCGGGATACGCGTGAAATTAATTCCCAGCTGGTATTATTTTCAATATGCCTGTAATCCAATGCAGCATAAATTCTCACCACAGAAGGTATCAGTCTGCGCTGAAGGTTTAACCGGATACGGGAACCGGCCAGCTGGATCAGCGCACCAAGCGTAGTGGTCACTCCAAGCGTCACTAACAATAATACCAATGGCAGATAAATATCATCACGCGGGCGCGTTCCCCTTAATATGTCAGATGCAGTGTCCACAAAACCAGCTGTAGCCAGAGCAAGAGCCGCCGTCTGCATGATGGATAGGGTAACAGACAAAAGTATCTCTGATACCAAACAGACAGGGGACGCTTTAAATGCCAGCCTCACTGCGTCAAAAGAATGATAGTTTTTCTTAATTTCAATCATACCCACTCCCCCAGTTTTGATCAAAAATCATTATTGTTATTATAATTCATATGTTACGCAAAGTCACGAACATACTTAAAATGATTGTATCAAAAAATGCCCCCGGAGTTTCTTATCATATCCGGGGGCCAGCACTTCTTTTAGAGGTTGGGATTCATTACAGCATATTCTTAAACTTCCTGATTACCTTTTGCTCATATTCCGGATCGCTATTGCCCCTGCCAATCCGGTCACAAAGCCCTAACAGCGCAACTTCACTGCTATCGGTTTCCTGTTTCATCTTGCCCGCATTGCCAAAGGGCAGGCCTTCTGTTATATACATCACGTGCATATGATAACGGACCAGTTTTGCGACTGACTGAATCCATAATTCATCACCGGAAAAACAGGACAGAAAATCCACTGCCAGATGTTCTCCCTCAGAATCATGATTATAAGCGGTAATTTTTTCTTTTTTTATTTTGGTCACCACCGGTTTACCAATATCATGAAGCAGCGCTGCCCACATCAGAGTTTTTTCTGACTTACTTTCCTGTTTCCGTTTTGCCGCCTCGTCCACCACCATCATTGTATGCTTCCATACGCTTCCTTCCGGGTGGTAACGTTTTGACTGGGGTGTTTCCTTCATTCTTAACAGCATGGAAAAAGGATAATCAGAAAACCATGGTTCCATGCTGACCTGATTAAGATAATCCGATGGAGATTCATCATGAAGCAGATGATATTCTATTTGTCCAAACTGCTGTTCCATAGTATTTTTATCTGACATGAGCTTTGCCTTTCCTTTACAATTCGTTTACGTTGACGTTCTTTTTCTGAACCAGTTGTTTTCCCCCTACCCTGAATGCATTCTTTGGACAGTAATTGACACACCTCATACAGGAAATGCACTGGTCATGCTGAATTTTCATACCCTCATCAGTAAATTGAATGGCATGAACCGGACAGTGCTTTTCGCAAACACGGCATCTAATGCATAACGGATCGTCTATCCGAATAGTCTTACTGGTTATTCTCCAGATGAAATGTCCTCTGGAAACAAGTCTCATCAGATCGGATAATACTGGTATCCGATTCCACTTCGCGCTTCCGTCTATCAGTGACTGTACATATTTTTCTGCCTGAAGAAAGGCTGCTTCATTTTTCTGTTTTCCAATTTCAGCTTTTTTTTCTGTCATCTGCATGCTTGTGGCCATTTTAAACTCACAGGCACCTATGCATTGATATCCTTTCGCTGTCAGGACCTTTTTCATTGGTCCTATAATCCCACCTGAAAAGCTTTCCATGGTATCTGCAAGAAAAACACTTCTATTGTTTCCTTCCGGTAAATTCTTTACAAAATCCCATACAATTGGGAAGGTAGACTCGATTGCAACCGGAACCACAATTCCTAAATGACAATCATCTTCTAATTCGACTGTTTCAGATGTGGATATTTTTCTTAAAGTAACAGAATATTTCTGCTTTTCAAATACTTCTTTTATTTTTTTAACAAGAAGAAGCGTATTTCCTGTCCCCGAAAAATAATAAATTATAATTGGTTTTCTTATCAGCATAGTTAAACCCCCACTCCAATTGCAGTAACAAATATAAATAGAAGCACAGCAAATGATGTATTTACGATTTCAAGAAGCATTAATGTCTTTGACATCTTATCAGGGGATTTAGGGAAAATTCCTCCTAAATCAATCATATATACAATAAAATAAAGTACAGAAATTATTTTAGCCATAGGTAACGCATAGGCATTTTCCACCAGAATCAAATAACTTGTTAAATAAGAAGCAAGCCCTAATGTAATTAGAAATACGTTAAAGCCCCAAAATACAACACCTTTTAATCTACGAAAGTTTCTGTTTTCAATAGGCCCTCCCGGAACTAATATAGTCAGTAATGTTACATTAATAAACATCAGTATACTTGCCAGTATCTTAATACTCTGCATAACAACCATCCCTTTCTGTTTTAGATATAATAATCTTACCAATCAGGCAGTCCGGTTGTATTGTAAAAAATCGGCGTTACTTTTATTAACTGCAATCATTCACTCCATTGTTATTTAAAATATGCTGCAATGTTAATTCACGATTCACATGCTCTAATTCATTAGCCGTTTTGCCAGAAAACTTCTTTGCATTCTTGATGAGGTGCGATTGATCATAATAATAATTCTGCAAATTTTTTCTACGGTCTTCATTCTCAATATTTTTTCTGAATTTTAAAATGTTTCCGTATGTTTTCGGTGTCAAGCCCACACTCTTTTTAAAAAAACGTTCAAGTGCACTGATTGAGAGGCTAAAGTACTCAGCCATCTCGCCAATATTTAAATCCTCATAATTGGACTCAACATAATCGGTTATTTCACTAATACGCTGGGAATTCTTATTGATAATCATTTTAGCTTTCAGATATTCATAGATTTTATCTGTTTTTTCCTCACTCCCATTTAATTCCTCAATTTGATGATATAATTTATGAAGTGTCACATCAACTTCATTCGCATCTATTATCTTCTCCGCAATAGCAGCTCCCGGGATATGAAAAAATGACATCAATCCTGCTGGTTTTAAGGAAATACCAATTTGATTCACCTTACTCCCGTATCGAACATGCCTTGCACTTTTGATCTGACCTATCATTGCTGCATCTGGAATAAATGTTTCTCTTTCCCGCTCAATCAGCTTATATTCTGATCCATAATTAAATATAAGATTGATGTGACCCAGGGGCATAATAATATCTTCCCGCTCTTCCTCCTTAAGCAAATCCGATTCTACAACCCATATATAATCCACAAAATTCTGCAGTATCCCGGAAGGACCGAATTGTTTTATCTCCATATCCAGTTCTCCTTTATGGACTGGTGCGGACTGGTACAACTCTCACATATTCTAATATAGGGCAGATTTTCAAGAATCACCGCTTCACAAATGGGTTCCAGGTTCTTATGTTCAATCTCCGCTATCAGTTCATCTGCTATTCTTTTAATCCAGAACTCAAATGGCTGGTATACACTTGTTAAACTGGGTTTCATCTGCTGGCCCAGAGGAATTCCGTCATATCCAATGATCGATATCTCTCCGGGTACGGTAATCCCTTTCTGAAATAAAGCGGATATCATCCCAATTGCCAGTTCATCCGATACACAGAACAATGCACTTGGTCTGTCATCTGTGTTACTTATTTCATTAACAATATTCCAGCCATTGTGCATCTTTATATCACTTTTATAAAAATAATTTTTGTTAACCTTGATATTATGGTCTTTCAAAGCCTGTATAAAACCTTCATATCTGGCATCCAGATAACAATTCCTGCCATAATCCTCAAAGAAAACGCAGCCGATTTTTTTGTGTCCTAATGAGATTAAATACTCCCCTGCTTTGTAAGAAGCATCGAAATTAATCTGATTGTAGCTGACCCCTTTCACCAGAGGCTCTGAATGCAGGAAAGGAATTTTAGACAGACTCTGAAGACGCTTAGCGGATAATTCATTTAAAGGAAACAATGCAATGATACCATCAACGTGACGGGCAGTAAGCTCATGAATGGCAGTTTCTTTTTGCTTCATGCTTGTACCAACAATATTGATGAGTGCCTGATATCCTGCCTGAGCAATATGCTGAGTGAAGTTTCGTAAAATTTCAGATTGAAATTGGTTAATATGATCTTCAATCAAGATACTAATTATGAACGTACGCTTAGAAGCAGTAAACCGGTCTGATGACTTTGGATAGTAGTTGTATTTTATAACCGTTTCAAGCACTTTCTCCTCCAGTTTCTTACTTACGGGTTTGGAATGATTCAGTACTCTTGATACCGTGGCAATGGATACACCGGCTTTTTGAGCTATAAATTTAATGTCAACCATGAAACCTCCTTAGCACTTAATACCCATAATTATATCGATTAGTACTTGCAATGTAAACGTTTTCCCGTATTATATTTATAGTGTATCTAATTTTAACAAAATATTAACATATGAGGAGGATTATTCATGTCAGATACCAAAGAAGCTTTTAAGAAAAAGAAAAAACTTCAAATTCTCGTTCCCATTCTCGGCCTGATTGTTGCAATCGCTTTATTTTTGTTATCAATTCGCCCTGCAGCAGTTTTAGTCATTATAGGAATTGTGATTTTTTCAAAGATTAACTGGAGATGCCCGAAATGCAATCACTATCTGGGAAAAGGATCGAATCCGAATATCTGCAGTAATTGCGGCGAAGAATTGCAATAAAATCAATTTGATTGCCCGGTGCCAGGTAAGGAGGGAAAAATCTCCTGATCTGGCAGGGCCGCTTATTTTATACTACAATGTAATGCTTTTCTCCATCATCTGCCAGTAAAATTCTATTTCCATGAACCGTTTTATCATCCACTGTGATTGTTTCCGTTGTCAGCATTCCCTTACTTCTGCTCTCAACCCGAATTTCATAAAGGGAACTTCCATACTTATATTCAATGGAAAAATCACCGAAATCAGCAGGAGTTGCCGGATCAATCACCAGTTCATTTCCCTCTTTTCTAATTCCCAGGTACCAGCTTAATAAACCCTGATACATCCAGCCTGCGGACCCCGTATACCAGCTCCAGCCGCCTCTTCCTGTATAGGGCGGGCTTAAGGATATATCAGCCGTCATGACATAAGGTTCTTTCTCGTATCGGAGAACCTCCTTCTTTTTTTGCGTAATGTAGATGGGATTCAGTATGGTGAAAAGGGTCTGTGCCATGTCATAATCGTGCTGCATGGCTGTTGCAATTGCAAGCCAGACCGCCGCATGGGTATACTGGCCTCCGTTTTCCCGGATTCCGGGGATATAATTCTTAATATATCCCGGATTTTTATTTGTTTTATCAAAGGGCGGCGCCAATAGCAGGGATAGGGCATCCTCTTCCCTCACCAGATAACGCCACGCTGACTTCATTGCTGTTTTTGCACGTTCCTCCTGTGCTCCCTTTGAGATTACGCTCCAGGATTGGCTGATGGAATCAATCATGCATTCATCATTTTCCTTTGAGCCCAGCTTCGATCCATCGTCATAAAATGCCCGGAGGTACCACTCTCCATCCCAGGCGTTTTCTTCAATACTCTGCAGCAGTTTTTCCCGCTTCTGTTCCAGTTCCCGGCCATAAGCGTTGTCGCCTTCCTGATCGCTGAGAGGAATAAAGTCACTTAATACGGTATAAAAAAACCAGGCAAGCCATACACTTTCCCCTTTCCCCAGCATTCCAACTTCATTCATACCGTCATTCCAGTCACCTCCTCCCATAAGAGGAAGTCCATGTTCTCCAAAGGACGTCTTTTCAATGGCTTTTTTACAATGCTCGTAGACACTTTCAACCTTAACGGACACTTCCGGTGTAAACATGATATCATGCTGGTTTTCCTCCAGTACCGGTCCTTTGATATAAGGCACCACTTCCTTTAGAATCGACAGATCCCCTGTACTTCGGATATAAGCCGCCGTGCAATAAGGCAGCCAGAGAAGATCATCGGATATCCTGGTTCTTACACCAACTCCCATAGGCGGATGCCACCAATGCTGCACATCCCCTTCTTCAAACTGTCTGCTGCAGGCAATTAAAATCTGCCCCCGCAGAATACCCGGATCTGTAAAAAGCAGGGAAAGAGTATCCTGAAGCTGATCCCTGAATCCATAGGCACCCCCGCATTGATAAAATCCTGCTCTCGCCTGAATACGGCAGGAAACAGACTGATAGAGCAGCCAGCCATTAACAAGAATATCAATTGCCCGGTCCTTTGTTTTTACCTGTATCGTACCTAATAACCTGTCCCAGTATGCTCTGACTCTTTCAAGCTCTTTTTCTGCCGCAGCCACTTCCCTGTACTTATTTCTGATTTTGTTTATCTCATTCAGACTGCTGCTCTGACCCAGTCCAAATACCACAAGTTTACTTTCCTGAGGCTGAAGCGCAACAGAAACCTGTATTGCTCCGCAGGAATCATAGCACACTCCTGTATTGCAGGTAAGCTTAACCTCCGCTCCCCGCGGTTCCCGGATGCTGCCCTTATGCCCCAGAAATTCCTGCCTGTCTCCGGTATATCCTACAATTGTCTCATTGGAGAATAAGTAGGAAATGTTGTTTTGAAAATTCATGGTGTAAATGTTTTTTGCATAGAGATATTCATATTCATTATCATAGGAGGTAAGAATATAGGGATTCGACTGTTCTCTTTGCGTACCCAGGACCCATTCCACATAGTAGGTCAGGCTTAAATATTTTATTTTGTCCGACTGATTTGTCAGCTTTAAGTTCCATAGCTTTAACGATTCATCCAGGGGGCAGAAAACAGTCAGTTCCTGATCAACCTGTGATTCCTCGTGAAGGAATCTGCTGTATCCAAAGCCATGCCTCACCCGGTATATCCCCCTGTCCGATCTGCCCAGGGACATGGGGGTCATTACCTCTCCGGTTATTTCATCCAGAATATAGACTGCCTCTGAGGCATTGTCACTGACTGGATCATTGGACCAGGGTGTAAGCTTATTTTCCCTGCTGTTAGTGCTCCAGGTAAATCCCGCCCCCGACTCAGATATCTGGAAACCGAAGTTTTTGTTTGAGATAACATTAATCCAGGGTGCCGGCGGCCTGTTATTTCCGTCCAGGAGGATTTCATATTCTCTGCCCTCAGAGACAAATCCTCCGAAACCATTAAAAAACTCGTAATTTTCCATAAGACCTAATACTCCTCCAGCAGCTCCGATTTTTTTTCTTTCCTATTAAAATAAATTCCAGTCTTTTCTGTGAATACCACTCTAGCAACCGTGTATAGCAGATCTAACTCAGCCGGAAGCAGCTCATACGTATGCAGTGTGTAGAAGCTTGGCTTCCCGGTTCCGGAATCATAGATACGCAGTGAACTTGTCAGATCATTGATTAACTGATCCACCTCCTGAAGATACCCATACTTGGAATCGATGAGGATAATTAAATCTACCATAACCAGATTGACTCTCAGGTATTCGTATGCCTTTAATACATCCTTTAGAATTCGTTCCTCATCCATAGACCTTACCATGAAAAGCAGAATTGGGTTGTCTCCCGATATACCGAATTTCCATAAGAAACTCTGATTCTTAAAATTACGTCTGATATTTTCATGAGGTCCCCTGTAAATGCCTGCAGGATAAAAGATGGGGCTGATTATATCCTGAAACGAATTCAACTGTGTTCTGGTTATCTCCAGATACTTTAACTCAAGGTTGCTTTGAAGCCGGAATTTTTCCAGAATATCATCAATCCGGTAGCTTACATTCAGCTCCTCCGCAATTTTTATGGCCTCTTTTTTACTGCTGCATACACCCGTAATAAAAGATATGCAGGCAGATTCACCTGCTCCGATGCACAGTTGTCCCCGCAGACTCATTATCGGATCATTACAAAAACCGGAATCGTTAAAAAAGGCAATGCTGTTAACCACGGAATCGGGATTTTCCAGCGTATTATTCCTGCCTATAAATCGCTTTCTGTCATTTTCAAATTCGATTTTCTTGCATAGTCTGGCATCGGTTCTTGCCATATGCATCACATACGGGTTGCTTTGCTCTTTCCTTTGACGCCTTTTTGCCAGAAAGATATCCTGTTCCTTCAGATATTCCGTTTCGAGAAAAAGCTTGTTAAACGCCGGATGGCTGATTTCTGCCATATGGGTATCATTTACCACTTCCATATAACTGGTCACTTCCAGCTGCCTTTCCTCATTCCCGTTATTGGTTAAAGTGACCTTGCGTACCTCAAAATTGTGATCTGCATCCAGGCTCACAATCATATGCGTTGTGATATCTCCATCCTTTCGTGTAAATTCAGCCTGGTAAGGACTGAATACAACCTGGTAATCCTCCGGCTCTGTACTGGTTGGATGATAGGCTGTGCTCCAGAACTTCCCCTGTTTCATATCCTTAATATAGATATAATGGCCTGTATTTGCATAAATATCTGATCTCCAGCGGTAAAGCATGCGGTCCTCATATTTGCTGAAGCCATCCCCATCTGAAGTAATCATCAGGGAATATTTTCCATTTGATAAATAATTTACAACTGGTGGATTTACACCTGTATGACTGATATACCGGTTGCTGTAACGGTCCTCTGTAAAAAGGGTCTTACCAATTTTAATTGTATATCCCTGTTTCGCAATGGAAATCAGATAAGACTGGCGTTTTTCTTCCAGCAAAACTTCAGTGGCCTTTATCATCATCTCCGCATGAAACCGTTCCCTGAGAATTCCTTCATTCAGGTAATTGTTAATGGCAGCCAGATTCATCCCCTGATGATGTGCCATATAGGATTTTACAATACAATAAGGTGTCAGTTCCACGGAATTGGGCACATTGAAATCAACCGACTCATAAAAGCCGTAATCTCCAAAGGCTCCTAAATCTTTCAGCCTCCTTAAATTACTCATACACTCCTTTTCTGCCGTATCCAGTGCCAATATGGTAGCATAAGGAGTAACCACCAGTGAATTTTTGCGGACCGGCTGAAGTCTTATCTTTGGTACTCCAAATGCTTTATACTGGTAATTTCCATTTAAATCAAAACGGTAATATTGAGATTCTGATATTCCCCAGGGGATACCTGCCTCCTTTGCGTACTTTATCTGCTGGAGTACTGCTGCCCGAAAGGTCTCCTGGTAGACAGAGCCTTCATATTCTTTTAGTACAAGACCTGGCATCAGATATTCAAACATCGTGCCGCTCCAGGATACCAAACATGGAATCCCTTTTACGATGGTCAGCGGCCTTCCCAGTTTGTACCAGTGCTTTAATGGCACTTCTCCCTTTGCTACAGCAAGAAGGCTTGTCAGGGAAGACTCTGAAGCCATAAGGTCATAACATCCCCCGTCCAGTGTATGTGAGGATACGTGATATCCAATATGAAACAGCATTCTCTTCTCATTGAACAGGAACTTAAAATCAACATTTGTTATCATGCTGTCCATTTTACTGCACAGTGTTTTGATCCGGTCAATCATGTTGTTTGCATATTTATTATCCTCTGACGCTATACGGCGTAATGTAGGAAAAGAAGAAAAACTTTCATCCTTCAGCTTAAGAGCCACAGCTTCATTCACAACACTGTCAGCAAGGTTCATCAAATGCCTGGTCAGACGGTAATGAGACAGCGGTATTTGTTCTTTCTCGTTTAGATTTTCCCAAATATCTGCCAGATCTTCTGTCAGTTCCCCTATCTTCTGGTATTTAGTTCTCAGTCCATGCCCGCAGGAACTGCCAGTTTCCCGCTTTATCTCTTCATTGCTGTTTATAATTGCCGCCCTGAGTTCAGACACAAGGCAATCGGGATAGACCGGCTTATCAATCTGTTCCAGAAGGCCGTTCTTAAGGGCAATCATATGTCCCCAGAAATTACCGCTATCCACCGTTGATATATATGCGGGACTTAGCACCTCTAACGTTTGAATATGATACCAGTTATAGAGATGTCCCTTCCATTTATCCATTTTCTGAACTGTCTCCATCAGGTTTTCAGCAGACTCCACCGTAGAGCTTAAGGTCTCAAACCCCATATCCCTGGCTGAAAGAATCGACAGAAACTGAAGCCCGATGTTGGTAGGTGATGTTTTATCACTGACTTTTTCAATCCTTGATACCTTATAATTGTCAGGACAGAGCCAGTTGTTTTCCTTTGTGGAAAGTTCTTTAAAAAACTGCCAGGTTTTGCGTGCAGTATTTAAAAGCAGTTCCTTATCTTCTGCCTTATCACTCTGATGCAGTTTCTTTTCCGGCTGACTGATCTGATAAGCAATTTCAAATGCTAAGAACCAGTCGGCCATGAGGAGTACTGTTAAAATCATTCCTGCCAGAGGCAGACTGCCCATTAATAATGGGAATAAAAGGCAAAGCGCAGGGAGCAGCGAACTCCACATGGTGATGAAATAGCCTTTCTGGGTATTGATAACAGAAGCATCCACTGCTTCAGCCGTATTCCAGCGGAGCAGATTTTTTTTACTGATCAAAATCCGGTACAGGGTTCTGATCATTGCATCCAATGCTACATAAGCACGGTATGGGGTGATTGTAAACTCCAGAAATGCTCTTGTGACCATCACAGCCAGTTCTTTTAAAAATCCTTTATACACAATCGCAAGTTTTGGCCGAAAAAGTTTGCGGGTAATCACAGCACACAGCAGAATAACCAGTTGAAACAGATCATGAAAGAAAACCATTGGGAGCCATAGATAAAACGCTTCTGGCATCCATATAAGATTCAGCAATATGAACAATGTCTTGCTGAGTGGAACCAGGCTTCGTCTGAGGTTATCAAAAATCTTCCATCTTGATAACGGACTTAAGCTTCTTCCATCCGATGTCTTATTCATAAACAGCCATGGCAGAAGCTGCCAGTCTCCGCGCAGCCAGCGGTGCTCCCTTTTTGTAAAGGACAAAACACTGTTGGGGAAATTATCCATAATTTTGGCAGTACTTGAAAATGCCGTTCGTGCATAACAGCTCTCAAACAGATCATGGCTGAGAATCCGGTTTTCCGGTACCTTATTATGAAGCACTGTGCTGAAAGCTTTTCTATCGTAAATTCCTTTCCCAATATAGATTCCTTCGTTAAAAATATCCTGGTAAATATCTGATATTACGGTCCCGTAATGGGCAAGCCCCGATTCTCCTCCAAATATTTTCGTAAATCTGCTGCTATTCCTATCCGGGATATGATTTCGGACAGAAGGCTGAATAATGACGTATCCTTCTTCCACCCTTTGACCAGTGGAATTAAGAACTGGTCTATTAAGCGGGTGATCGATCAGCCCTACCAGTTTGGAAGCATTGTCACGAATCAGATTCGTATCTGCATCCAGTGTTATCACATAACGAAACGTGGTAAGAAGCGCTTCGTCACAATAAATGGCAGAAAAGGTGGTATTTTCTTTTCCGATCCCGTCTAAGAGATTATTAAACTCTTCCAGTTTTCCTCTCTTTCGCTCCCATCCCATATAACAGTTCTCTGCCTTATTCCACTTCCGGCAGCGGAAGAACAGGGAAAAGCGCTGGTGATTTGACGGATAGAGTTCATTTAGTTCTTTCATGCGGGCAGTAAGAGCATTCAGGATTGCTTCATCCTTTGGCATGAACTGCTCCTTTGAGTCTTCATAATCTAGAAGCAGTGCAAAGAAAAGGTTAGGCTGCGGGTTTGCAAGATAATGCTTTTGCAGACGCTCCATGTATTCCAAACCTTGTTCCTTTGAAGAAACAATAACTGGCATGACTACAAAAGTTCTGGCATCATCTGGTATTTCCAGCAGATAATTCAGTGCAGGAATTTTTCTGACTATTATTCTTCTGGTAAATATAAAATTGATAATCTCTATGGAAATACCAATCAACAGTGGTGAGACTGCCAGGATGATAATGACATACCTTCCGACAGCCTGTATACCGGCCAGGGCGCAAAAAGCATACAACAGGCAGGCCCCCAGTCCCAAAAGCATAAGAAACAGGGACAGGAAGTAAACAAATCCTTTTGCATTCCATTTCTTCTTAATCCTGTTGAGAATGGGTTTTCCCAATGCCTTTGCCTTCAGAAGCGGATAACCCTTTCCTAACAGATAGGTTCCCACATGATGAGAACAATGCAGATCATCTCTCCCCTGAACCGCCAGATCCAGACAGTCTTTTGCTATCTTTTCTTCCTTCAACCGGTAACGGAGTGATAATTTAACAATGATTCCACGGTACATTCCTCTGGATTCCAGATCCATTTTTGTGTAGACACCTGCCGGATCCTTAGACAGAATCTGCTCCAGACAGGAATATTTCTCAAAAAACGTTTCTTCATCGACTTCATTGATGTCTCTTAAGCTGACAATCAGTGTCCTGATACTTGTCTCAAGAAATGACTGGATCTTTCCTTCTTCCTGGAACACAGTGGAAGTTTTTACCTGTCTTTCCCTGGAAGCAAAATGATATTCCAGATATCTTTGTATGGAAGCCTCATCAAATGACATATTTCTCATCAGATAGATGACATGAGCATGGAAGGAATAGTGAGACTTAAGATTATCCTCAATTTTGCAAAGCAGTGCAGATAAATCGGCCGGTCCCTGTCTGCGGTCCAGCTTCTCACGGAGAAATATTTCTGCCCTGGACTTCACTTCAATCATATGAAGTATCTCTTTTGCAACTACAATAATTTCTTCAAGTACACAAAATCCCAGCATTTCCGGCAGAACCCAGATCTCCTTATCCGTAAGAGCTATCTTCTGCTGATAGGCTGACAGCATAACAGAAATGTTTTCTTCACTTAAATGACCGCCGGAAAGAGCCACCATCTTCTTAGCTACAACATAGATCCGGGGAAAGTTATGGTATTCCTTTCCCTTCAGGATCGGCAATACAGCGTAGCTTGTGCCGGAAGTACGGACTTTCTTAATTTCCCGGTACATAATCTGAAAGTTATCGTAAAGCCAGCGTGCAGCCGGAATCAGAGAAATAAGACCTGGAGACAAAGCTGAAATCGTGTCTCTGATCTTATTCAGTTCTTTATAAGCAGCCTGATTATAATCATTCAGAACGAAGCTGTTCCCAGTCAGTCTGACCTGACTGTGCCCCTCTGCCAGATCAAGCATCTGCTTCTCCCATTCACTGGGTCCCAGTTTATCTCCATTCCCCTGAAAACAAGCCGGAAAACGCACGTTTTTATTAAAATGGTATAACCGGTAATACAGGATAAACAGTACCAGACAGATTATTATACTTAATATCAATAAAATGACTGGAAGAAATGGTGAGTTTATATTAAAATTAATTCTATCCAGCAGGATCTGCAATGGAAGCCCCTCCTTATGCCTATTTTACCATAAAAAAATATCGCAATATTATATTGTGGCATTTTTCATGATTTTTATTAATATCCTGCCAGATTAATTAAATTCTTTTTGGAGCAGTCACAGGCAGCTGCCTGAAACTGTGGGGTGATTTTCTAATTATGACTCTGGACGAGCGTAATAGTTGTTAATTATATTCAGTGCAATTTCTTTTGCTTTTAGTCCATTTACATTTTTTATTTTATCGTCAGTCAGACGTACTGCAAAATAGTATTTATTATCATTTATTGTTAACATTCCTACAAACCAACCATTACTAACATTCCCTGTTTTATCATTATAACCTGTACCTGTTTTACCATAAACTGAAACATTTTCCTTCTTTCGAGTCAGCATTAGTTCTTTTAGTATTTTGATATTACTATCGGAAAAACCAGTCTCAGCCTCAAAAATCTTTTTTATAATATCTACCTGTTCCTTAGGTGAAATTTCTAATGATGAGTCCAGCCAGAATCCATTCAATGTTGGAAATTTACTCTCTCCATTACCGTTTCATTCACTTATATCATGGTTTCCATAATCTAAATTATCGATCCATTTTTGAACCTCACTTTGTCCAATACGGACTATAACCTTTTTATAGTACCATACACATGATTCTCTAAAGGCCTCCTTTAAGTTTAAGTCTCTGTTCCAGCTTTCATTTGAATAATTCGTTCCATCATATCCCATAGTTGAATCTAAAGAATTTATAACCCCATTTTCTAATCCTATTAATGTAGAAATGATTTTAAAAGTTGAATTCGGCGATGACCGTTTTTCACATAACTCTTCATTATACATATAATATACATTTGTATTGCTGTTTAAAAAAACAGCACACCCTTCAATATTATCGAAGCAATCATTATAGTCAACATTTACTATCTCCGTAGTATTATCCTGGGAAGCTGCTATTGTGGATGGTACTGTAACAATGTTTCCCCCATTGTCATTATTAACTGTCCCCTTACACCCTGAACAACTCAAGCATACTAAAATAACCAGAATATAATAAATATTCCTGGTTGAAATTATACCTTTATGCAAGTACCAATATTCACTTGTATTAATTTTTAATAACCTCATAGTTAAATCCCCCCAAATATAATATTTCAATCAATTATTACATTTGTAATATTTAACTATATGTTACCATATTATATTGTATTTTTCAATCCCTAGCTTCTTTGTTTATAGCTATACGGTTACATCCTGTTTCGTACTGGACACTCATTATAAAATCCAGATCAGTCTGTACATCTGAGATGACATGCCTCTTACTATCCACCACAGCAACCCCAAAGATAAGGGGCGAATCTTCGCCCCTCTTCGGTAAATATATTATTCGCAGGCATATTAAACCCCTTCTCTATACCCTCTGTTTCTTAGAAAATCCCCCCATTTTCCATATCAGTCTTATTTACAAAATCCATGTGGTATAATTTTTCCCAATGGTTAATATTTAATGTTCCCTTTGTGAGATGGATTGCTAAATAGCAGCAATTCTCGTCTTTTTCATTATTGGCCATATCATACCACTCTGCAAAAGCTGTGCGCAGTTTTGTTCTTATTTCAGCATTTTTCGGATCAAGTACCCATCCAAGGTTTTCGGCGACTCCGTTAGCGGTAAACATCTCTAAGCATCCTGCAACCGAAACCTCCTGATTCTCAGCAATTTGCTGCATTTTATTTGATTTAGCATTTGTAACAGCATAGAATGTACAATCTTCATAATAAGCGTCTACACTGCGTACAACAGGGCGGGGTTTCCCGTCATTCCCCGGTTCCCTTGCAATTGTGGCAAGTGATATCACATTGTCCTTTCCATTTCCAAATTGTTCTTCAAGTAATTTCAATCCTTCCTGGTACACACTCATTTTCTTTTCCTCCATTATTCATTATATATCAACCTCGTTTCTTAAACGGAATCCAAAGCTCCGCATAAACGACGTCAGATTTGCTTTTATAATACATTTCAGGAAAAAATCCGTCAGCTGTTAAACCATGCTTTTTCAGCCAAAACCGGGTGTATTTCATTGCTTTCCCCATACCAACTACCATCTGCTGGTTGTTTTCTGATTCAAATCCGCAGACCACATATTCCCGTGCAGGCAGCTGCCAATTAAATAAGTTATGATCTTTCTCATCTTTATCAATTTCAGCACCAACAAAATAACTGGAATAACCTTCTGGCGCATCCCCCTTATAAGACACACCAATCCGCCGCCCTTCCGGGATATACTTGACACATGAAATCTCACTGTAAAACCTGTCCCAAATATCACCAATCGTATCAACACCGGTTTTTTCACCAAGCATTTTGCCGGAACGGAACGGATAATAACCTAATACACCAAGAAAGTTAATTGGTTTTTCCAGATATTTACGGTTCATTTCAAGAACTAATCCATCACTAATCAGAGGTACCCCTTCATTAATCACTATATAACTAAGCAATAAATCAGGTTTTTCAAAATTTTGCAGACTGATATTCCTGTTCCGGTATTCAGATGGTGTAATCCCGTAGGTTTTTGTAAAAGCACGTGTATAAGTTACGTGACTCCCAAACCCGTAATTCAACGCAATGTCAATAATGCGGTTCTCTTTGTAACGCAGCATCTCTGCTGATTTTGCCAAACGGCGCAGCTTAATATAATCACGGACTGAAGTTTTAACCAACCGTGTGAATAATCTCTGATAATAAAACGGTGACAACCCAGCAATTTCTGCCAGTGTATCTATTTCATTTTCTTCACCGAGATTTTCTTCAATATGATTCAAAGTTTTTTGTATGGATTCCCATGCGTGCATATTGATTACCTCACTACAAACAATTTATCACAGACGGAGGAGAAATGCTTAACCGTGTCTGCTCTTTTTTATCCATTTAATGTTTACTTTAATTTATCAAATGGGAGTAAATTTTGCAATCATAATCATTATTATTGCTCCACAAGACTGGTAACTTACAGCAACGTATGATATGCTAAACTTTAAAAGATAGATAAAGTTAAGCTGAGTTAAATATAGGAGGATTTTTTATGCAATACGGACCATACCCCAAAGCCATATATCCAAATGAGGCAATTAAAAGTGTGTGTTATATTAAAAATATCGTGACACGCCCCAATATTATTATTGGAGATTACACATATTATGATGACATAAACGGTGCTGAGAAGTTTGAAGAGCATGTCACACACCACTATGAATTTATTGGAGACAAACTCATCATCGGGAAATTTTGTGCTATAGCAAAGGGCATTGAATTCATAATGAACGGTGCAAATCATAGAATGCACAGCGTTACCACCTATCCCTTTAATATAATGGGGAACGGCTGGGAAAAAGCAACGCCGACATTGGAAGACCTTCCCCTGAAAGGCGATACTGTAATTGGAAATGATGTATGGATCGGACAAAATGTTACCATAATGCCCGGTATTCATATTGGTGACGGAGCAATTATCGCCGCTAATTCTGTTGTAACAAAAGATATTCCTGCTTACCACATTGCAGGCGGTAACCCGTGTAAAACACTGAAAAAGAGGTTTGATGATGACCTTATTGAACATCTTCTCACGATTAAATGGTGGGATTGGCCTGCAAAAAAAATATTTGATAATCTTGATGTCCTGTGCAGCGGAGACCTGAAAAAGATCACGGAGATTAAACCAGTTCACGAATAAGAGTAACTCAGAAATTTAAAGAAGCAGCCCCGATTTCTTTATAAGCCGGGGCTGTTCGTTTATGAAAGCCATTAATTAGCGCTTGTAAGTATTAAGCGCTTCATCCCCAATATACAGAGTTTAATGATATTGTTATTGGGATCAAATTTTATATTCATCTAATTTTACCTCCAAATTGTTTTAACTTTCACAGAATGGATTAGAAACCAGCCTTCCGGTAGTCCATTCAATCTTTCCATTGTTTCGTAAGAAGGGCTTAAGTCTTCGTTGTAAGGAAGTATTTTCCGGCAATTCCTCTAAAGGAATATCTCTGCTCCCATATACCCAATCCATAAATCCCCGACTATCCTCATCCATGGCTTGTATGTCAAACGCTTTCTGAAATTCCAATATTCTGGATTTCTCGGGTAAAACGTTTTTCAATGATGGTGCAAGCAACCAGGAACTGCAGACCATATCAGCTCCGGAAAAATCCGGATAATATTTTTCAAAAAATCCCAAAGCATCCAGGTAGGATTTCCTTAGATTGCTTATTTCCATATCAGCATCTGCCGGAATATGTATATCAATCAAATGTTTATCATTTTCTACTCTCATCTCATATTCAAGCACGCCAATCCGATATTCCACCATTGATATCTGACGTACTGCCCACCATGACCAAACATAACGATAGTTTCCGTTTCTATCTTTATAATCCTGCAAAAATCTGGGAAAAAATTTCATAGTGTCGATAAAGATATTTTTTGATATTCCAAGCTTTAAATATTCATCATAAATATCACACACACAATGCAGCTGGCAGGTTAGAATTTTAAAGCCATCTTCATCAGGAGACAGCATTTTATTTAATTCTTCAAGCCCACTTTCCCAATATTCTTTGTGCTTCATCTGCTCTGTTACCTGTTTTATAGCATTAAAATCGATCTCTTTCTCAACGTCAATTAATTTCTCCTGTACCTCATTTTGTATCTCTATCATGCTGCATAGTTCGATTAATTTCATTTAATCTCCTTTCTTCAATTAAAAAAACGGCTGCCTGTATCCACTTTAAATTCCGATAGACTTAGTTGGTCCTGCCACCAATAATTTAACCAGCTGCTCTGCCATAAAATTTGGTGAGTATTTCATATCATTATTCAGCCACCATTTTATGGCTGACATATACAGCGAAGTGATCATCTCTAAAAATAAATCTTTTGAAATTAAAATATGATCCGGAAAACAAATGTCTAGCTTTTCAATCAATGCATTCTCAAATTTTTCGCTTATTCCTGACATTTCTTTATTATTTAAAATTATTTTATAAAGCGTAGCATCACGCTCAATTATCTTAAGAATGGAGCTTATATTTTGTACAAAGCTGTCATATTCTAGTTTCCCATCGATAATATGCAACTCAGGAGTCACCATCTGCAATATATTTTTCAAAGCTTCCTCCATAGTCTGCTGCAACAGATCATATTTATCGGTATAATGAAGGTAAAAGGTTGATCGGTTAATCATTGCCCTGTCTGCAATATTATTTATTGTTATTCCGTTAAAACCTTTTATTTCCAGCAATTCTACGAACGCTACCCTTATCAGCCTGCGAGTCTTTATAATCCGTAAATCATTTTCATTAGACATTTTTACCCCCACCTTTCTATTATTTCCTACATAATCAACAATTAAAGCAGCTTCGTTGCATAAACCCCGAAATCTATTTTATCCATCATTGAATATAAAATTCGGCTCTATTATACTACTAATTGTTAAAACAAGAAAGGAGTTTTCAATATGACAAAAAAATGGACAACAAGCGATTTTCCGGTAGGACTTTATCATTTGCATCCAGACCCAAGCGTCAATTTTCAAATGAACCGATTTTACAATTGGACTAATGATAAAACAATGCTGACTGAAATGCACAATGCCAGTAATACAATTCATTCATATAGTGACTTAATAAAATCGTTTATTGAGCTTGGTGATATTTCTCTCGAAAAAAATGAAAAATTAAAAGCGGCTTATTATTTCCGTGGTGCTGAGTTTTATATGCCTGATTCTAATCCGGACAAACAAAAGTTACGCAAACGGTTTATATCTCTTACCTGTGATTTTTATGGAATCCAGGAAAACCAGCACTCTATGATTCCTTATCAAAATGGTTATCTCTCAGCTTACCGTATATCACCTGAAAACCCGAAAAGCACCATTGTTTTTTTCGGCGGTTTCGACAGCTATATTGAAGAGTTTTTTCTGATGACTATGAATTTAAAAGATGCCGGATATGATGTTATCTGTTTTGACGGGCCAGGTCAGGGCAGTGCTTTGGAGGATTATAATTTACCAATGACTCATGAATGGGAAAAGCCTGTAAAATCAATTCTTGATTATTACCGGTTGAATGATGTAACATTGATCGGTATATCACTTGGCGGTTATTTATCTTTAAGGGCTGCTGCATATGAAAAAAGAGTGAAAAAAGTGATTGCATATGATATATTAACGGACTTTTTCGATGTATTGACTCATCAAATCGACCCAGTTTTCAGAGATACCTTTAAAGACATGATGGTTCATGAAAAAAAGGAAGAGGTTAACACTGAACTTAAAAAGCTGGCAGAACAGAATTTAATGATGCAATGGGGAATTATGCAGGGAATGCATATAACCGGAAGTAAATCTCCTTATGAGTTTTTCCATAAAACGCTTTCCTATAAAACTAAGACCTTTTCACCTTTCATAACACAGGATGTTCTTCTTCTTGCAGGGCAGAATGATCATTATGTTCCGATAAAGCAGTTTACAGATCAGATTTTAACATTGACAAAAGTACGCTCTCTTACCGCGCGTATGTTTACTCCGGAGGAATCAGCCGATACCCATTGCCAGATAGGGAATCTGGGGCTGGCGGCAGATGTAATGCTTAACTGGATTGATCAGATCAGATGACATTTTAATTTATATAAATCCAGAGGGATCGGGATTATTAATCTCAATGCCTCTGGACTTTTGTATGCCACTTTTAATGACATTAAACATCTGCATCTTTTGCAAAAGATTCGGAACCCATTGGTGAAATTGTGACATAAAGACGCAAGACATTTTCGCCTATGTTTATAACCTGCAGGCTTTCCTTCCCGTCAACCTGCATTAACTCCCCCACATGCAGCAGAGTTTCATTGCCATCCGTTACCACTCTGGCTTCCCCCTCCATGACCTGAAGAAGAAGGGTTGATTCCAGATGTGTGTGTCCTGGCAGTATTTTCCCTTTTGCAATGTTTAGTATAAAAGCAATTACATTATCACTTTTGAAGATCATACGTTTAGCAATCTTTCCCTGGGGCATATGAAAATAATCACTAAAAATAAACTTATTCATAGATAAATTCTCCTTTCATTTATGCTTAACTTTAATATACCCCGATTGTACAAAAATAAATAATACTATTCGATACTCGAACCCTGTCAGCCTCTTCACTAATAGTATAAGCAAATATTTCAGAGATGGTATCAGAGCACCCTCCTGCTATAATGATACTATCATTCTAGAAGGTCCAGCTACTGGAAGGTCAAGAAATAATTTTTGTTTATCTTACATTTCTGTCTGGGCGTGTACAAGGCTGGCATACACGGAACCATTCTGCATGAGCTCCTTATGAGATCCAGCTTCTGCCACCCTTCCATTGTCAAAAACATAGATTTTATCTGCATTCTGAACTGTGGACAGACGATGTGCAATAATAATTGTGGTTTTACCCTGGCGTAATTCATCCATGTTTTTTTGAATCTGACGTTCCGTCTCAAGATCCAGCGCAGACGTCGCCTCATCAAGAATCAGTATTTCAGAATCTGCTGCCAGCGCCCTTGCAAGGGAAAGACGCTGCTTCTGACCGCCTGACAAACTGATCCCCCGTTCTCCTATCACTGCGTCGTATCCAAGATCCAGCTTCATTATATCCTCATGAATCTGTGCCAACCGGCATATTTTTACCATCTTTTCATCAGAAATCCCCATTCTCCCAAACAATATATTATTTCGAATCGTATCGGGAAAGAAATAAGGCTCCTGAAACGCAATATTGTAACAGGAATCGTATTCATCTTCTCTCATTTCATATATGTCTGTTCCATTGAATCGAATCGTTCCATCGGTGGGCTGGAAAAACCGAATAAGCAATCTTGCAATGGTTGATTTTCCACTACCGCTGGCTCCGACAATTGCCACCTTTTTTCCGATTGGTATCGAAAGCGATAATTCATCTAATACCTTTGGAGAATTTCCTGAATATTGAAAGGAAACGTTATCAAAGACTATATTATCAATTTGATCAATCGATTTTTTTCCTGTATCCTTCTGCGCACTTTCTATAACCGATCTGACACGCTCAATGCTGACTTCAAAGGAAGTCCAGCGTACATGGAAATCGTAAACGGCCTGCAATGAAGCTGCCATATTGGAGGAATATTGATATAAAATCAGATAGGTACCAAGAGTCATCTGACTATGCAATACCAGGTAACCCCCATAGATCAATACGATTAGATTGGTTCCCCAGCGCAGAGGAGCCGTTAAAAACAACTGCTCGTTTATAATTCTTACTTCCTCCAATATTTTAATATAATACTTTTTAAATAGCCTGTGATATATCTTTTCTTCCCAGTCCATTCGATTATATGCAATTACTTCTCTTGTGGAAGAAATACCTTCTTCAATGTGAACCAAAAGATTAGTTCTGCTTTCTTTTACCTCTATGGACTTGACCTTCATTCGCTCTTTGTAGCCTTTTCCTATAATAAAATATAAAATTATCATAACTGTCACTATAAGAAGTATTGATGGGCTTAAATATGCCATGATACCAACCAGAACAATTAATTTGAGTAAATCCTGCAGAGTAAGAGGCATGCGGTAAACGTTCTCACCAATTAATTCCAAATCATTTGTAAAATAATCCACGTATCTTGTAATTCTCTCATTTTGAAATTGTGATAACGGCATTCGATACAATGCCTCCATTAATACTTCCCCGACATTCACCCGTACTGCATACCCAATCTTGTGCAGAACCCACTCTGACCAATATGGAGTAACCGCTCCCAGCAGATAGGCAATTGTTATAAGTAAAAGCAGCCTTGGAAGCAGCTGATAATTCCCCTGTGTAAAAACAGAGTCAATTAACCACTTTTGAAGTCCAATTTTAGACGTTGCTGCTATAATTTCCAATATCATAATGATACAGGCGCCCACGAATGCCCACTTGCTTTTCTTAATATATTTCCAGTACCACCGTATATGACTCATAAAACACCACATCCTTCCCCCAATTAACTGACACCTTCTACCAGCTCATAGAATAACCCTTTTCTTTGCATCAGTTCCTCATATGTTCCAATTTCAGCTGCTTTCCCATCGTGAATATAGACGATTTTATCATAGTCCATAATCGTGGTAATGCGATGGGCTATGGCTATTGTTGTTCTCCCTTTACTTAACTGGTCAAGAGCTTTCTTAATATAGGCCTCACTTACATTATCTAAGGCCGAAGTAGCTTCATCAAGCAAGAGAATGGCAGGATTTTTAATAAACATTCTGGCTATGGCAATTCTTTGTTTCTGGCCCCCGGATAATTTAATACCACGCTCTCCCACAAGTGTTTCATATTGCTGCCCGGTTTCCATAATAAACTCATGGGCATAGGCTGCTTTTGCCGCCTGAATCACCTCTTCGTCCGTGGCATCCGGATTTCCAAACCGTATATTTTCTTTAATCGAAGTACCAAACAGGTAAGTTTCCTGAAATACATATCCAATGCTGTTTCTAAGCTGGGATAAGGAAAGCTTCTTTAAAGAAATCCCCTCCAGAGTAACGTCCCCCTGCTGTGGATCATAGAATCGGTCAAGTAATTTCAATACGGTTGATTTCCCATTCCCACTTGCTCCAACAAAGGCTACGCGCTCGCCGGATTTTATATCCAGACTTAGCTCCTTTAATATGTCTTTTCGTTCCTGATAATGAAAAGAAACATTATGTAAGGAGATATTTCCTGATACTTGCGGGAGTATATAAGGCTCCTTAGATTCTAAAATATCCGGTTCCACTTTGATAAAATCATATAATTTCTCTGCCTGTCCCAACAAATGCATCTGCTCTGTGAAAACGTAGGATAGCCCATTGATTTGACGCATAACCATCATAAAATAAAAGATATATGCACTGAATTGACCTACCGTCATTTCACCATGCTTTACCAGATAAGAGCCAAATACAAAAAACCCGATATTTCCTATACTTGTTGTGGCTACGCATAGGGCAGGCCTCAAAAGCCGATAGAAAAGAGAACCGAGCCGGGCGTTTTTATAGTTTCGGAAAGACTCCACAAACCGCCCTACTTCCCATTCTCTTGCATGATATGCCCGAACCTCCTGAATGGCACTGATACTGTCATAAGTCTTTTTATCCAGTGCCGTTTTCGTATCCGTCTGCTTTTTCAGAAATTCCACTACTTTTTTATCCATATAGGGTCCATAAGAAAAAAACAGCAGGTAACTTCCAATGATAATCAGGGTAAAACGATAGTCCTTTATTGATATGACGGCTAATGGAAAAATAATGGACAAAATCATATAAACCGTACCAGGAAAAAAGTCCCTGTAAATTTTTTGTACTGCAAGAACTTCTGTATTCAGTAACGATAATGTCTCACCTACAGGTTTCCGTTCAAAATAAGAAAATCCCAGCCTGCGCAGATGTCGGTATACCGAATACTGCAAATCTCTTGCTGATTTTTCTGGCAGAACCCGCTGCAGTACATTATTCAAAGCGATAAACACTAACATGGTTATGATTGCAATAACTAAATAGATAATCTGCCCTGAAAATGCCTTCATATCTTGCTGCATAACAGCCTTGTCTATAAAAACCTGTATAAAATACGGAATTGACATTTCGCAGAGAATTGTACCTGCTCCTGAAAAGATGAACAAAAGTAAAAGCCCTGTATAAGGCTTAAAAAATGATAATACCCATAGATAAATTGACAATCTCTTTTTATTACGCTGCTTCATATTCCCCTCCCCATTTCTGTTCCGGATTTTTTCTAAACATTTCTTCTCTGCTTAATCTACCCGGTTTTTAATTTCTATATAGTATACCATTAGTTTGATGAGCATACAATTATTATAAATAAGTGGAAGGAAGAAATATGGGGTCCTCAAAAAAATATAGATGTTATCTTAAAAAATTACTTCTAGTCATAACTTACAGCTTGTTATCTATCTCTATCATCAAAAGTATTTATAAAATCAACGCGGTTTCTTCCGTACAAACCGTTGATGGAATTATAGTTCCGATCATTATGTATCATCAGGTAAAAGACAGTGGTTTGGGCAATGATGTCATTAGCCCCTCTGAATTTGAAAGTGATTTAAAGTATTTAAAAGATAATAATTACAATACTATCACGATGGCACAATTAATTGATTATGTTTATAATAAGAAAGATTTACCCCAAAATCCAGTCATTCTGGCCTTTGATGATGGGTATCTTAGTACCTATTTAAATGTTTATCAACTGTTAAAAGAATATAATATGAAAATAGTTCTATCTATCATTGGAAAAAGTGTGGATGAGTTTTCAAAGGTAAAAGATGAAAATATTGAATATTCTCATGTTACATGGGATGAAGTAAAAGAAATGCAGGAATCCGGATTGGTTGAAATGCAAAACCACTCCTATGGTTTGCATAAAATTTCAAAAATACGTTATGGATGCGGTCAAATGGCAAATATAACGATAATCTGGAAAATATAATTAAAAAACTTGGTTTTAAAGCAACTGTAACTTGTAAATTTGGAGTGAATATAATAAATAATAATCCCGATACATTGTTCAGTCTGAAAAGAATACGCAGGGCACATAATCAAAGTATTGGAAAAATGATAAAAGAGGGAATGGCTACCGTGAAAGTCCCTCATAACTAAAAATCCTCCCCCTGTAGCAGAAGGAGGATTTTTATTGTCACATGTTATCTTGTGGTGTTGGAGAACAGAATCCTTTGTCCATGATCAGGAGTCCTGCTCCTCTCTGGTCTGTTCCTCTGATGAAGTTAACACAGATTCCAGAGCTTGCTGGTATTCCTTCATTTTTGACAATTGTTCCTTCAATATCCCCAGTACAAGCTCCTCTGTCTGTTTCTGTTTTTCAGGATCAGCATACATAGCTTCTGCTTGGGCAATCAGGTCTCTTTTTGCCTCAATCTCTTTTCTGATCTTATCAGCTAAATTATCCATACTTGTGACCACCTTTCCTAATATTGTATCAATTGCGCCGGTTTTGATCTCATTCAGGCGTATAACCATTATATGCTGGGGCTTATCCAACGGTGAAATGCAAGCCGTCTCATTGTTTGTACTTGTCAATTATGCTATAATCAAAAACAGATTTATAACTATGTTGAATTAGGTATACTACCAAGAAAATATGAATTTCAAAGAGGGGTAAAAGAGGAGGAAGCTTATGAATTGGGAGCCGTGGACAGGCTGTTATAAAGCAAGTGAGGGTTGTACAAATTGTTATTTTTACGGACCATATGGGAAACGCTATGGTCAAAATACCATACAAAAAACAGATGAATTCGATTGGCCCATAAGAAGAAATGCGAAAGGAGAATATAACATCAAAGGGAATAAAATCCTTGCAACCTGTTTTGCAACTGATTTTTTTCTTCCAGAAGCAGATGAATGGCGTAAAGCTGTTTGGGCTGTCATCAAAGAAAGAACTGATATAGAATTTTTAATTTTGACAAAGCGGATTGACCGTTTCCCTGTATCTCTTCCATCTGATTGGGGCACAGGGTATGACAATGTGAATATCGGTTGTACTGTGGAAAATCAGGAATTAGCTGATTACCGACTACCGTTATTTTTGTCCTATCCGATAAAGCGGCGCTTTATCGCATGTGCTCCGCTTTTAGAACCGATAGATCTAATGCCATATCTTCACGGAGTGGAGCATGTGACCGTTGGTGGTGAATCCGGGCGGGAAGCTCGTGAATGTGACTTTGAGTGGGTTCTTAATATCCGTGAACAATGCGTGAAAGCGAATAAAACATTTTGGTTCAAAAATACTGGCTCACTTTTTAAGCGTGAGGGCATAGTAGAAAAAATAAATCCGTTTAAACAAACGGCGAAATCGAAAGAATTTGGTATTAATATTTTAAATGGTCAAAAATTATTTTAACCACCGCCTGTGTAATATAGCAGATGGCAGCCAGCCAAAAAAACTGGTTGGCTGCTGTGAAACTACTAAACTTAATTTACATCTTCTTTTTCAACGTTGTGCATAGTAAGAAATCCGCAAATCAGGGAAACACCAAATAATAATACTGGAAGAACTGTATTTGCCCTTAAAGTCAGGTCTCCTATGTTCCCATTCATAACTGAAAACAATAAAAATGAAGTGATAATAACTGCTCTCGATGACTTCATTAATTTTCCTATATATAAAGGGATAAATGCCAGAGTCACAGTAAGTACCGTCTTTAAAATGATCTGTAAATAAAAATTCGCGCTTAACAGATCATAGCCCAACGGTATGGAGGTCCCTACCCCCGAGGACAATACCAGAAGCAGACAAATAAACAGTTTTCCCAGGAAAAGAGCCGCCGCACAGAAGATCCATACTGCCATCATCTGAGACAGTATTATTTTTTTTCTTGAGATAGGATAGCAAAACATAAGGCTCTGAGTTTTATTTTTATACGCTTTGATAATAAAAGAAGACAGCATAGAGGAAGTAATAACCAAAAATACGATATTGGTAAGCAAATCAATTTGCACCTGCATATTTTCTACCTCAGGAACAGATTCTGAAATTCCCAGTTCATCATCAATCGGAATATAATAACACATTGCAAAAAAAAGGATTCCAAGAATTGCAATTACAACAGCCTGTTTGATTATATATTTTTTCATATTATTCTTTTTCCATTCCAGCCTGATTAATTTCCACATTCGCTATCACCTCCTGTAACTTTCAGAAAATACTCTTCCAAAGACTCTGTCTGAGAATGAAACCCCTGAATTTCGACCTGATTTTCCGTTAACGCCTTCATAATCTCCCGTGACGCAGCTTGTTTTGTATAGACCCGAATAAGATTGTTATTGAAAATTTTAAAGTTCGAAATATTAAGGCGCTCTGTAAAAACAAAGGATGCTTTCGTTATTTCCGATGTTTTGATTTCCAGATACTCAAGCCCCTTTTCCGTAATTTCTTTCATAGAAATTTCTTTTACCAGTCTCCCTTTATGAATGATTCCTATGGTATGTGCGAGGCTTTCTATTTCAGAGAGCAGATGGCTGGAAATAAGAATGGTCATTCCATACTCTTTGCACAGCATTCTAAACAGATCGCGAAACTGTTTCATACCTGCCGGATCCAGACCATTTGTTGGTTCATCTAACACCAGAAATTCCGGCTTTGTAAGAACAGCTCTTGCAATACCCAGCCGCTGCTTCATTCCCAGTGAAAATTCCTTTACCCTTTTTCCTCTGTTCTCTGACAAAGACAACAGGGACAAAGCTTTTTCTACACTGTCCGGACTATAATACCCCATGTATTCGCAGTGCAGCTTTAAATTCTCTTCTGCCGTCAGTTCTTCGTAAAACACTGGAAACTCAATCATGCTGCCCATACGTTTTAAAAATGAATATGAATCCGGGAGCAGCTTTTCTCCAAATAAAATAATATCTCCTGATGTTGGTTTCCATTGATTGGTGATCATCTTCATCACCGTAGTTTTTCCTGCACCGTTTGGTCCAAGAAAACCATAGATCTCTCCTTTGGCAATATGCATGTTAAAATCGGACACAATGGTCTCTGCACCAATTTGTTTGTTTAAATGATTTGTTGTTAAAATTGTCTGCATTTTGTCACTTCCTTTCATACCCATAATTCTAGCAAGTTATTTCTTCAAAACTCTTGAATAAATCTTACGAATTTCTTTCGCGCCAAAAAAATCAATATGAAAAGGATTTCAATAGTCTAGCTGCCTTAGTTTTAAAGTAAATACGGTTTCCTCATACTGGATACTTTTTAAAGTCAGTGTACCATTGTTTTTTTCTGCAAGATTTTTTGCAATGGTAAGTCCTAATCCATTGCCCTGGATCTCCCGGTTACGGGAATCTTCTAACGTATAGAGACGGTCAAATACACGGGGAATTTCCGAATTCCCAATCCCCTTTCCATGGTCAATAACATCCACAAAGACAAAGTTGTCCTCCCCGTGAATGGTCAGTCTCAAATAATGTCCTGCCTCCCCATAGCGGACTGCATTGCTGATCAGATTATTAAGAATACGACCTAATGCTTCCCTGTCTGCATAAACAAAAAACGGGGAATCAGGAATGTTTATGTTCACTTCGAATTCTTTCTCTGTTAAGATATTATAAAAATCAACAATGATCTCCCGACAGAATTCATTTAGGTCTATTTTTGACATAGTAAGAACTGTATCGCCAGCTTCCAGTTTTGCCAGTGTGAAAAACTGGTCAATCTGCTCCTTTAATTCATTGGCTTTTCGAGACACCTTTTTTATCATGCTCTTTTCAAGTGTATCCTGCATTAAAAGCATTTCCAGATAGCCAATGATAACAGTCAGGGGCGTTTTCAAATCATGTGAAATATTAGAAAGCATCCGTTTGATATTTAGTTCTGATCTGCGATAACCGGCATTTGCATTCTGTCTGTCTTCCAGGGTACGGTTAATCTGTTCCAAAAGATGCTTAATTTCCTTATCTTCTGTAAATAACATCACTTTTTCATCAGTGTCCTCATCTAAGATCCGTTCCAGATCATCACTGATCGTTTGAATTTGTTTTAAAGTCTTTCTATTTAACAGAGACATGGTTTCACTCCTTTGGACTTCCCAGCTTGTATCCAATTCCCCAGACGGTCAGAATATACTGCGGCTTCCGTGGATCATCCTCAATCTTTGTACGAAGGCGGCTGATATGAACATTAACTGCATTTTCATCACCTAAATAATCATCCTTCCATATGAAAGAATAAAGCTGAGCCTTGGTATAAACTTTTTTCGGATTGGAAAGAAGCAGACGAAGGATTTCATATTCCTTTGCCGTCAAGTCCACTGCCAGCCCCTTTTTATGCACCGTATGACTTTCCAGATTCATTTCCAGATCTCCCAAACCAAGACAAACCCCAGTTGATTCCCCTGCGGAAGAATACTGGGTGGTGCGCCGCAGATTTGCCTTCACTCTCGCAAGCACCTCTGTAAGTGAAAATGGTTTTGTGATATAGTCATCTGCTCCCAGGCCCAATCCAAAAATCTTGTCCGATTCGGTATCCTTAGCAGACAGAATTATAATAGGAACCACACTTTCCTTTCTAATCCGTTTCATGACCTCCAGTCCGCTGATTTTAGGCAGCATCAGATCCAATATTACCAGATCATAGGAACCACTGAAAAATGTCTTTACTGCCTGTTCTCCATCAAAAAAGCCATGGACTTCAAAACCTTCCATCTGAAGAAAATCAATTAACATCTCACTGATCTCCCTGTCATCTTCCACCAATAATATCTTCATTTTTCAATATTCCTCTCGTATATCAATTGTTCCACCCCTAGTATACCCTGCGACATCAATTGGTGCAATATATTACAATAGTAGCATCATGTATACATACAAACCCAGGGCGGTACCCCCCCCAATGGCATAAAACCTCATTATATGAAGGACTGATTCCACGCATTGAGTGGAGCAGAAATTGAACGATATACTAAAAGGAGTTCATATTTCTCCGTCTTTCTAATTCAACATCCATGTATTTACGTTCATCATCTAATTTATAAAAACTCATAATAATGACAATCAAAATGCAAAGTCCCATGGGGATCCAGATGAAGCTGGCTTCTATATAATTAAGAGCTTTTGTGGTCTGTGTTTCATTGGCAGCATAACCACCGAAATTTAACAGCCATCCAATCACTGCACTGGCAAGACCCATGCTGGCCTTTACAAAAAATCCCTGAAATGCAGCAATGAGTCCCGAAACACTCATGTTCTTTTTATATTCTGAATAGTCAATCACGTCCGGTTGAATAGAAAATGTGGTTCCGAAGATACCATAGATTCCCAAACCGGTAACAGCTAAACCTGCAACCAGTAAAACAGCTGAATTCTGCCCAAAGTAAATCAGCAAATCTCCTATAGCATAAATTGCAGCACTTAAAAACATAACATATTTCTTTTTAAGCTTTTTTTCTAATATTGGTAATACCAGGAGCATGGGAAGTCCTGACAAAATGCCGAATATTCCCACAAAAGTAAGCCATTCTGTTTTTTGCAGATTATAGGTGAAATAATAAATAACGGTAGTATTACGAACTACATATAATGCAAAATACAGAAAATTTACCAGAAAAAATAGGACACTTTGGCCAGTAAGACCTTTTAAATCCTGTTTCAGTGAAGATTTTTCTCTTTTAACAGATGGCGGAACAACTTCTTTTGTATTCAAAAAAGTAATGAAAAAAATAATCATGGCTGCAAAACCATAAATTGTCATGGTAATCAAATATCCTTTTCCAGCATCACCTCTTCCCCAAAAACTCACCATAGGCGCAGTGATTGTCATAATAATTGCTGTTCCGATCATGGCGCAGATCATACGGCTGGATACCAGGCAGTTTCTTTCATGAATGTCCGAAGTCAGTCTTGGTACAATCGTATTTAAGGGAATATTCACAACTGTATAAGCCGTACAAAGAAGACAGTACGTTACATACGCCCAGACTATTTTTCCGTTAATGGAAAAATCAGGGACAGTAAACGTTAATGTAGTAAATACAGCAAAAGGAATGGCACCAATAACAAAATACGGTCTTCCCTGCCCCCATCTGGTATGGGTCCGATCCACTAAGACCCCCATACCAGTATCCGTCAGCGCGTCAATAAATTTAGTAACAAGCATTAAAGTTCCTGCTACTGCTGCGGAAATCCCAAATACATCTGTATAAAAAATCATCAAATAAGAGGCCATCGTACTAAAAACCAGATTGCAGCCCAAATCTCCTATTCCATAACCTACTCTTTTTTTCCACTTTTCTTTTCCTGAAACCTTCTCCATAAAATTTGCCCTTCCCGCTAAGCTTCCAAATCCGACAACTGTTTCATGTTCTCTTTCAGATTCCGGTACATTGATTTATAAATGTTAAAATACTTATTATATGTTTCATGGCTTTTTGCATCCGGCATGATTTTTTCACCCAGGACGTGCCATTTTTTCACCTCTTCATATGTAAGTGTTCCGGTTCCGATTCCTGCCAGAATCACATCCCCCATATTTGCTTCTGCATCATGAATCGGACAAACCACCGGATAGCCGGTCACATCCGCGAAAATCTGCTTCCAGACAGCTGATTTAGTCACGCCTCCTGCAATCAGAATATACTCCCCTAACTCTTCACCAGCAGCTTCCATGGCATCTCTTAAGGAATAAGCTACGGCCTCTAAAAATGCCCGATACAAATGTCCTTTTGTGTGGGTAAGGGACAGTCCCATGATGGTACCTTTCGCATCAGAATCCCATACAGGACTGCGCTCGCCCATGAAATACGGCAAGACCACCAGCCCCTCACTTCCTGCCGGTATCTTTTCTGCCTGTTCATTTAGAATGTCATAAGCATTCTTTCCGCCAGCTGACTCTATTTCATATTCTCTGTCACCGATGGTATTACGGAACCATTTCACAATGGCACCGGCCGTATTTCCACCGGCAAAATTGTAGGAAAGCTTCTTCGCATGATAAAGATAGGGCCAGACAATCAATCCTTTTCCTTTTACTGGTCTATCTGAAATCAAAGCTGCACACATGGATGTTCCAATGGCTGCCGCAAAAACTCCGGAGTCCAGAATCCCCAACCCAATATTAGCCGCTCCACAGTCAATTCCGCCTGCAATTACCGGCATACCTGGCAGAAGCCCCAGTTTTTCTGCCATATCATCTGTCAATCCTCCCACTATGTCTGTGGACTCCACGATTTTCTCAGGCATCATTTCCATTGGAATACCCATTAGATCCATTAGTTCCCTGGACCATTTTCTCTCATTCATATCAAATATCCCGCCGATATTCCCTGCGGATGAGTAATCAATTACAACTTCCCCTGTAAGTTTATAGATGACATAATCATTTGGCGGCAGAAATAAAGCGGTTTTTTTCCAGTTCTCCGGCTCATGATTTTTTATCCACAGTATTTTGGTATAGCCATAATATGGATCTGCTCCATTCTGGGTAATCTCCAGAAGCTTCTCTTCCCCGACTGTTCTTTTTACCCATTCGCTTTCTTCCTGAGCTCTTCTGTCCATCCAGATGAGACATGGCCTCACTGGCTTCATATTCTTATCTAACGGTATCCCGGAGCCTCCGTAAAGACCGCTGATGGCAATTCCTTTGATATCTTCCTTCTTTACCCCTGATTTTTTTACGGTCTCCTGAATTGACAAAAATACAGCGTCACACCAAACCTGCGGCCATTGCTCTGCCCATAAAGCCTTTGGAGTCAGCACATCATATTCCACAAGATGCTTTGCGATAAGATTTCCCTTTGTATCCATTAATATGGTCTTTGTCCCGGATGTTCCGATATCTGTTCCAAGTAAATATTTCATATTCTCTCCTTTTCTGCCAGACAGATGCGTTGCTTTTTCATTACTTAGAAACACGTAAAAGCTCCATCTATAATAAAGTCAGATCCTGTGGTAAAGCTGCTGGTATCTCCTGCCAGATAAACGGCAATAGACTGCAGTTCCTCAGGTTTTCCCATACGTCCCATTGGAGCCATGGCATTCCATTGCTCAATCAATGGTTTTAAGCTTGGAGAATTCAACGTCAATTCTGTTCCGATATATCCAGGGCTGATGCAGTTTACCCTTACTCCCCGTTTTGCCAATTCAATCGCCATTGATTTGGTCAATTGAATTACTCCAGCTTTTGATGCGTTGTAAGAGCATTGTGGCTGGGGAACGTTGACAATATGTGCGGACATGGAAGCGGTATTGATAATGGAACCGTATCCCTGTTTTACCATCTGCTTTGCTGCTGCCTGTGCCGTAAGAAATACACCGCTTAAATTAATATCAATTACTTTTTTCCATTGCTCGTAAGTCATTTCTTCACAAGGGATATTCATACAAATTCCTGCATTGCAGAACGCTGCATCCAATTTTCCGAAGGTATCCCGGATTTCTTTCATCATTGCCGCCACCTCCTCGGGTTTTGTTACATCCGTTTTAATCGCGATTGTTTTTCTCCCATTCCTCTGTGCGATGTCTGATGCAGTCTTTTGGGCTTCCTCAATATCTACATCCACAATTGCCACATCACTGCCTGCCTCTGCCAAAGCAACAGCAATCTGTTTTCCTATTCCTCTTGCCCCTCCTGTTACAAATGCTGCTTTTCCATCCAGTCTCATTTTTTCAATTATTCCCATCTGATTGTTCTCCTTTCATTTTCATTTAATTAATATATTTTGTAAAATAATTTTGCAAATATATTTTATATAATAGATCATGATTTTATATTCGTCAATCTGTATAATACAACAAATTAATTTAACTTTTTTTGTGCATTTTTCCCAAATGCATTTTCTTTTATTTTATGTTATTCTATATTTATATAAACTTCATTTATAAATTGGATTTGTGTATTGTGTTTGCAGAAACCCTTGAATGGGATTGCAATGTTGAAGTACACAATAATAAAGCATAAAATCAAACAAGATTACAGACGAAATTTGGGGAAATTATGAATAATATTACTTTATCAGATATTAAGAAAAATAATACATCACTGATTTACCATCTCTTATATGAAAAAGAAAAATTATCTAAGCAGGAAATTGCCCATCAGCTTCATCTAAGCCTGCCTACGGTAACACAGAATCTTGTCTTTCTTGAAGAAGAGGGGTTAATCATGAAAGAAGGACTCTTTGAGTCACAAGTAGGCAGAAAAGCGGTTGCTTATACCATCTGCCCCACGGCAAGGATCGGCATCGGCGTGGAGATACAAAAGAAAAAAATCCAGATACTGAGTCTGGATTTGAAAGGGAATATTGGTGAATGGACTGAACATTCACTGAATTATGAGAATACTGATGGCTATTACAAAGAAACTGCATATCTGGTAAAGGATTTTATCCTGGAGCATGGCTTTAGCACCGAGAAGATATTAGGAATCGGTTTCGCCGTACAGGGGCTGACCAGTACCGATGGAACTGAGATCATTTACGGAAAAACTTTAGGCTATACCGGGCTGAACATTGACGTTTTTTCTCAGCATCTGAATTTCCCATGTTCATTTTTCCATGACGCCAAATGTGCTGCCCGGACTGAACTATGGTTTGGTAACACCTTAAACCATGCACTTTATCTTTCCATCGGAAAGCATCTTGGGGGTGCTCTGATTATGGACGGACAGATTGTTATGGGAAAAACCGGTCACTGCGGCGCAGCAGAACATATGCAGTTGATTCCAAAAGGCAGGAAATGCTACTGCGGAAAATCCGGCTGCATGGAGACCTACTGTTCAATGGATGCCCTTTTAAATGATGAGGAAACGCAGGAAATTTTCTTTAAAGCTCTGCGCAATCACTCCAAAGCTGAAGTTCTGCGGTGGCAGGAATATCTGGAAATGCTCTCATCAGCCATTAACAACCTGCATATGTTACTCGACTGTGATATTATTATCGGCGGACAGATTTCGTCGTATCTTACTGCGGAAGACATTCATACATTACAGGCACTATGCAATGAAAAAGCTGCCTTTCCTTACAGTGAACCTTTCCTCTTCCAAAGTAAGTATCCGGAACACACCGTTGCTGTTGGTGCTGTATTACCTTATATCCAGAAATTTTTGGAACAAATCAGGGAGTCTGAATTTTTTTAACAGCATCCTGGGCTTCTTCCCAGGCTGTTCCTCTGTCCGGCCAGCCTGGGCCCTTCTATCTCATCATAAATTTCTTTCACTGCATTATTATAGCAGAAAACTAATTTTATTCTAGTCATTGCAAAGATATATAAAAGATGATAAAATATACTTAACCCACTCATATATTAACCGTATCACATAATGACAGAGAGGTAAAAGTATGTCGGATAATTATATTCAGGTATTCGGTGCAAGGGAACGAAATCTAAAAAACATAAATGTCCTGATACCAAAAAAAGAAATTACGGTTTTCACAGGTGTTTCCGGTTCAGGAAAATCATCTTTAGTATTTGATACAATAGCAGCAGAATCGCAAAGGCAATTAAATGAAACCTACAGCAGTTTTATCCGTAACCGTATGCCGCATTATGGAAAGCCAGATGTAGACAGTATCGAAAATTTGTCCGTAGCCTTTATTATCACTCAAAAACGATTAGGGGGCAATGCCCGTTCAACAGTTGGAACAATTACAGATATTTATTCTGTATTACGTTTATTATTTTCCCGAATTGGAAAACCATTTGTAGGTTATTCAGATGTTTTTTCATTTAACAATCCAGCCGGAATGTGTGAACATTGTGAGGGCTTGGGAAAAATTGAAACTATTGATATTGAAAAGCTGTTAGATAAAAATAAATCCTTAAATGAGGGGGCTATTCGTTTTCCAACTTTTGAACCCGGCGGCTGGCGATTAACCCGCTATATTCATTCAGGCTTTTTTGATAACAATAAAAAATTGAAAGACTATTCTTCGGACGAATTAGAGCTGTTACTTTACCCTGACAGAATTAAGGTTAAAAACCCTGCTCCCGAATGGCATAAAACCTCCTTGTATGAGGGACTAATTCCACGCATTCAGAGGAGTTTTCTAAAAAAAGAAGATGGAGAAAGGGTCAAATATGGAAAGGAAATCGGACGGTTTGTTGTGAAGCAGGATTGCCCCCACTGTCACGGAACACGTTTGAATGATAAAATATTGTCTTGTAAAGTCAACGGTAAAAATATTTCGGAATGTGCAGATATGCAGATAAATGAGCTTTTGGATTTTGTGGGGTCCATTCATGCTCCCGTCGCCGCTACAATTGTTTCGGAACTTGCGAATCGGATTCAGCACATGATATCTATAGGACTGGGTTACTTAAGTTTAAGCAGAGAAACATCTACCCTTTCAGGCGGGGAATCCCAAAGAATTAAAATGGTTAGTCAACTTGGCAGCAGCTTGACCGATCTCACTTACATTTTTGACGAACCGAGTATAGGACTTCACCCCCATGATATAAGCAAAATTAATGATCTTATGAGATTGCTACGTAACAAAGGGAATACGGTTTTGATTGTAGAGCATGATCCAGATATAATAAAAATTGCAGACCATATTATTGATATGGGACCAGGTGCGGGAACCGATGGCGGAAAAGTTGTATACCAAGGAAATTTAGATGGACTAAAAACTACAGGTACTCTCACGGGAAAATACTTATTCTACTGCCCCGAGCTAAAACCTGTTACTCGTGCTTCGAAAGGCTGGCTTTCTATTCAGAATGCAACCATGCACAATTTGAAGAACCTTTCAGTTGATATACCAAAAGGAGTAATGACTGTTGTAACCGGAGTTGCAGGTTCAGGAAAAAGTACACTTGTAAATGGGATATTACCGCGGTTATATCCAGAAACTGTTTTTATTGACCAGAAAGGAATTCAGGCATCAAAACGTTCCAACATTGCAACCTTTACAGGTATCTTTGACACTATTAGAAAATTATTTGCAAAAAGAAACGGTATAAGCACCTCTCTATTCAGTTTCAATTCACAAGGTGCTTGTCCTGCCTGCAAAGGTCTGGGCGTTACTTATACAGATTTGGCGTTTATGGATACCATTGTTACAGTATGTGAAGAATGTCACGGAAAACGTTATACGGACGAAGTGCTTGCTTATCAGCTAAGAGGCAAAAGTATTGCAGATGTTCTTAAAATGACGGTCACAGAAGCCTTAGAATTTTTTCAGGAAAAAGAAATCGTAACGGTACTAAAACGGCTTTCAGACGTTGGTATCACTTATGTTACTTTAGGACAACCATTAAGCACACTTTCAGGTGGTGAATTACAGCGAATTAAACTTGCTTCCGAACTGGAAAACGGTGGTCAGCTTTATGTTTTGGACGAACCGTCAACAGGTTTGCATATGGCTGATATCAAACAGTTGATCCGTGTAATGAATCGTCTTGTAGAACAAAATTCCACTCTTATTGTTATAGAACACAATCTTGATATTATCTGTCAGGCAGATTGGATTATTGACATAGGCCCCTATGCCGGACAGAATGGTGGTAAGATTATGTTTACAGGATTACCCAAAGATTTAATCAACTGTCCAGATTCTTTAACTGGAAAGCACCTTAGAAAGTATATTAATGAAAAATAGGAGGTTGACTAAATGGCTATAAAACAATTAGAAGAAAGTTATATTCCCTTTCAATGCATGATTGTATCAGATTCAAACCGGTTCAATGTTGAGGGTGTTTCAACTGCACAATATTATATACTTGATACTTTGGATAAGCAGGGGGCGAAAACTACGAAAGAACTTGCTGAAATGAAAGGTATCTCACAATCTGGCATATCCAAATTAACAAAGCGTCTGCTGGAAAAAAAGTATATTATTCAGGAAAGGCAGACGAATGACCGCAGATCTTACAATATTGTTCTTACCAAAGAAGGGAAAGCCTTTTTAAATCGTGTTGAGGATTTTGGAAATGAAATTATGAACCTGATTGAAAAAGCCTTAACAAAGGAGGAAGTACATGCGTTTTCAATGATGTGCAAAAGAATAACAACCTTATACGCTAATAAACAATAGATAACAGACTGAAAAAACAAGGCATTCTACAGAATTCAGCATAGAATACCTTGTTTAACTGGTATAATAACTGTATTACTGACAATTCTCCCATTTATCATAAACGCAATTCAGTTCTTTTTCCATAGTTTCTTTTTTCAGGAATAGTTCCTGTAAATATGCAAAATTTGTACTATTACTATTTATCTCTTGTTCCAAATCTTTTAATGCAGTCTCTATGGCTTTAATTTCATTCTCAAGAATATCTGACTTTATCGTATTCAACTTCCTGGATTTGTTATCCGCTGCGCTGTATTGATTCACTTCTCGTTTAATATAAGGTTTCTTCTCGTTTAAATGGTCCTTAGAATTTTCCCTTTTCTTCAGTTCTTCCTGATAATACGCATAATCTCCCGGATAAGTAATAAGACCATTATCTTCAAATGACATGATTTTACCTGCAACTTTATTTATAAAATACCTGTCATGGGATACAAATAACAGGGTTCCCTCAAAAGCGGTTAAAGTTTCTTCCAGCACTTCCCTGGAATCAATATCCAGGTGATTGGTCGGCTCATCCAGAATCATAAAATTCACTTTTTCAAAGGTTAAAGAACATAACCTTAAACGGCTCTTCTCCCCACCGGATAAGAATTTTATTTTCTTATAGACATCGTCTTTAAAGAACAATACTCTTGCCAGCTGGTTTCTGGCAGCTTCATAAGTAATATTGTGAGTACCAGAAAAGTACTCAAGTATGGTCTGGTCTTCATCTTCAAAAACAACCTGTTGGGGCAGATAACCGATTTTAACCTGAGCACCTATTTTTACCGTACCAAAATCTGGTTTTAATTCTCCTAATATCAGCTTAAGCAGGGTAGATTTGCCGCAGCCATTTTTCCCGATAATGCAGGCACTATCCTGATAATAAATCTGCATATAAATATCTTTTAATAATGCCTTATCACCAAAACTTTTACTTAAGTGTTGGGTTTCTAATACCATTTTACCGGAACGGTTAACGCTATCCTGATTAAGACGCGCCTTCCTGCTTTCAAGGACAGGTTTATCCAATACTTCAATCTTTTCCAGACGTTTTTCCAATTCCTTTGCCCGTTTAAACATCGTTTCACTGTCTCTCATATTTCCCCAGATACGGTAACGTTCAATCTGCTTTTCCATCTGTTCGATCTTTTTTTGCTGGTTGATATAATTCCTGTAGTCAATTAAGAACCTTCTCTCTTTTTCCACTACATAATAACTATAATTTCCCATATATATATTAGCCCGGCTAAACTCTAACTCCACGATTTTCATAACAACATTATCCAGAAAATATCTGTCATGGGATATAATCAGAACAGAACCTTTATAATCCTTTAAAAAACCCTCCAGCCATTCAGTAGTTTCTAAGTCCAGATGGTTTGTAGGTTCGTCAAGAAGCAGAATATCTGGCTCCTCAAGAAGTATCTTCGCCAAAATAACTCTGGTTTTTTCTCCCCCGCTTAAACTATTAAATGGCATCTGCTTTAAATAATCATTAATTTTAAGTCCCTCTGTAATCTTGTTAATCCTGGTCTCCAGCTCATATCCTCCGGCTGTCTCATACTCCTGGGTGAGGCGCCCGAAGCTTAACAGTGCTTTATCAAGCTCCTGACCAGAAGAAGTCTGCAATACCCCTTCAAGTTCTGATAACCGTCTCTTCAAATCAAAGACTTTTTGAAAAGCCATACGGATTACATCAATCGTCTTGGTATCCTTACTGTAAACAGGTATCTGATTTAAATACCCTGCCTTAATTCCTTTACGAAGATATACCTCTCCTGCCTGATAATCTTCTGAAATATTTTCACCATACGAAGCTGCCTCGTCCTGTGCCTGCCCTGACTCCTCACAACTCCCTTTGCCCATAATAATCTTCATAACTGTAGTTTTTCCACACCCATTTTTACCAATCAGCCCAATCCTCTCCCCAGTTTTAACATCAAAGCTAATCGTTTCAAATATCTTATTGGCTCCATAAAATTTTGTTAAATTATTAATGCTTAATTCTATCATGGCTTTACCTGACCTTTCTCATTATTAAACTCTGACTTTACTCTTTCCTTAAAAAAGAACGCAAAAAAACCCAAAGCCAATAAGCTTTGGGTTGCAAAATTTAATATCACTGTAATAACAAATGATTTTAATCTGAATACTCCAAAAATCTTATATGGTTAACCTTGAATCTATTAAATTTGGACGCACTTCTAGCCTGAACTTGAAATATTGCGATCATAATAGATTCTAATTTTACCCATTTAAGTATTGAGTTCATATGTGTTATTACCTTTCCCAGTTTTAAAAAACTATATTTCTTTTATAATAAGCCAAATTACATAAACCGTCAAGGTGTTTTTAAAATATCGGTATTCTCGTTTTCTATTAACATTATATTGATTATGTGAATATAATAAACAGGAAAAAACGCTTTTTTTGTATTCCAGGAAAAGTTACTTTTCAATAAAAATAACGAGGTAACGTTTATGTTTAAGAAATTTCCGTATATACTTTTTATATTTACTATGATTTTATTGCTTTTCATTCCACATGAAAAGACTGGCGCAGCACCGGCAAGACAGATGGAGTATTTAGACCGGGGTGTAACAGCCGTTAAAGTAAATAATGGTGTCTTTATCAGCTGGAGGGTTCTGGGGACCGAACAATCAAACGTTTCTTATAACTTATATCGTGGATCAACGAAACTGGCAAACATTACCGGCGCCAGCAATTATTTAGATCCAGCAGGAACCACTGGTTCCGTTTATGAAGTAAGCGCTGTTGTAAATGGTAACGAACAAAACAAATCATCTGCTGTTGGTGTCTGGAATAAAAATTATCTGCAAATACCTCTGCAGATCCCATCAGGAGGTATAACACCGGATGGCGTTTCCTATACCTACAGTGCAAATGACTGCAGTGTGGGGGATTTAGATGGGGATGGACAGTATGAAATTATATTGAAGTGGGATCCCTCTAATTCAAAAGACAATTCTCAAAAAGGATATACAGGCAACGTTTATTTAGATGCCTATAAAATGAACGGAACCCGCCTATGGCGAATCGATTTAGGTAAAAATGTACGGGCAGGTGCCCACTATACTCAGTTTATGGTATATGATTTAGACGGCGACGGAAAAGCCGAGATTGCCTGTAAGACGGCTGATGGAAGCAGAGACGGTCTTGGTTCCGTTATGGGAAATCCCAATGCTGATTACAGAAATTCTACCGGATATATATTATCTGGACCTGAGTATTTAACTGTATTTCAAGGACTTACCGGAAAGGCCCTTTATACAACCAATTATGAACCAGCCAGAGGTAACGTATCCGATTGGGGAGATTCCTACGGAAACCGGGTAGATCGTTTTCTTGCATGCATTGCTTATCTGGACGGTCAGCATCCAAGTCTGGTCATGTGCCGCGGATATTACACAAGAACGGTTCTTACAGCCTATGACTGGGACGGTTCCAGGCTTATAAAACGCTGGACTTTTGACAGCAACAGCTGGGGAAACTCTGGTTATGCCGGACAGGGAAACCACAATCTCAGTGTTGCTGATGTAGATGGAGATGGAATGGATGAAATAGTCTATGGCGCCTGCACCATTGATCACAACGGAAAAGGATTATATACAACTGGCTTACAGCACGGTGACGCCATGCATTTAGGAGACTTAAATCCCAGTCATCCCGGTTTGGAAATCTGGAGCTCTTTTGAGTCCACAAAGACCAACGGCGGAGTTGGAGCAGCTATGCGTGATGCCAAAACAGGCCGTATACTGTTTCAATATAACTCCTCACGGGATGTGGGCAGGGCCTGCTCTGCAGATCTGACAGCCAGCTATCCCGGAGAGGAAGTATGGGCTTCCGGGTCCCCCTTATACAGCAGTACCGGTGAAATCATAGGCACTGCACCTTCTCAGGTTAATTTTGCCATCTGGTGGGATGGTGATGAACTCAGAGAATTGTTAGACGGCACAACCATTACTAAGTATGGCGGCACAACCTTGCTGCGTGCCGACGGCTGTGCCTCTAACAACGGGACCAAAGCAACTCCATGTTTACAGGCCGACCTCTTTGGCGACTGGAGAGAAGAAGTTGTATTCAGAACCTCCGACAGCCGTTACCTGCGTATCTATACAACAACTGATTTCACCACCCTGCGTATTCATACTCTCATGCATGACCCTTTATATCGTATGGGGATTGCCTGGCAAAATGCAGCCTACAATCAACCACCCCACACCAGTTTTTTCATTGGGCATGGAATGTGAATCTGGAACCGATCGCTGCAACCACACAGATTACAGCTAAAAACAAATACGCAGCAGTCATGGAGAATGCACCTGCTATTTTTCCACAGATTATTGGAAAAACTGTCATTCCAAGTGCATATATTGCCTGGAAACAACCCATAGCAGTCGATTTTTTTTCTGCCGGAATACTCTTCATAGCTTCGCAGGTCAAGAAAGAGAATAGAATTCCGGTTGCCATTCCAGGCAGGATCTGAAGAAGACAGATCACTGGAATGCTGGTACTCATCGGTATAAGGATACAGTAAACTGCAGTGGTGCAGAATACAAGAAATATCCAGTTTTTTGATGAGAGTACGCTGCAGAATTTTGTTGAGGCAAATTTTGCCCATACAACAGCGGATAACATGTAAATAATACAGGAAATTCCAAGTATCATCGTATCCGCACCGAGATCTTTAATAATCTGAGTGGTGAATGACATAGTTGTGGACATCTGTACGCCCTGCTGGACAAGAGCCAGAACAGCAAAAAAAAGAAGACGGCGGTTAAAGCATACGCAAAGCATATTCCCCGGTAAAGCAGCAGAGCCAACCGGGTTACTGCTTGTCTGGCATTCAGTCTCCTTTAGTCCACAGGCTGTAAACGCACAGCAAAGTCCTGCCATCACACTAAACATACAGATCACTGGCATCCCCAGTTTTTGGTAAAACAGTGTGCTGGTTACAAAACCTATGAGCATCCCCAGATTATTAGCCAGAACCAGCTGGCTGGTTGCTTTTTGCAGTTTAGAAGGGTAAAAACTCATGTACAAAACCATAAAGGAAATCCACATGGCACTGGCAAAACCAGAGAACAGGTTTGCAATAAAAAAACCGGTTCCGTTCTGCATGATAATACGAAAGATGGAGGCAATCCCTGAGGAAAGACCTCCAATTATAATAAACTTCTTATGTCGGTTCCTGCAGTCTGCGAGAACTCCAACTGGAAGGCGAAACAGCATCTGCGATATACCGTAAGCACCGATAATCATTCCCACCATACCGGCTGAGGTCCCTATCCCCATCAGGTATGGTGTCTGGAATGGTATATAAACATACTGGGCAAACCAGAAAAAGATAACAGCTGCAAATAAAATTTTACTATTTTTCTCATATATATTCATTTTAAATCCTTTTTATCTGTGCGGATTTTCCTCCAGCACTCTGTGAATATGAATAGACAGATACAATTTTTCCTGTTCTGTCAACTGGAATTCAAAGTTCTGCCTGATATAATCGGTTATTTTGCCAGCGCATTCCCATTCAAGCCGGCATTTTTCGATAATACCACTCCCCAGCAGATCATTGATATCTCCTGTAAGCTGTTTCGCCTGAACGACTCTCTGGGCCAGTGCCTGAAGATGAGTCATAAACCGGCTGTAAGCAACTGTATCGGTATCATAAGAAATCCCAAATGTATATTTTACAATTTCTTTTACATCTCTCACGATTTTCATCATAGAGCGATTTTCATTGTTAAAATGAAAGCCCTTCTGTGCATTGATAAAATGAAAGGCAATGTTGCCAATCTCGCTTTCTGGAAGAGAAATCGACAGTTCCCTTTTAATCTGTTTCAATGCAAAGCAGCCCACGTCATATTCATTGGGGTTAAAACGTTTTACTTCCTGAGAATAGAAGCCAGGAAAGATAAGGCTCTCCTGAAATCTTCGTACAGCAAATGCAAGGTGGTCCGTCAGAGCAAGCCAGATGTGATCCATAAGGTTCATCTGGTATGTGTTTTTTGCATAGTCAATGGTATCTTGGGCAACTCCAAATATGACAGCGTCAGTTTCTGCTGCCAGACGAATAATATCTCTGGAAATATTTCTGTTACGAAGAACAAAAATCTTATCCTTTTCATTCATTTGCAGAGTTTCACCAATCGATTTACGGAAACCAATTCCTTTTCCCATCAGGATGACTTCTGCCCCATTGTCATCCAGTGCCAGAACGACCGAAGTATTTAATACTTTCACCACCCGCATTTGTAGTATTCTCCTTTGTTCTCTATATTTCATCCCCGTTTGTTTTAATTACATTTTGATACCAGTAATAGCTGTCTTTCCTGATTCTCTTTAATTCCTTTATGTCATGATCCTGGCGGTCAATATAGATGAAGCCGTAGCGTTTCTTAAAGCCCTGGTGTGAGCTTAAAAGATCCATGACAGACCACGGGCTGTAGCCCATTAAGTCTACACCGTCGCCTATGGCATCGGAACAGGCCTGTAAATGACTGCGGATATAGTTAATACGGTAATCATCATGGATTTTTCCATCTTCTGCCACAACGTCTGCAGTTCCCAGACCATTTTCTGTAATTATAAGCGGTAAATGATAACGCTGGTAATATTCGTTTAATACTATTCTCAGACCCATTGGATCAATCTGTGCACCATAATCACTGGCTTCCAGATTTGTATTTTTTTCATCGCGGCAGTAGCCGTACTGGTCAAAATCGACTTCATTTCCTCGGTAAACACGCTCTCCTGCAGGGTGCTCCCTCGTAGCAGGAAGATAGCTGCTGCAAAGAGTACGATAGTAATTTAATGCAATATAATCATTCTTTGCACTCTTTAAAATTGCTGCATCTTCCGGCATCATAACCGGTACAATGCTGCGTTCTTCCAGATATCTCATATAATAACCCGGATACTCACCATACATATGCATGTCCAGACAGTAGTTTGTCTTCATCCAGTCATTCATCTTAGCAGACCATACATCAGCCGGCTTGTTGGTCAGCGGGTAAGTACAGGTAGAGGATACTGCAGGTCCGATTTTCCCATCTTTTACCAGTTCATGGCAGGCATTAACTGCCATAGCATGTCCGAGGAACATGTGATAGTCCATCTGCGCACGGATCTTATCTGCCTTCCAGAGATCTGTCTCATTGATATTCATACGTTCATTTACACGGATCATCAGATTCTGCTCGTTGATAGCCTGCCAATATTTTACCCGGTCACCAAAGGCTTCAAAACAGATTTTTGCATACCGTTCAAAGGCAAATGCGCAGTCTCTGCATTCCCAGCCATTGTATTTTTTAACTAAAGCATAAGGAAGATCAAAGTGATATAAGGTAACAAATGGCTGGATGCCATTTTCTAGCAGGCAGTTGAGTACATTGTTATAAAAATCAATACCCTTCTGATTTACTTCGCCTTCGCCGTCTGGAATAATTCTTGCCCAGGATAAAGAGAACCGGTAAATCTTCATACCCATTTCCTTCATCAGAGCGATATCTTCTTTCCAGTGATGGTAGAAATCGCTGGCAACCTTACTGTCGGCCTGTTTTTCGGAACGTTTAAAGGAGTTAAAGTCAGCAACAGTCATGCCTTTGCCATCTTCATCCCATCCACCTTCGATCTGAAATGCGGAAGAAGAAGCTCCCCACAAAAAGTTTTTTGGAAATTTTGCAGTTTTCATTTATTTTCTCCTGTTATTTTTCTACTGAGATTACATTACGGTTTACATCAGCATTTCCACTGGAAATGACGTTAACATTTTTATAGGAAGCGCCATTGGACACGATCACACATACAGTAGTGTCATAGCCATTTTCTTTCAGTTTATCAATATCAAAGCTTACCAGCTTCGTTCCCTTCGTAACTTTCTGACCACTTTCAACGAAGCTTTCGAAATACTTTCCATTTAATTCAACGGTATTGATACCAACGTGTATCAGAAGCTCTACATTATCAGCCAGTTGTAATCCAATGGCATGTTTTGTTTCATATACTAAAGCTACGGTACAGTCAGCCGGAGCAACAACTTCACCAGTTTTCGGGATGATACCGATACCTTTGCCCAAAACGCCGGAAGCAAATACTTCGTCATTGATTGTGTTCATTGGAATAACTCTGCCAGCAACTGGAGCACCAATCATAATGTCAGCTGATGGAACTTCCATAAATGTTTCTGTGGTTTCAGAAGAAGGAGCTGCATTACCATCAATCAGTTTAGAAGCTGATTTAGGAAGATCGTCTTCAAAGCCTACGATATAAGTAAGGATAGCAGCACCAAAAAATGCAACTGCGATACCAAGCAGATAAGCGATGAAACGACTGAGGCTTACACCTTCACCCCAGTAAGACATAATGGTAAGGACACCATTGTTCGCAAAACCAGTATTAACAGCACGGCCAATACCCATGACAGCACCACCTGCTGCACCTGCGATAACTGCACAGACCATAGGTTTTTTCAGGCGAAGATTACATCCGTAGATTGCAGGCTCGGTAACGCCTACCAGCCATGCAGAAAGCGAGCTGGAAGCAGCAACCTGTTTTAAATTAGGGCTCTTTGTTTTGAACATAACACCAAGTGCTGCACCTGCCTGGGCAAAGTTTGCAGAACCAGCGAAACACATCAAAGTATTAGTACCCGTCAGTGCAACATCATTTAAACCGATTGGAAGCAATGCTCTGTGAGCACCAAAGATAACACATACACCCCATAAACCGCCGACGATAATACCGCCAAGGATTGGACTGAAGCTGTATAATGCTGTATAAAGCCATTGTACTATATAACCAACATAGATGCCAACAGGTCCTACAACAACAAGCATAACAGGTACCATAACGATCAGTGAAATACCTGGAATCAAGATCAGCTGAAGAATATCAGGAACGATCTTTTTCAGCAGTTTTTCCAGACAGTACAGCACGAGAACACCAAGGAGAATCGGAATTACCGACTCAGTATAAGCAAATACTTTGGTAGATTCACCAACGGTAAATGCCATCTTAACAACAGGAAGACCAAAAATGGTAGATTTAGCAGCAACGTCCTGTACCAAGGCATCAATATTGGGGTGGCATAAAAGTCCTCCCAGCACCATTGCAATAACCTGGCTGCACTTTAATGCCTTTGCTGCAGTATATGCCAGGAAAATCGGCATAAAGAAAAAGATGATATTACTTGCAGTATTCATAATAATATATGTACTGTTAGTCGTATCAAAACCAGGCATCTTACCTGCTGCAGCAAGGAGACCTTTGATTAAACCTGCTGCAGCAATCGCTGGAACAAGTGGAGTGAATATTTCTGATATTTTCTGAAGAACGGTATTTAAAAGACTCTGCTTTTCTTCCGGGATATCAATATCAGAAGCTTCTTCGCCTACAATTTCACCGCCAAGTATCTCAACAGCAGCGTCAAAAATCTTTTTTACCTTGTTTCCGCATACAACCTGGAATTGCCCACCTGCTGCTACAACAGAGATAACACCTTCCAGACGCTCAACAACTGCCTTATCAGCAAGAGAACTGTTCTTTAATACGAAACGAAGTCTTGTAAAACAATGGGTCATACCTTTGATGTTGGATTTGCCGCCGACATTTTCAATAATGTCACTGGCAATTTTATTATAATCCATACACTACCTCCTGATTATTATTGTTAATTTATAACTGTTATGTGTTAATCATTGGCCAATGATTCTGTTCATAAACATAAAAAAAGATCTAACAAAATAAGCTACTATGCAATCTACTATCGCATAAAAGAAAATTTGTCAGATCTTGCCTGCATTACCAGTAACAGTCTTCCTATGTTTATTAACTTGTTTTACATTCTACAATAATTCATGTAAAAAATCAAGAAGGAATTTGCCTTATTAAGCGTACCCTTATGCCACAATTCCACTGGATCTGGCTTTATCCCGCAGGTAATTCCATAAGCATGGCTCTTAAAAATGTAATAAATTTCATCCCAACATATGTATTGACTTTAACATTATTTAGTTTATAATTAATATTATTAAAATTAATATGAAAGGATGTATAAATTGAATATCGATAAAATTCCACAATGGATACTTGCATTAGAGCAAGAAGATACTACCTTTCTTAAAAATTTTGTTTTAAAATCTGGTTCTCTAAAAGAGATTGCAAAATTTTATGGAGTTTCTTACCCAACCGTACGATTACGTTTGGATAAACTTATTCAAAAAATAAAAATGGGCGATCAGCAGGAAGATGAACCTTTTCAAAATTTTATCAAAGGCTTAGCGGTCGACTCGCGTATTGATTTAGAAACAGCGAAAATTATAATTGAAAAATACAAAAATGAAAGGGGAAATAGATCATGAAAACTTTTCTTATTTCTAGTGGCATTACTGTTATCTTATGGATTGCAGAGGATTTGCTTTGCACAAAGCTTAAAAACCCACTTTGGGGTGGACTTATCCCCCTGCTCGCATTAGCTTTTACTATCTATATTTTAGCAACTGGTATAATTCCTTTTAATAACACCTCCTTTATTGTGTTCCTAGTGCTTAACCTCTTTATAACAGAGGGGTGGATTTCTGGACGAGAAAAATACAAAAAGAGACAAAAAGCAGAATTAGACAAGATGAAAGCACAGGATATTGGTGATTAAATCTCACAATACAAGGTTACACCAACATGCTTAATTAACTAATAATATATTTATACTTACCTTTAGGAGGTGATTCCATTGATAAATTAATAATCAGCAGTTCGCCACATAAGCAATTCAATGTGGTTTACCTTCTCTGAGTTTCTTTGCTTACTTCAATAAAGCTGTGGTTACACAGTTCCTTTTCAAAATATATCAGAGAAGGATTAAAATACCCAGTAATTTGGGGAGAAAGGAAATAATCCAATTACCACCTGAGTTAATTGGATTATACGAGTTTTTATGCCTAATAAAATCAAAAAACCATTGTCGGCAATAAGTATGATGGTTGTAATAGGATTGTTAACATGTGGTTTCGCTTACGCAAAGGCTAATCCTGATTCTCTGCAATTTGTAGGTAAAAATAATACAGAGATCACTTTATATACTGATAAAAAAGACCTTATGCAAAACGGATTGGCGACAGACAATGAAGATCCAAATCTTGAGATCGGCCAGGTTATTGTATCCAACGGCGTGAAAGAAATTGTTTATGCCATTGGAGCGGATGGTTCATACATAACTATTCCAGCTTCAGAATAACTGATAGGCAGATGCGCATTTATATGCGTGTCTGCCTTGATCTGATGTCTTTTAATAAAAAAATTAAGTCAATACTTTATTACCAGCTTTCCGTTTACCACCGGTGCATACTCTGGATGGATTACAGAGGATAAGGCATTGTTTAGCTAATTTTAATCTAATGTTCTATTTTACTCCATATATTAATCCCATATTTTTCAGCATCCACGGTGCGCTCAGAAAACCCGGTATAAACGTCTCCTTTTCTGTATTCGCTATGTAATGTATTTCTGTAATCCCTTCCTTCCTGAGCTGTTCAATAAATGCATTCATATCACCATAGAGCTTCTTTTGTTCAAACATATCATGAAACACAAATACACCACCTTTTTTTACAACACGAAGAGCTTCTCTGACTACTAGTTGCTTGACTGGCTGTGATCTTACTTCATGAAAAACAAAGTTACTTACTGCTGCACCAAAGGTTTCATCTGCAAAATCTAATTCAGCAGCATCACCTTTTTGAAATATAATCCTTTTTTCAACTCCTTCTATCTTCGCATTGCTCTCGCACTGTTCCTTGGCGTAATTCCACTCACTTCCCCAATAATCTACCCCTGTAATCGCAGCTTGAGGATACTTCTTTGCACATTTAATGCTTAAAGCGCCGGCTCCGCATCCAATATCCAATAATTTTCCCTGCCCATCCCATTGCATATGATCTAATAAAAAATCATGTATTTGCCCCATTAGTCCACCTTTTTCGAAGGAAAACACATTACGGCAGATCTGCATATAAAAACTCATTCCGGCAAATGCCACAAACAAACATATAGAAATTATGCCTCCTATTATATTTTGAAACACAAATCCATTTGCTATAATAACAACTAACCATATTCCGCTTACTCCCCATAATGGACGAATCATGTTCAGCGGCACCCAATTCCCATAATTCAGTCTTTTTTCACTCATTTTCATTCTTCCTTTCTCTTCACTCTTTTATTCTTCGTTACATTTATTATGTTAAGCAAAAAAGCCTATCCTCTCGTACTATTCACGATTTAATAGACTTTTTTCATTCTCTTGTATCCATGATTCCTCCAACATAACTGTTGTTATGCTATACCCTTTTTTTTACGATGTCAATTCATTTCCGTTAAAAAGCCAGCTAACGAGATATCTTCTCATTGGCCGGCTCAATTCTTACCCTGCTACAAACTCCAGTTCCCCTTCTGATTCAGTTTTTTTATAAAACAGGCATAGGTATTTCCCTGTTCATCGTGCAATAGATATCCTTTGCTTTTCCCCTCCTGATAATGTTGCGCCACCTTCTCCCACAAGTGTTTTAAAGCCTTCCGGTAATTTCATGATAAAATCATAACAGCGAGCTTTTTTTGCTGCTTCAAATACTTCTGCTTCCGTTGCTCCGGTTCTCCCCATTAAAATATTGTTATAAATAGTATCCTCAAAAAGATATACCCTTTGAAATACCATGCTTATCTGGTTCATCAGCATTTCTATGGGAAGCTTCCTGATATCGGTTCCCTGCAGATAGATCGCTCCTTCTTTAATATCCCAAAATCTTGCCAGCAGGCTTGCTATAGTAGTTTTACCCGATCCGCTTGGTCCAACAATTGCTGTCATTGTGTTTTTCTGTAAAGCAAAACTAATATGATTTATTACTTTTTTCTCACCATCTTGATGGCGGTGATATTTTTTATCTCGTTCATTTTCGTTATTGTTTCTGATCAGGTAATTTTTTTTACCACGCCTTTATCACCATTCACAAATACAATATCACCGTCCCTTAAATCTATGGTGCCTGTTCCAACACCAAGAACTGCCGGGATCTTATATTCCCTTGCAACAATCGCTGCATGGGACAGTGCGCCTCCGGTATCCGCTACAACTCCTGATGCCAGAGCAAAAAGCGGCGTCCATTCCGGATCCGTAAAATGGCAGACCAGAATATCCCCCTTTTCCAATTTATGAAAATCCTGACTATCCTTCACAATACAGACTCTTCCTGTCACACTTCCTGCACTTCCCGATTCTCCCAAAAGGCCATCTCCCTTTGCTTTTAAAGTTTCAAATCCAAGTCTGTACCATGCTTCCTCCGCTTTTACACGAACCGTTTTTCTAGCATCCAGATTCTGTTTATCTGTATTATTCAAATATCCCCTTCTACAAGCTTCCCACAATTCATTTTGAAAAAGAAATTTCAAATCACCCGTTTGAACTGTCCAGAGGAGTTCTAAATGCCCCAGCAATTTTCTAAGCAGTGCAAATCCGGTCTCCCAAAGGTACTGGGTATCCTCACGCCCCACCATACAAGTACGGTAAAAGGCAATGTCTTCTTGTAGTTTCTGTTTTTTTCTCTCGGGTACCTGCTCCATCAGCCGCTGTTTTATCTGCTCATACTTTCCTGTCTGTATTGTTTGCGTTCCCTCCTCTTTACTTATTTCGGATTTTATGACCGAATTAAGTATCACCAGAAAATGCTCCTTGTTTTCATTCCACGAAACCGAAGAATAGGGATAGCAGCAAAGATCTGATTTCCAACCGTATTCTTCCAGAAACTCATCCACCATCTTCCACTGCATGGCAAAATTCTTCTTAAGCCAGGCATATTCTCTTCCATCTTGCAGTGCCTTACAAAGTTCTTTTTCCTTTATGATTTTTTCTGCCATCTGCTGCATTTGCCGATTCATAATAAGAGTTTTATAATCCAGCTCGCTCAGCAAATCATATTCACTGATATTTCCAGCTTTTTTTAAATATTTCTGCAATTTTCTCCCAAATAATACTCCTGGAAAAATATAATAACGAAATCTTGTATACGAAATCTGTCTATGTACTTCTATCAGCTGTTTCATGAACTCCATGGTTTCAGCCGCACTCATTTCAGCATCCATTTTCTCAGCCACAACTGATAGCTTTTCCAATGTATTACGTATCTCTCTGATTGCGCTTTTGCCTTTTACAAGATTCTGTTCTTTGTTCTGATATTCTTTTATTGTTCTCATAATATGAAATAAATTGGAATTGAATTTGATATGGAGCTTCGAAATATAAGAATAACCTTTTTGATCAATGGCAATTGTGGTTCCCATTGTAATACCCAGTTCCTGAATTAAAAACTCTTTTATATCTTGTAATATCATCCCTACTTCAAAATCCAGAGGATAAACTGCCCTCGGCCAATGTTCTATCACACTATTTACGAATTTTTTCTGCCAGCTATTTAATGACCGCGCTAAAGATGGTGTCTCAACAGGACATGCCTGATTTTTAAGGGTCGTAATGGCACGGGCCTGCAGAATATAGACATTACCTCCACAGATACCCCACTCAATATCCATTGGCATTTTATAATGCTCTTCGATTCGCTTTCCTTGTTCCGCTAATTTTTGAAGCTGATTTTCAGTAACAGCAAAGGATTCCTGCTGCTCTTTCTTCGTAGAAATAGTCCTGGTTCCTTTTTCACAATAGATTATCTGAGTTTCCTTACTTCCAAGAACTTTCTTTTTGATTTTACCATTGGAATCCAACAAAAAACTATCTGGTGTAACAGCTCCTGATACTACAGATTCCCCCAGACCAAATGATGCATTGACCAGCATTTCATCTTTGTTTGCAGTCATTGGATTTGCAGTAAACAAAACCCCTGCACTCTCACTTTCCACCATCTCCTGTACAACTACAGCAAGAGCTACGTCTTTATTAAGAAATCCATGATTCTTTCTATATGCCACTGCCCGCTGACCAAACAGGGATGCATAACAGTCTTTGATTTTATTAAGAAGTTCCTCTGCTCCCATTACATTCAAATAAGTCTCCTGCTGTCCTGCAAAGCTTGCCTCAGGTAAATCCTCTGCGGTTGCAGAGGAACGGACCGCCACTCTTCTATTGGTTCCCATTGAGTCATACATCGCAAGGATTTCTGACTGTATATCTTTTGAAAATCTGCCTGCACGGATTTTTTCCTGTATGGCCTCAGCTGTCAGTTCACAATTTATTTCATTCGCCTGTATAAATGTGCGGAAGCCTTCCGTTGTCACTGCAAAGCCATCTGGCACCCGGATGCCCGCCTGTAATAATTCTCCTAGATTTGCTCCTTTTCCACCGACAATTTCAATATCCTGTTTTCCGACGTTTATTAAAGCTGTTACATAATTACTCATCTTTTCTACCCTTCTTTACTACATCCTCCACTATAATTTCCATCCACTGGCACTTCTTCTTTGCTTCCAGAATCTGCTGTAGATCCCTTCTTCCTTTATAAGCTGTTCATGAGTTCCATGCTGCGCAACACTTCCCGAATCAATTACAAGTATCTGATCCGCATCCCGGACGGTAGTTAATCTATGTGCAATTGATATCAGAGTTTTTCCTTTTGTTAATTCTTTTATTGCCCCAAGCAGTTCATGTTCATTTTCAGGATCCACACTGGAAGTAGCCTCGTCCAGAATGATAATTGGAGCATCTTTTAAAATTGCTCTTGCAATGGATATTCTCTGTTTCTCTCCGCCTGATAACGTAGAACCTGATTCACCGACAACGGTCTGATACCCATCTGGTAATCCCATAATAAAATCATGACATCTTGCTCTTTTTGCAGCTTCCATTAACTGCTTTTTCGTAGCATCCGGATTTCCAAAGCGGATATTGTTTTCAATTGTATCATGAAACAGATAAACATTTTGAAATACCATACTGATATATTTCAGTAAGCTATCTGCCGTATAATCCCTGATTTGATATCCACCAATAAGGACCTCTCCCTCTTTGACATCCCAGAATCGTGCAATCAGATTACAAAGTGTTGTTTTTCCAGAACCGGAAGGTCCAACAATAGCACAGGTAGTCCCCTGTGGTACCTTCAGTGAAACATGGTCAATAATGGTACGGCTGTCATATCCAAAGGATACATCTTTAAGCTCAATATCAAAACGTTTTAAATTTAATACTTTGCCGCTGGTATCCATAACCGGCATATTTGTCACATTTTCCAGACGGTTAAGCTCGGTAGTTATTTTTTTTGCCAGAAACGCTCCATCTCCCATCTGTTCCATTTCTGCATATACTAAAAAGGCACAGATAATGAACATCAGACAATAAGGAAGTGTAATGGATCCTGCAAGATATAAAGCAGATGACGATAACATTAACAATGCACCGGTGATTTTATATACAGCAGCATACCATTTTAACAATCCAGCTACCGCATGTTCCTGATACAAATCAGCCTGCATTTTACGTTCAAAGGCTTCATATACTGCCTCTTCCTTATTTTCACTGACAGAAAACGCACGCATAACCGCAATTCCACGAATATATTCCAGTGACTGGGTAGTAAGGTTTTCCTGCGCTGCCTGAACTAACGGTGTATGCTCTACGCCCCTTCTTTGTATAATATGCAATACCCACATACCAATGCCTAAGCCAGCCAGAGTTAAAAGAGAAAATAAGGGACTGTAAAACAGAAACAAAATTGTTATGATAAGTGCCATAAAGATCCCACCGGTTATATCTGTGATAGCCAGCATGGAATACTGTTCCAATTCAACCACTGTAGAAGTTAAAACAGTCTGTATCGTACCAAGTCTTTGCTCTGAAAAATAACCCATAGGTGCTTTCTTTAATCTGTCTCCAATGTTCAGGCGATAATCACGGAACATATCGAATCCTTTTGCACTCATAGTAATATCCATCAGCCATTGAAACAAAAATCTGCCTGAAATGCTGCCTAAAGTAATCCACAGTGCATGCAGAATCACTTTACTATTCAGCGTATGAAGATTATTTAATATCAGTAATATTGCAAAAATCATCAGTGCCATTGAGAAAGTTTTCAGTATATTAAAGAAAATACCTAGTAATATTCTCGGTTTATTCTTCCCGGAAATTTTTAATATTCTTAGAATCATAGTAAGCATGCAGCGTCTCCTCCTTTATCTGTATAATCAACCGATCCTATATTCTGTTCCCACATAGTTTTATATAAGGTACAGGTATCAAGAAGCTCTTTCTGGGTTCCTCTTGCCATTATCTCTCCATGATCTATTACTAAAATCTGATCCGCATATTGAATTGTGGAAAGTCTGTGAGCCACAACAATCAATGTCTTTCCTGATACCAATCTTCCTACAGCCTCCTGAATCAAAGCCTCACTTTCTGGATCCGCATATGCTGTTGCTTCATCTAAAATAACAACATTACTCTTTTTCAACATGGCACGGGCAATAGTGATTCTCTGTCTTTCCCCACCGGAAAGCCGGTCGCCCGCATCTCCAGCCAGCGTATCATATCCATGTTCCAGCTTCAAAATAAACTCATGGCAGTTTGCCGCTTTGGCAGCTTGCTCAATTTCCTCATTATTGGCCATGGGATTGCCCATACGTATATTTTCTCTTATGGACATATCAAACAGAAAATTATCCTGCGCCACATAACTGATTTCTCCCATGAGCTGTTCAAAGGGTATATTTTTAATATCCTCACTACCATATTTCAAAACTCCTGAATCTGCATCCCAAAAGCCTGCCATAAGTTTTGCAATCGTAGACTTTCCGGAACCAGACGGCCCGACGATTGCTGTCATAGTGCCTGAAGCAGTTGAAAAGGAGATATTATGTAGTACTTTCTTTGAATCATTGTATGAAAAAGACACATTTTCAAAGGAATAAGAAGTATCCTTTAAAGCCGCCTTTTCACTTGGTCTGCTCTGCTCCTTGATTGCCAGGAACTCTCTGATTGGCTGCAAATTTGCCATGATCGTCGTAAGCTGTTCACTGCCAAAGGCAAGCTTCATAAGTGGTGCTATGAACCCTAACGGAATGATGATACAGGATATATAAACAGGTAAAGATATCTCTCCATTCATATACAGCCAAGCTCCTGCCGGCAGTGTGCCAAGCATGGTGGACGGTATGATTGCTTTCACTGCTGCCATCCAGAACCAGCATTGTTTCCACCATGCAATTGTGCTGTCGTGAAAAAAATGAACCGAATCAGAAAATTTCCCATAGGATTCTCCACTTCTTCCAAAGGCTTTTATAACCTGGATTCCTCCTACGTACTCTACAAGCGAAGCATTCATTTCTTTTCCTGAGCGTAAATACAACTCCATCTTCTCAGAATATCCCCGCATCATCCCCATAATAAATGGAATTCCCAATGGAATCGTAACTAAAGATACCAGTCCCATTCTCCAGTCAAGGATAAAGATTAATAAAATACAACAAAAGGGTGCCGCAATCTGGGAAGGCGCCTCAGGAATCATATGCGCAACGGAATCCTCCAATTTACCCACATTATCGACCATCAGGGTTTTAAAAGCCCCGGAGGGTGTTTCTAACATCACACCCATTGGAACCCGCTTCATTTTATCCGCAATTGTCCTTCGAATGTTTTTTAAGATTGTAAACGCAATCCTGTGGCTCCTTTTTGATGAAGCCGCGCATAATACCGTCCGGAAAACAACTCCAAGTATTGCTAATCCTGACCAGAATACAGCTTTGCTGAGAGATGCTGTTTTTGCATAAACCTCATTTGCCAGCATGGCTGCTGTGAGAAAAGGAAGCATTCCAAACAGCTCTCCTAAAATTGCAAATATGACTGATAATGTCATTTTCCCTTTTTCTTCACCTACAAACTGAAACAGGATTCTAATAGCATTCTCCTTTTTGGGTTTCATAATATTGATTCCTCCTTTTATTCATCTTGTTCGGTTAGTTTTTGCTAACCGCAGTTCGAAAAATCAGGGCCTATTTTATAGTCCCAAGACTGCTCTCCATCCTGGATAAAAGAATTTCTGTAATGTATCCAGATAATGATTTGATTCCTCTTTGCTAAAGTCGTGGACAACCACTTCAAATACAGCGGTGTAATATGCACTAAGCAAAAGATGTAATTCTTTCGGATCAATTTCATTCACATGAATACCCTGACTTCGGGCTGCTTCAAGAAATTCCATTGTCTCTTTCTGTTCCATGGTTACGAAATCATGAATAAAATCAGCATGTTTTGTTCCTTCCGAACAGCATATGAGGAGTTTGAATTCATCAAAATATCCATATACCAGCTCCATGAACAGCTCCAGATCTGTATTTTCCCCCCACATATCATCGAGACAGTTGTTATCCATGAATCTATAAGCACGGTCGCGCTGCTGTTTGAATCGTATTTCGAATTCTTTGTATAGGGGCTCCAGAAGCGCTTCAAACATAGCTTCCTTATCTGCGAAGTGCCGATAGATTCCTGCCGCACTCATACCTACATCTGAAGCGATTGCTCGCATGGAAGCCTTTTCAAAGCCCTTACTTAGAAATTCCTTCTTCGCTACCGGAATGATTCTATTGTAGGTATCGCTTTTATCTTTTGGCATAGTTTGCTCCTTATTAGTGATAGAATGTTAACGTAGTTAGCTAACGTCGTTAACATACTATCACATAGTTTTTTGCTTGTCAAGACTATCTATAACCATAATTTTTTATTGACATTTACTTTTCATGTGTTATAGTTAGTTCATGCTAACCATTGCTATTTATTATTATAATTACATACGGAGGTTATTATGAATCAAAGGTTACAAGCAAAAGATTTAATTAATGTTGGAATGTTTACCGCATTATATTTTGTATGCTTTTTTGCAACTGGAATGTTAGGATATATTCCTATATTTTTAGTCTTGCTCCCACTTTTTTGTCCACTTGTGGCAGGAATCCCCTTTGTTCTCTATTTAACCAAGGTGAAGAAGTTTGGTATGGTTACAATAACCGGAACTATACTAGGTATCCTTATGTTTATTACCGGACATCCTTGGCCTGTTTTGGTATCTGGATCTGCGTTCGGCTTTTTAGGAGATCTGGTTATGAAAGCCGGCAATTATCTCTCTTGGAAAAATCTGCTCATTGGCTACGTAGTTTTCAGTGAATGGATATTAGGTGCACTTGCTCCATTCTTTTTTATGAGAGAAACCTATTTTGCTGCCATACGTGCCGGTTATGGCGATACATACACAGATACTTTAATGAAGCTTACACCAATGTGGGTATTTTACTGTATGATATTGCTTGCCATTGCTGGCGGTACTGCAGGTGCTTATCTTGGGAAGGCAGTGTTAAAGAAACATTTCAAAAAAGCAGGTATTGCTTAGAAGGAGGTATCTCGTGCAAAGCAACATTATGCTTGGGGTTCCAAAATCAAGACTGAGGCTTGACCCAAGGACAAAAATACTAATGACTGCCTCTGTAAGCATTGTATTAATCAGCGGAGGGGTGATCGGCTATGATATGATTGCCCGTATTATGCTTGCTATATTACCTGCTGTACTGCTGATAAGTGAAGGAAGACTGAAAAGTGGTTTTTTATATTCAGTCGTTTTTCTTACTGCTTCTTTTGCTGAATCGGTGCTGCTTATGCATACAAAAGGCATAAGCAGCTTTGTGATATTGATTTGTTCGGGTCTTATAACAAGATTCGTCCCAGGTTTAATCGCCGGTTATTATTTACTATCCACTACTACCGTCAGTGAGTTCAATTGTGCTATGAAACGAATGTATCTGACTGATAAGATTATAATTCCGCTCTCTGTCATGTTTCGTTTTATCCCTACAATTATAGAAGAATCCCAGTCCATTAATACCGCTATGATGATGCGGGGAATCAAAAGAAGCAGGATATTCAGAAGTCCTGTTCTTTATCTGGAATATAAAATAGTCCCTCTTTTAATGTCAGTTGTAAAAATAGGGGAGGAGCTTACTGCAGCCTCTTTAACAAAGGGTCTTGGCAGCGAAATCAAACGTACAAACATCTGCAAGATAGGATTTCATCTGGCAGATATCATAATCGCTTCCATTTCTTTAACCGGTCTATTGTTATATATCATTAATTAAAGAAAGGGTTGACTTTATGATTGAATTTAAAAATGTTTGCTTTACATACAACGGTGGCAAAGAACTGGATGGAATCAAAGATATTAATCTTACGATACACAAAGGAGAGACATTACTGATTACCGGTGGTTCTGGCTGTGGAAAAACTACAGTGACCCGATTGATCAATGGACTGATTCCTCACTTTTTTGAAGGTGATCTTACCGGAGAGATTCTTATTCATGGTAAAAACATCAGTAAGGAACCTATTTATCAGACTTCAAACTATGTAGGCAGTGTATTTCAAAATCCCCGGTCTCAATTTTTTAATATAGATACCACTAGTGAACTTGCTTTCGCGCCTGAAAACCAAGGTATATCCATATCTGAAATTTCCGAAAGAATCGAAAAAACGGTATCTGATTTTAATCTTCAACCTTTAATGGATCGAAGTATTTTTCAGTTAAGCGGAGGAGAAAAGCAAAAAATTGCATGTGCCAGTGTTTCCGTTGCAGAATCTGAAATTATAGTTCTGGATGAGCCTTCCTCTAATCTGGATATTGCAGCAATTGGAGATCTTCGCAATATGATTGCATACTGGAAAAAGGAAGGTCGGACAATTATCATTGCAGAACATCGGCTATATTTTTTACGAGAATTGGCTGACCGCTTAATTCTTATGAGAGACGGTAGAATTGTGGAAGAACTACCTGCAGAAAAAATCAGAAATTTAAGTGTTACAGAATCCCAAAAGCGTGGAATAAGACCCTTAAGTATCGAAAAGCTTTCCTATTTAAATGATTATGTCCCCCATAGCACTTCCTTAATTAAATTATCCGATTTGAGTTACACTTATAAAGACAAGATTCATGGAGTAGGGATTCATGATATTAAAATAAAAAAAGGTGCTGTTGTAGCTGTTATCGGACATAATGGGGCAGGTAAATCCACATTTGCTAAATGTTTATGTGGTCTTGAAAAAAAGTGTAAAGGCATTCTTGAAGTGGAAGGTAAAAAATGCGCTGTTAAAAAAGGATTAAATTATAGTTATATGGTAATGCAGGATGTAAATCATCAACTCTTTACAGAAAGTGTCATGGAGGAAGTCCTGCTTAGTATGAGAGATAAAGTCAACGTTACAGACGAAGAAAAAGAGAAACAATCGGAAGAAATTTTAAAGAGTCTTGATTTACTGTCATTAAAAGAAAAACATCCGATGGCTTTATCCGGCGGGCAAAAACAACGTGTGGCCATTGCAAGTGCTATTGCAGCGGAAAAAAGCATTATTTTATTTGACGAACCTACCAGCGGCTTAGATTATAGGCATATGCACAAGGTCTCAGACTGTATTAAGGACTTGAGCAAAACCGGCAAAACTATATTTGTCATTACACATGATCTGGAACTAATTTTACATTGCTGCACAGATGTTATTCATCTGGAGCAGGGGAGGGTAAAAGATACTTACAGCCTTAACAAGGACTCAACCGAAAAATTGAAGTTTTTTTTCTTGAACACTTCTGGTTAGCATGAGTGGGAGTGAAATTTACTTTTTTAATTCTCGGGAATCATGTGATTGAAAGCACAACTTTAACGATCATGAAATATATGATATAATTAAATACCAAATCACACTAAGGAGGCCTTTTGAATGTCGCAGATTACAAAGCGGGCTCTGGAAACCTCGCTCAAAAATCTTTTATTACAGAAACCACTGAATAAAATCACCATCTCAGACATTGCAAAAGATTGCGGAATCAATCGAATGACCTTTTATTACCATTTTAAAGATATTTATGATTTAATTGAATGGACTTGTAATGAAGAAACTGCAAGAGCAATTAACGGAAAAAAAACATATGAGACTTGGCAGCAAGGTTTTTTACAAACATTTCAAATGGTTCTTGAAAACAAACCATTTATTACAAATGTATATCATTCAATCAGTAAAGAAAAAATCGAAGACTATTTTTATGCAATAACCTTTGACTTGCTGTTCGGAGTTGTCGAGGAAAAAGCAGTGGGCATGTCTGTTACGGAATCAGATAAAAAATTCATCGCAAACTTTTACAATTTTGCCTTTGTTGGCTTACTTTTGGATTGGATCAAAAAGGGCATGCGTGAAGACCCTCAATTAATTATTGATCAGGTCAGCATTTTGATTCATGGAGATGTATCAAGAGCCTTAAACCGGTATGAATTTAACAGATCTAATCAAATCACTCAAAATGATTAAAAACTATACAATATTGCCGGCATGATGTGATTCTTAACAAAACAGCTATATTGTTGATTGTAATAATTTCAATAGATAATATACTGATGATATTAAGACAAACTAATAATCATGGAGGTAATCACTATGTATTATTCTAAAGGAAATTATGAAGCACTTGCTAGACCAGAAAAACCAGAAGGTGTTGACGGCAAATCAGCCTATCTCATTGGATCAGGTCTTGCCTCACTAGCTGCCGCAGCTTTTCTTGTTCGAGACGGACAGATGGCTGGAAAAAGAATCCATATTTTAGAAAAGGATACTTTGGCAGGCGGCGCCTGCGATGGCTGCAAATATGATGATGTTGGATTTGTAATTCGCGGTGGACGCGAGGTGGATAATCGCTATGAGTGCTTATGGGACTTATTCCATTCTGTTCCGTCGCTGGAAAAGGAAGGTGCCAGTGTACTTGATGAGTTCTATTGGCTCAATAAGCATGACCCGAATAGTTCTCTCATGCGTGCTACAGTTAATCGCGGTGAAGATGCGCACACTGACGGCAAGTTTACGTTGTCAGACAAAGGCATGCAGGAGATTATGCGACTATTCTTCACACCGGACGAGGCTCTGTATAACCGGCGTATCTCTGAATTGTTCAGCGACGAAGTTCTGAATTCAAATTTCTGGCTGTACTGGCGTACCATGTTTGCTTTTGAAAATTGGCATAGTGCACTGGAAATGAAACTTTACATAAAACGATTCATTCATCATATTGGTGGTATGCCTGATTTCACGGCAGTCCGCTTCACAAAGCTCAACCAATATGAGTCCATGATTCTGCCCTTAGTCAAGTATTTGGAAGCTCATGATGTCCAGTTCCATTACGGAACCAAGGTGGAAAATATTTTATTTGATACTAAAGAAGATAAAAAAATTGCAACTTGCATTGAAATCAACCGTAACAATACGAAAGAGCAAATCGATCTGACTGAAAACGATTTAGTATTTATCACAAACGGTGGATGTGTTGAAAACTCCTCTATCGGCAGCCAAAACACTCCTGCATCTTTCAACTCTGAAATAAAGCAGGGCGGCGGCTGGGATATGTGGCGCAAAATAGCGGCTCAGGATCCAGCCTTCGGTCACCCGGATAAATTCTGCTATGATGCAGAGCAAAGTAACTGGATGTCTGCAACCGTGACTACGCTTGATAACCGAATCCCTCCATACATCCAGAATATTTGTAAACGTGATCCATTTAGCGGCAAGGTGGTTACCGGTGGCATTGTAACTGCTAAGGATTCCAACTGGCTGCTCAGCTGGACGTTTAACCGTCAGCCTCATTTCCGTAACCAGCCTAAGGATCAGTTGGTTGGCTGGATATACGGTTTATTTACTGACAAACCCGGTAATTATGTCAAAAAACCTATGCGTGAATGCACAGGCAAGGAAATCTGTATGGAGTGGCTGTATCACATCGGTGTACCGGAAAATGAAATTGAGGATATGGCCGAACGCAGCGCAAACACGGTACCTTGTATGATGCCTTATATAACTGCATTCTTTATGCCTCGAGAAGCAGGTGACCGTCCTGACGTTATTCCTGCAGGCAGCGTAAACTTTGCTTTCCTTGGTCAGTTTGCTGAGACAAAACGTGATACGATTTTTACAATTGAATACTCTGTCCGTACCGCTATGGAAAGTGTCTATACGCTTCTGGATATTGACCGAGGCGTACCCGAAGTATGGGGAAGTACGTATGATGTTCGTGATCTGCTTAATGCCACTTCAAAATTGGGTGATGGTAAAAGGATTATAGATTTAGAACTTGACCCCAATATTAAAGTTGTATTTAATGAAGCTATGAAGAAGATTGCGGGTACAGATATTGAAAAACTTCTCAAAGAATATCACTTGATTTAGCGAAATATATAATATGCAAAATTAAAAACACGTCCGGTTTTGTTTGTATTCAAAACTATGGACGTGTTTTTAAGATGAGGTGCTGGAAAAGTCTAAGTATTTAATCTTATACAAGAGCTCCGCCGCCATCTACGATTATGAACTGGCCCTGAACATAACTGGAACTATCACTGGAAAGATAGAGAACTGTACCATTTAATTCCCCTTTTCTTCCTGGACGTCCTGCCGGATTCAATGTATTATATTGGTTAAGAAAATTTTCTGACTTAAATAAAGTTTCACTCGTCATTTCACTTTCAAAAAGAGCCGGCCCGATGGCATTTACAGTGATACCATATTTTGCATAAGATGCTGCCATACCTCTTGTTAATCCAACCACTGCAGCTTTGGATGAATTATAGGAATGTCTGATAAATACATCAAACTTATCTGCAACAACTGCATTTACGGATGCAATATTAATAATTTTACCATAGCCTCTTTCCTTCATCTGTGGAAGTACATATTTGCTTGCTAAAAAGACTCCCTTCACATTCGTATCAAAGGATTTATCCCAATCTTCCACAGACATGCTGTCTACACCACCACCAACAGCAATTCCTGCATTATTTAACAAAATATCAATGTGCCCGAAGGTATCAAGTACGGTTTGCATTGCTGCTTTTACACTTTCCTCATTTGTAACATCACATCCAACTGCAACTGCCTTTCTGCCTGTTTTCTCAATTTCTTCTTTTACTTCGTCTAACTTTTCAATACGTCTTGCCAGTAATGCAACGTCTGCTCCTGCTTTTGCATAGGCTAGTGCGGCATCTGCACCAAGCCCTGAACTTGCTCCTGTTACTACAGCTACTTTTCCAGTTAAGTCAAAAAAATTTTCCATATTTATATACATCCTTTCTTTTTATCAATCGAGACTTCAAATTATATTCCAAAAATCGGATTAAATGTGCCTGTTCATCTACGGACTTTCCCATGTTGGCTGCCTGATCATCTATCTCACTTACAGGTCCATAGCCAGGGCATGTCCCATCTTCACGGCATTATACAGGGTTCCTCCCTTCGTAGCACAGTCTCCCAGGATATAGGTCTCCTCCACCAGATGGGAAAGAGCCTCCACTTCCGCTTCATCCGTGCGAACTCCCAGAGACAGAACCACTGTATCACAAGTAAGCAGCTCCCGGCTTATGTCTTTCCGGCTGATTATCGCCCCTTCCGCCGTTACATCTTCAAGTTTTACTTCACAGATAAATGTAACGCCTGCTTCCAGAAGCAGTTTCTTAAGTCCAATTATGCTGATATGAACGCCATCTGCGCCGATCCTGCTCTCCGGAATCATATCAATAATTCTTACTTTCTTTCCCTCTCTGGCCAGAGCAAGGGCAGCTTCCATTCCGGTAAAACCAGCTCCCACCACAATCACGTCGCTGCCGGTTTCAGCTTTTTTCAATTCCACATCTCCTACCCATACCACCTTGCCGCTTTTACTGGCTGTAAACGCCGGAAGAACCGGCTTTGAACCAATTCCAAGAAATATTGCATCGGGATTTTCCCCACGGATCACGTTTGCAGTGGCATTGGTGTTCAGGCAGACACGGATATTCTTATGATTCACAACCGTATAAATCGACCAATCCAGATATTTTTTTAAATCAGCTTTAAATTCAGCTGCACATGCCATACGCAAAGCTCCGCCTAATTCCTTCTCTTTTTCCAGTATCACTACCTGATGTCCGCGGTCAGCTGCCGTACGCGCTGCTTCCAGATTCCCGGGTCCTCCACCCACCATGACCACCTTTTTTTTGCCTGCTTTGGATTCTATACCTGAATACCAGGTTTCCCTGCCTATTTCCGGATTCACTGCACAGCAGATTCCAAGCATTTTTGAATGGGTCTGGTTAATACAAGTATTGCAACGGACGCAGGGTCTTATATCTGCAGATTTTCCAGCCTTGGCCTTCCTAATGCTAAGAGGGTCGGCCAGCATATTCCTCATCATGGCAACCATATCCACATCTCCCTGTTCAACGACTTCAGCAGCCAGATCCAGATTGAAACCACCCACTACACTTACTGGGATCGATAGTTCTTTTTTAAATACTTTGGCAGCCTCCAGGTTTAAGCCTCTGGGAAAGTATGCAGGCGAAAAAATATAAGGAAGCAGTGAATCTTCTTCCAACAATCCTCTGGAAATATGAAGAATATCAATTCTATCCTGAATTTTTTTTGCATAATTAAGAGTTTCTTCTATTCCCATGCCGTCAGCCGTCAATTCTTCCGCGCTGATACGGTATTCAATGGCAAGCTTGTCTCCCACTTCCCTGCGCACTGCATCAAGGAGTTCTTCTCCAAAACGGCACCGGTTTTCAAAAGAACCGCCGTATTCATCGTTTCGTTTGTTGTACTTTTCTGAAAAAAACATACCGGGCACATTTCCATGTCCTCCATGAATCATGATCATATCAAACCCTGCTTTTAGACAAAAATCAGCTGCCTTTGCGTATTCGTCAATCAACTCACGGATCTCTTCCCTGGACGACTGGGTAGCTACAGCAAATCCAGGGCTGAGCATCTGTCTTACGGGAACTAGTTCAATGCTGGCCAGGCAGCCGTATAAATGCATGATTTCCGTTGTTTCTGCATATTCGGATATCAGTCCTGGGTTCGCCAGCCAGGGGGCCTTCCCTCCCAAAGGCTGTTTGTTAATATCGGACACACCTACCGTGACTATTCCAGCACCGGAACGCGATATGTCCTTCATATATGCCCTGAATTTTTCATTTCCTGATCCGTCCGGATTGTTTAAAAAAGCTCCTGCTGGTGCAATCTCAATTCTGTTTTGCGCTTTATGCCTGCCAATCTGAATGGGTTGAAACAATTTTTTATGATAATCAATCATTATCTCTTACTCCTCCGTCTTTATGCTATAGTCCTGCTACAGATCCACTATATCATAAATCCGTCTTCTGGCGGATCGGAAAAACAGATAGTGCAATCCTATTTGCTTATGTTAATATAATCAAGAAAATTTTTCAGACATGGCTTCTGGTTCTCCTTTAAATAGATCAGTCCCGTTTCTATTTTATGGTCCGGTACCGGTGTTTCCTTTAAAACAAGTTCCCGGTTCAGTTGAAGACCCAGTCTGGGAACCACGGATATTCCCTGATTCATTTCCACCATCATCCGTATCACGGAAGCATTCTGTACTCGGATTATGTGCTCCGGATAGTCCGCCTGTCTGAAGAAATGTAAATAATGATCGTAGAGTCTGGTATTCTCAAGAGGCGATATTAGGATATGAGTCTGCATAGACAATTCCTCAATGGTTATGTTTTTCTTCTCTGCGAGATAATGTTCCCGGCTTAAGAGAATTCCTGTCTCTGACTCCAGCAGTTTACTATAGCCGATTTCTGCATGATTTACAAAATCATAAGGCCATGAAAACATCAGATCATAACGTCTGGAAGTAAGACCTTCCTCATAGCCCTCATAGTTTACTGGCAAAAACAGCAGTTGGATGTCTGGCTTTGCTTTATGAAAACGCCTGATCCTGTCAATGAAAATACGCTCTTCTTCGTATCCGCATATTCCAATGGTAAGCGTTCCCTTCTCTCCTCTTGCAATGCGCTTCATCTTTTCTACGGACAAAGCGTTTCTCTCCATAATAGCCTTTGCATCTTCATAATATACCTGTCCTGCAGCAGTCAGCTCCACCTTGTGACTATCCCGGTAAAACAGTTCATTACCCAGCTCCTTTTCCAGCAAGTTAATCTGCTGGCTAATTGCAGACTGGGCTATATGGCACTCTCTCGCTGCCTTCGTAAAGCTTTTTAGCTTTGCCACACTTACGAAATATTCCAACCGGTATAAGCTTATTCTTAGCTCCCCTCTGTCCAACTGTGTATACTCATATTCCATATATCGAAATATCTATATATCCATCCTCAGATACTTCTATGCCTTCCGATAAAAGAAGTTCTCTTTGAATAGCTGCATATCTGCCATCCGTGATTGATATACAGCCTTTGGAGCTAATTATCCTGTGCCATGGAAGATTATACTTCTGGCTCATAGAATGGAGTATCCTGGCTACCTGCCTCGCACCTCTATTATTTCCTGCAAACCGTGCAACCTGTCCATAACTCATAACTCTACCATATGGAATTCTTTTTATTATTATAAGGACTTCCTCAGTGAACTGTGTCATATCTGACCTCCAATCCTTGTAGGTTCTCAATAAATTTCCGATGTTGTCCAGGCACGTAGGGTTAGTGTGATATAAGGTGCCTGGTGTATGGTTCTAGTAAGGTCAGGAGCTGCGTAGTAACTTCCTGCACACTACAAGGTATGGAATTATTGATCCACCATTCCAATACTCCAATAAACCCGGATGTCAAAAAATGAGTGGTTATACCATTTGAAAATTTGTTGTTTTCTGACTTTCCCCCCATAGCCTCGGTTACTGTTTGCGCAATAATTACATATAAGCGGCTACGGAAAAACCCAACTCCCTCGTTGTTAAGAAGCAACTTGTAAATTGTAAAATTTTCCTCCAAATATTCGAAAACACTTTGAATTGCACTTGGATCTAAATTAGTATCGGTACTATTGGCACAGTGATTTAGCAGCAGCTCAATATATTTTTCAATACACTTGTCAAGTAGGTCGTATTTATCCATATAATGCAGATAAACAGTCCCACGGTTTATATCTGCGCGCTGGGCAATGTCATTAATAGTAATTTTCTCAAATTCTTTTTCGGATAGCAGGTCGATAAAGGTATCCATAATCAACTGCCTTGTTTTTTTTATTCTTCTATCCACAGCGTTCTCCTTCGGGTATTCAACAAATCAGTATACTATGTTGAGTTTTCAACAATTGGAATGAACATAACGATTGAAACTCCATCCACAAATCAGTACACTAAGAATATCAAACACATGTTGAAAAGTCAACACATGATTAATCAGGAGGTTGCTTTATGAAAATATTAATTTTGGGCCGCGGCGTTATAGGAACACAGTATGCCTGGGCTTTCGAAAATGCAGGCCACACAGTTGAGTTCTATGTCCGCGAAGGCAGGAAGGCACAATACGATTCCTATGTAAACCTGGAACTATGGGATACAAGAAAAAGCAAAAAAGACCGGATAGTTAAAGAAAAATGGAATATTGTTATGCACGAAGAGATAAAGGAAAATCACGACTATGACCTGATTTTTATAAGCGTCAACCCCGAACAGATATCAAGTGTGGTTAAATACCTGGCACCGAGAGTTGGAAATGCAACAGTCCTTTTTTTCAGCAATATATGGCAAGACCCGCAATTGGCTGTTCAGCCGATTCCGCGCAATCAAATTGTTTATGGCTTCCCCGGTGCCGGCGGCGGATTTGAAGGAAATACTTTGTACGGCGGGTGGTACAAAACAGTTCAGTTTGGAACATTTGAATCCCAGCCCAGTAAAAGGGATTTAGAGGTTCGTAATCTTTTTACTCAGTCAGGTTTCAAGATCATTGTTCAAAAGGATATAAAAAGCTGGCTCTGGAATCACTTCGCATTCAACGCTGCGATGGAAGCCGAAGTATTAAAAAGCGGAAGTTTTAAAAAAGTAATTTCTTCAAGGGAGGCGCTTGATGGAATAGGCCGGAACTTGAAAGAAATAATCCCTGTATTAAAAGCGAGGGGATCAAAACTTGATCTTTTGACAAAAGTTTTGAGCATCCTGCCGCCAAAAGTCGTAAGTTTTATCATGACTCATGTTGTTTTTTCTCCGAAAAGCATGGCTTATGCACTTATGGCGCATAACCACTTTAAAGTTGGCTATGCTGTAGAGGAAATTATTATAGCTGCCAGAAAGTACGGAATAAAGGTACCACGACTCTTCGAAGTAGAAAACCTAATTACGGAGCAATAAACGAGGACCTCCTGCCATAGAATAATAACTATGCCAGGAGGTCCTGTTCTTTTGTGATGTAATGTTATTTATTATATTTTAAGATTTTTAATTGCATCAGCTGCTTCACGAGTTGCTAAATGAATCTTTCTTGGAGCTACTGCATCACCTATTGTAATAACAGGAATATCCATATCTTTAAGTTCTTCCGTAAGACCGTTTACAGACTGAGTACCAACTGCTGAAATTATTGTATCAACATGTTTGATTATTTTTATTTCATCATCCTTAACATAAGTAATAGAATCGGCAGAAATTTCCTTTACTGCTGCGCCTTCCAGTATATCAACATTTTTATCCATCAATCTAGTCATCAACTGCTCACGCTGTGGAGAATAATCGTCTATCATTACGTAATCCTTCATTTCAATGACAGTAACTTTTCTTGCAAACTGTTTTCTGTAATAACGCGGAGCAGCAATCATATCTGCACATTCACAGCCAACAAGACCACCACCAATCACTACTATATTAATGCCGATATTTGCGTTGCCTCTGATTGCATCCCATGCACCAATAACATTAGGATGACCACTTTCTGATATCCATTTAGCTTCAATAGGCTTACCGCCTGTTGCAACAACAACAGCATCCGGTTTCATATCGACAACATACTCTTTTGTTGCTTCAGTGTTAAGTCTGATATCTACACCATGTTTTTTAACCTGATTAATAAGATATTTAATACCGCAAGTAAATTCCTGTTTTGTTGGTGGATATGCTGCTAATTCAAACTGTCCGCCTAAATAATTTGCCTTTTCAACAAGCGTTACATCGTAGCCTGCAATTGCAGCCTGACTTGCAGCTTCCAAACCACCAGGGCCACCGCCGATTACTAAAACTTTTTTACCTTTATTGTTTTCATCATAAACTACCCCACCCTCTAATTCGTGTCCGGCTAAAGTGTTCATTGCACAGTAGAAGCCATTACCATACATTGATGATGTTACGCATTCGTTGCAACCAAGACATGGTCGAATATCTTCTTCTCTGCCTTCTTTAATTTTATTTGGGAGTTCCGGGTCTGCAATAAGAGCACGACCCATAAAAATAATATCTGCCACACCAGCTTCAAGCAATTCTTCAGCAATTTCCGGGTCAGTAATTCTACCGATCGTACCTACAGGAATATTAACAGATTCCTTAATTGCTTTTGCTCTATTGGCAAAAAGTCCCTGTTGAGAGCCGTGTGGCGGCTGAATGTTTGCAAGTGAAATCAATGAACCATGAGATGCGTGAATATAGTTAATACCTGCTTTTTCAAACATTTTTGCCATTCTGCAGGAGTCTTCCAATGTAATACCATCAACTTCATCATGAGCATCGGATATACGAACGCCAAGAACCATATCAGGACCTACTGCTTGTCTTACCGCTTCAATGACTTCAAGAGGGTATTTCATTCTGCAAGAAAGATTTCCCCCATATTCGTCTGTTCTCTTGTTGTGAATTGAAGAAACAAATGTACCAAGCAATCCGTGGTTATGTGCACAATGAATTTCAATACCATCAACGCCTGCTTTTACTACGCGGAGAGCCGCCTCCACGTACATTTGTTTGATTTCCGCCATCTGTTCTATTGTAATGACCTGCGGAATTGCATTCAGGTTATAGATGTGAGGAACAGAAGATGCGCAAAGCGGGCCATATTGGGTTGGGTCATTCTTGATAAGTGGAATCGGACCTGCATGCAGCAACTGGCTGATTGCTTTCGAACCACCGTCATGAATAGCATCAACCATTTCTTTGTATTTAGGCATAAATTTGTCATCAAATAAACCAATTACAGTGCTATTGTAACGGCGATGCTCATCGACATCAGCTACTTCAATCACAACAGCTCCTGCACCACCTTTTGCCATATTACCAAAGTACGCCACCATTTCGTCAGTTGGTGTACCATCAGGTTCTACAGCACTTGTTCCCATAGGAGGAATCCACAAACGGTTCTTAAATTCTGTCTTGTTGATCATAATTGGACTTAACACTTTATTAAATTTCCCCATAAAATTCTCCTTTAAATATAATTTTATATTACCGTGGTAATACATTATGTTTTCATTATACTACCGTGGTAATATTTATCAAGTATTTGTCAATCAAAATATAAATTGAAGTTTGAAGGGTTTAAGTGTATAATTTAACTATTGTTTAAATATGGAGGTAACTATGGCTGATTCCATGAAACTGCAAATTTTAGAAAAAGCTACTCAACTTTTTAAAGATCAAGGCTATACTAATGTTTCTATCATGAATATATGTAATGCCTGCAATATATCAAAAACCACATTTTACTATCATTATAAATCTAAACATGACTTAATCATTCACTACTTTGATAAAACTCATCATGATACTGAAGAAATCTTTAAGTCAGTTATATCCAAAAGCTCGACTGCCGAACAAATATGGATTGTTTGTCGGTTATATTTTCAGACCTCAATGGATATAGGTGTTTCTATAACTCGTGAAATATACAGAGAATATCTTTACGATAAAAGTTCTCCTGTTATTCCTGATAATGTATATATAAAAGATATAATTATCTCTTTAATTAAAAAGGGAATTAATAATAAAGAATTTCCTGAATGTTGGTCTGTAGACAAATTGTATACCACATTAATCAGTATTTCAAATGGTCTTACATTACAATGGATAATGCAGGATGGTGACTTTGACTTGGTTGAAAAGGCTGAAGAAATATTCTTACATACGCTAAAATGCTAAGTTAACTGCAAAGTTATCACTAACTCATTACTTTCCTCAATTAAAACAAAAAAATTGCTCATCTTCAAAATGCTTGAAAATAAGCGGTCTGTACCTTGGGTCTAAACAAATGCTCTATTGATCTTTCTATATTGTAAAATTTACAGGTTATCACCATGAAATTGCTCATTAATAAAACTTTTCGGTACTGCTTCTGTTGCTTTATCAATAAAAGCTGCAATTTTGCTGGGACTTTCCTTCATACCACTATTGACCCATTTTTTTATTATGGCTATACTGCCATATGCGGTAAATGTATACCAATTATCGAATAACTTTTGATCTATATTTTTTACTTCCTTCTTCCATTTTTCAATATTAAAATCGTGGCTGATATAAAGAATACGTTCTAATAAATCTTTATCCCCATTCTCTGAAAATAAAACTTCGCATATATTGCTATTTGCTTTTATATACTTGCATATTTCATATGAAAGTTTTCCAGAAGCTTCAAGGTTTATGGTATCTCCCACAACCTGTCTGATTTCTTCATATAATTCATCTTCAATATTTGATAAAAGTTCAAACTGATTCGCATAATGTGAATAAAAAGTATTGCGGTTGATATTTGCTTTCTTGCATATATCTGTCACTGTAACTTTACTGATTGAACGATCTCTCATAAGTTCCAGTAAACTATTTTTTATAACCATCTTTGTATATCTCACTCGTTGATCTGCTTTTTCGTATGCCATAGTATCCTTCCTAAATAAATCAGTAAACGAACAACAATTATATGATTTGTAAGATATCGAACATAATGTTATCGAACTGCCTGTTGAATAAGTAACACTGTATCAAGTATAATATATTTGAACGTTCAACTCAATCATAATTTTAAATGGAGGGAAAACAATGGGAAATATAACCATAGTTCCTGTATGGATAATTCAAGATGTTTTAGTTTTAATAATTGCCACTTTAATGATTTTTTATATAATTAATAACGAAGAGCGTCCAAAGATTGTATTAATGCAATTCATATGTTTTGTCTTTTTCTACGCCTCAGCCTTTGAAAATGTTGCTGTATTTATGGGATCTTTGGGAAAAGAAGGTTTTTACTCATATGGGAGCAGTATCCTAATGATATTCAATGTACCATTAACTGTTCCAATTATCGAGTTTCTTATCGTTTATTCAACGTTACGTGTTTTGAAGACAATAAATATACCGTCATGGACGAAACCATTCATTACTGGACTTAGTGCTATGATTTTTGACTTTTCACTGGATCCAGTCGCAGTAAAACAGATTTTTCAAACTTCAGAAGGAATCATTGGCAGGTGGAGTTATTACCCTCTCCCTGGTGAACCTGTCATATATGGGGAACCTGTCATGAATTTTACAGGATGGATCTATATAGCCGGATACTGGACTGCCTTTATTTTAATCGGTGAATGGTGGCATAAAAAGAAAGGCTACAGCAATCTAATTGGTTATATATATCCGGTTTTGGCTTCCATTCTTTCTCTCGTTTGTTTGGTTTCACCTATATCCAATTTCTTTAATTTTATGGGACCATTTTTCACCAGAACTTCTAATATGCAATGGGTAATGTTGATTGCACTTTCTGTAATTTCTGTGGGTGTTTTATTGTTAGCTTTCATCAAGTTCTGGGATCGTAGAGTTGTTAGCTCCTTGAATTACAGGAAAGATTTTCCTATCATGTTTACTTTCCTGGGTTTTCCTCTGGTTAATACCTTATTTTGTGTTTTGGGTGGGTACATGGAGATACTATGGCTTGTTATCCTGGCAGAATTGTTATTATTGCTAGGCTGGAGTGGCATTTATATTTTGAGTAATAAGTTATTCTCCAAGGATAAAATACTCACAACAAGTTAGCTAAATAAAAAGAGTTAAAAATCGGGACGAAAAACTCACTTTTCTGGCCCGATTTTTTATCGATTTTCACTTAGAAACTGCTACATGTCCTTGGCGGAACTCTTATGATTCACCAGCCACCGTAATATTTAAGCTTTTAATTTTCCCATCATTAAGATTGAAATGGAAATCCAGTGGGATCGGACTGCCGTCGAAGTTACCGGAAATAGTGGCGGTGACAACCGTTTCGCCGTTTTTCTCTGCACAATCGGTGATTTCAGTAATAACCTTTGCGCTCCTGTTTGCTTCAAGAATATGCCCGCTGACGGCTTTGGGACCATGATACTCTTCTCCCTCGTCAACCAGCATGGCATCCTCCGCAAAGCAGGCGGCTAGCAGTTCGGCATCGTAGACATCCGAAGCATGATAAAAAGCTGCAATCGGCTGCGACAATGGAATTGCCCTACTGTTAGAGGAAAGAACATTGCGAAGTCGTGTAACTTTATCCTTATCCATAGTAAAATGAAAATCAAGATACAGCGGATCGGGCAGACCAGCTTTGTTGTAATCACCGTCACATTTTGCGGTAACCACAATCTCTTTAGCGTCTTGAACGGAATTTATGACTTCCAGCCTCAAATGTACGCTGAAATAATCGAGGTCACTCCACTCTTTAATAGCCGGTTTCCCATGATACTCTTTACCGGCATCAAAAACAACAGCATCTTCGGCAAAAATCGAAAGTAATAAATCAGAATCCTCCGTATTTGTCGCATGAAAGTGTGTTTCAATGGTTTTGGGCAATTGAAAGCTATTGTTCGTCATAATTATTCTTCTCCTTTACTATGATTGAAATTATTTTACATTCTCATTGTAACAAAGATAACCTGACAGCATCGTGTCAGGTTATCTTTAATATTTGCTGGAAATTTTATTTAATTCATTCCGGAGCCTATCGCGTATATGCGGAGGGCTTAGTATTTTAACATCGGCTCCAAAAGACAGGATATAACGGATCAGCCATTCATTTTCAGGTAAGAGAGTAGTAACAGTAAATGAGCCCTCTCCATTCTTCGTGACATCTTTTTCATCAAACTCATCATATACTCGATATGCACCCTCATCTGATATCCTTAAGCATACTTGAATCCACTTTTGAGTTTTTTCCGCCTGGACGCCGTTTTTCAATTCTCCCGGGACCCTCTCAGTGAAAACCTGTTCCGTCATGAGAAGATCCGCCATTCTTGCGATTTTAAAGGTTCGATAGGCGTTTCTGGTAAGGCAGAATCCTTGGAGATACCAGGCATGTACTTTAAAAATGAGCTTGACCGGTTCTACTCTCCGTGCACTTTTTTCACCGGAAGAACTAAAGTAATTGAACTCAATAATCCGGTGACTCAAAATGGCGTCCTTTATGATAGTAAACTGAAATGACCTTTTCTCATCGCTGCCCCATGGACTGAAATCCACTTCAATCCAGCTCGTTTTATTTTTATTGAACAGACGGCTTAGCCTATCAAGAACGTCCTCTGACTCTGGCGCCTTTGCAATAGAAAGGCTTTGAAGCGCGTATAATATCTCATTTTGTTCCTTTTCTGTAAGAAGGGATTTATCAAGGATATAATCGTCAAGCAAAGAGATACCGCCACCCTTTCCCTGGACAGCATAAATGGGTATCCCTGCAGAAGACAACGTGTCAATGTCACGGTAGATCGTTCTCACGGATACTTCAAAGTGTTCCGCTAATTCAGGGGCAGTTATTAATTCTTTATTAAGCAAAATGTATATGATTTCAAAAAGTCTGTTTATCTGCATATTATCACTCCTGTTTTTCTATATTATAACACAATAACCTGACAACATCATGTCAGGTTATTGTATCTATTTATGCAGAAAACAATACGCATCGGCTGGTTATACACATTTCAGCGCATCCCTTGATACTCCAAGAATTTCTAATACCTGACCAGTCGTATAAGTATTGTTTTCTCCCATTCCATGCTAACTTCCTGACTAATGCTCTTCTGCACATTATTTCGGCATAATTTGACAGCACATGAAAACTAATCGCCAGGCAGTTGGAGGCTACGCTAGCCGCTAAAATTCTCCGCATTTAATCTTAACCTATAGAACTGTTGAAGCCATTCATTTTGCTCTTCCATTGTTTCTTTCAGCTTTATAAGACTTCTTTTACCAACTCGCCTATCTAGAACAGCAAACATTCTTTCCAATGGATTTTCAGATTGTATGCTGTCCTGAATACTTTGATTTCTGTAATTCTCCAACGACTTACAGAATTCATTATCCGTATATTCCTGCCTTGCCTGCATTGGAACAGAATCCATAAGCGCCCAAAACTCATCCCAGTATTCGCCTATGCCAAAGTGATTTGAATTCTTTTTATATTCTTTTTCAATAAAATAAGTATTTACTGTTTCCCAAGAAAACTGCTTCACCAGTTTGTTGTCAATGTAAACTTCGAAAATATGACACCCATCCATGCCAACATAAGTATGACCTGGCTCAATAATATTTGCAAAGAAATACTCAGTATCTCCATACCTTTCGGATACCTCCCACATACCCAACTCACGCATACCGGGTGTGTCTATTATAATTGTGCCGTTTGGTAGCATGAGCAGCTGGCGGTGAGTTGTGGTATGTCGTCCGGGGCTTGCGATTTTAGCTTGTTGCAATCGCAACTCAAACTTCTTGGTTGCATACCAGTGATCTTTTGAATTTTCACCGGATGAGCAGGATTTCTGCTTTACAACCGTGTCTGCATACCTTCATATATCTGCCGCAATGACTACATTTGGCGTGAATAATTTGACATATTTAATAGCCCAATCCATTTAGGTCCCTAACTTTATTCCAAAGAAAGAATGCCCTTATCGATTGCCAGTATGCTCCGAAACCGTGATGATGTCCATGACCAGTAAATCTCTGCTCCGCCCCGGTAGAATCAACGGCATTCAGGTGGGCGCTGAGCTTCTCCGTGAGAGACAGCATCTGGCTGATTTCCTCTTCTGACAGACTGCCGAAGAATAAAATGCCGTGGGACAGATTCATTTCTCTGGCATTGGGTATTAAAGCCGCATTTCCGTCCTTGTCGGCGCGGTCACGTAGTACATATAGATAGCCCCTTGCCCGTTGCGACAGCTCTGAGGTATAAACGGATGTAAAGTAGCCCATGGCTTCAGCTCCTTTCAAGGCTACTTTTCGTTAATCATCTCTTTAATAGTTATGTCTGGGTGATGATAACGGCCACGGCCTTGTGTTTTATTTTTATAGTTAATGGCTTGTTTAGGACACCACTGAACACAGGCCATACACTGCTCGCAGTGATGCAAAAACATTGGCTTGTCATTTTGCATTTTAATATTTTCCACAGGACACACTTTGCTGCAAGTTGCGCAGCCGTTACAAGCTTCACTTATATTGAATCCTTTATCCTTTGTTGCCAGTGAATTTATTAAAAGCCCATGAATTAGCGCCAGCGGACTGTTTTTAAGAGGTGGTTTTACAACGAGGTTTTGAATGTCTTTAATAACCTTCTTTGTTGCCAGTGCTTGTGCCTTTGCTTTATTATCCGCATCGCTCCCCATGGCATACAAACCAACATAATTAGAAAAGCACTTAATGCTTTCGCCGTAGCTCAGCTTACCATCCTTGCCACCGATGATTTTGCTTATATTAGTCATACCGCCGGCACTCCCGCTTCCACTCGTACAAACAGCAAAAATATAGCTGTTATTATTAACTGAAAGGTCAAGTGCTTTTACAAACTTCTCAACCGCGCCTGGCATACCACCAATATAAATAGGATACACAAGGCCAATTCGCTCGTAGGTACTGCTTAACTTACGGGATTTCCTCATTGAAATCAGCTCACAGTCTTCAATAGCGTTGGCGATATCTTTTGCCACCTTTAGACTGTTACCTGTACCGGAAAAATAGAATATGATATTCTTTGACATTTAACATCCTCCTGAAGTAATTATAATTACATTATAGCCTGTTAATCTGGACAAAATCCGAAAGTACATCGCACTTTTATTCCAATCTCTACCTTCAATATGAAAACAGACTCCCAGAACGTTCTAAGTCGAATAGTATCGCGTCCATAAATTGGTCAAAAGCTTTCTTTTTCTGGAGTTTGCATCATCTTTATCATCAAAACTCCCAGCGATATGTATAACATATGAGCTCGCATTCGATAACTAATGAACTGCCTTATAGAAGAAAGATACCCGTTGGATCATTAAGCGATAACTTACTTCACTGACTATTATCTAAGAGTTTTTGAAAATTCAAATCGTTGTTTCTGTAGATACCACATTGGTTTCTGCAAAGGCAGAAAAGGATGCGAAAGTAGTCATAACAGTTGCTAAAATATATGAATAATCTATTGGAGCAATAGCTCCTCCTACTTTATACTTTGTATTCCGATAGGATGATTTCCGGTTTATCCGCTTGCTTTGATTTTATTAATTCAATATTGGTGACAAAATTCAAAAGAGCATCAATTACAGCCAGCATATTTGTCTGTGCATAATCTTTATAATAATTAAATGATAAATCATTTCCTTGAGACAGAAGAACATAATCTGCAAGCTCCGAAATTGGTGACTGTGCATAGGAGGTAATTGCAATGCACTTCAATCCTTTGTCTTTTGCTAACTCCATTCCCAATAATACGGGTTTTGACGACCCGGATTTTGAAATTGCTATCACAATGTCTTCTGGTTCCGCAAGATTGATATGATTCATATAGTATTCCACCGATGCTCCAAAGCTGCTTTTAATTCCAAGTCTGCCTAGTCGAAAATCCATGTACTGGGACAAAACATTTGTATTTCCGCTTGCAATAACATGTGCAACATTACAGTTTTTTAACAAATTTACACAATTCCACATGGTCTCTTCATCAATTCCTTTTCCAATTGCAATCAAATTTTCAGCATAGCTCAAAAATAAACGTTCAACCGCTCCGCTGCTTTCTGAAATATCAGATTCTGTATATTGCATTTTACCGATATCTCTTGCCAAAGTAATCCTGAACTGATAATAACCAGAATAACCAATATGACGGCACATTCGAACAATGGTAGCATCGCTTACTCCACTCAGCTTTGCTAGTTCTGACACATTCGATTCAACCGTTTTATGCGGATTTTCTAAAACAAAATCTGCTACTTTCTTTTCTGCTGAAAAGATTTCATCATATTTTTCCTGAATAATATCAATTACTTGTCTCTCTAATAATTTAGAATTCTTCAAAATTCTCCATTCCCCCTTATAATCACTAAGTACTATGTTTATTTAAAAATGACAAAGCGTCCTCATTCGTTCCTCTGCATAAGGCTGCAATCTTGATTCCACATATGTTGCTAAATTAATTATTTTAACAGGATCCGGATTATTTTTATTCTCTATTGAAAAGTCCGACACTGCATCAAAATATTTACCTATAAATTCTGTGCCAAGATTAAATTTATTAATACCTTTTGAAAAGGCAGCCAGTAGCTGATTATCCGGTATTCCACTACCTCCATGAAGAACCAGTGAAACATTCGTAGCAGCATGAATCTCTTCCAATCGCTTCATATCCAATAACGGCGTCTCAATATATTCACCATGAGCATTTCCTATAGAGACTGCCAAAGAATTTACACCGGTTTCTCTGCAGAATTTCTCTGCTGCATCTGCCTTTGTATATGAGTCTGCCTTATTATTATCAGCTGCTGATGCAGCTCCGACATGTCCAATTTCCCCTTCTACGCAAACACCAGATTCCCTTGCTTTCATAACAACCTTCCTGGTCAACGCGATATTGGCATCCAAATCATACATGGAGCCATCTATCATGACTGATTCAAAACCACAATTAATTGTATTTACAATTGATTCGTAGCTAAAGTCATGATCCGCATGCAATCCAATCGGTACTGTTACGTCCTTTGCCAGTTCTTTGACCATCGTTGCATAATTTTCAAATCCGGTTGTATGGTTAACTGCGACATGCTCCGGATACAGCATAACCATAGCTGGTGTATTGGTAGCTTGAGCCGCGCATACAACAGTTCTGGCCATTATGTAATCTATACAGACAAATGAAATAACTGCCGTATTACTTTCTTTTGCCATCTTTAATATATTTTCTGTTTTTTCATACATGATGCTCTTCCTTTCTTTATTATAACTGATTTATAGTAATAATCCAAATAAAATACCTCCCGCAAAGGAGTCTCCAAGACCAACAACCGTTGGATTTTTTACAAAACTTAAATCCTTGCATGGAATACAGTGTATTTTATCTCCAATTATATCCTTGATCTGCCTGCAAAATATCACACTGTCTTTTTTATCAGGCAGTTCTTTTGTCTGTTTATAGTCGTCCACAGTAAAGTAATCACCTTTTCTAAAACGCGCAGACGCCATGATTACTCCATTTTCCAGAGAACTCTTCCATGCATCAACCTGTTCTCCATAAACAAGTGCCCAAGCAGCAGAATGTATGATAATCGTTTTCACACCTACTTTTTTATAAACATATTCTATTGCTTCTTTTACCTCATGGGGGTTAAGGATTTCTATTGTTTTCTCAATATACTGCTGCAGTTCATCTTCATTCATACTGATTAAATCAAGCTGCGGTGCAAGTTGCTGATGTACGTAATGGCGGAATTCTGATTTAATATAACAGCCATCCTCTATTATAATGGTCGCGTCCTTGGGAAGATAGGATAACAGTTTTTTTGTCTTCTTGATTCTGTCTTTCAGTACATCAAAATCCACAATTTCCGTAAACGATCCCAACAAAAATGCCTCACATTCACGTATCATCTCTCCAAATGCGTCATCAAGTATTGGCATATTCAGGCTATATTCATCCCGTGAAATTAAAATTCTATTCTCTCTGGGCGTGATAAAATCTATATCATTGGCTTGAATTCGAACTCCTCCTGCACACTGTAAAATAATATGCGGATATATTTCTGCATGATCTGCATCCACTCCAGGTAAAACCCTGACTTTGGAAGGCATCAGCCTCTTAACATGCTCATTATAGCAACTTGTTTGTAACAAGCTTGGATATCCCATACGGTCAAGAATGATAGCTGCTCTGGTGGGTGTTCCTCCTAAGGTAATCTTATAATCAAAATGCCTGGAAAATTCCACACAGGTTTCAGACTTATCAGGAACAATTTCACAACCGATACCAGCTTTCAAATACGCAAGACTCATAATCCAAACAGCCCTCTCTGAATCTAGTTTTATATCCATTTTTAATTCATCTGCAGATAGATTAAATGCTCTGATCTGCCTTTCTATAATGCTTGTATCCCAAACCAGTTCATAATCTACACACGTATGGAAACCCAGCGCTATTCTCTCATTCATTCTGCGATCTCCTTAAATTTAGTAAAGTGATGCCTTGCCTTCCGATTTAAATAACGCAATCTTATCAAATGCAACTTGTTTCATTGCCTCTACGCAGATCGGCTGAATCACATTCGGTTCACGAAGTGCTGCATCTTTAAGAACTTCTCTCATTTTATCGTAATAAGCAACCTTAATATCACTGGAAATATTTATTTTACTCACACCATGCTCAACGGATTTTGCAATTTCTGAATCTTTGTTTGAAGATCCTCCATGGAGTACAAGAGGAGCATCCACAATTTTATTTATTTCATCTAAAATATCGATTCGAAGCTCTGGTTTCTTATTTTTTGGATAAATACCATGGCATGTTCCAATTGCAACTGCCAGACAATCGATACCTGTTTTTTCAATAAAATCCTTTGCCTGTGCCGGATCAGTAAATAATATATCATCTACGGCTGTTGTTTCCACAGAATCTGTATTTCCGATGGTCCCCAGCTCTCCCTCAACAGATACATGAACCGCATGTGCAATTTCACATACTTTTTGACAAATAGAAATATTGTCTTCATAAGACTGGCTTGATGCATCAATCATTACCGAAGTAAACCCTGCACGAATTGCCGTAATTACCTGCTCATAAGTCCCGCCATGATCTAAATGGATAACCGCTGGAACAGATGAATTATGAATTCGTTCGATAATCCCTCTTACCATTTCGGTTGAGATATGACTAAGCTCATCTGGATGGATTGCAATAATTACAGGTGCATTTTTCTCTTCCACTGCTTCCATGATTCCATTAAACATATTGTAATCACTAATATTAAAAGCTGGAATTGCAAATTTGTTTTTCTTAGCTACCGTAAGTAAATTTTTCATGTTCATCAACATAATAGAAACCTCTTTTCTTTCATCATAATTAATTTTTTATATCCATTAACCTTTAATCCCGCCAGCTGACATTCCCTCAATAAAATATCTCTGAAAAAATACAAACAATATTAATACAGGAATTGATCCCAGCACACTCATGGCCATCATCTGGCTCCAGTCATACGCATGTTGACCCATTAATAAGTTAATACCAATCGGCACGGTACGCATTTCTGTTGTCTGAGTTAATGCCAGTGCAAATAAATACTCATTCCATGCCTGCATAAAAGTATACATTCCTACAGAAACCATTCCCGGTAATGATATAGGTACTAATATGCACCAAAGAGCTTTCCATCTCGATCCCCCATCTATCATAACGGCTTCATCCAACTCTCTTGACAAACTGTTAAAATATCCCGTCATCATCAGGATACAATAGGGTAAGGTTGTTATCATATAAGTGAGCATTAGTGCGAAATATGTATTAAACAATCCCAATGCAACAATTAAACCCATGTAAGGGATTAACAATACGATCGGCGGAATTGCCTGCACGCTCACAATCAGCGAATTGAAGATTCCTTTTCCCGGAAAATCGAACCTGCTAAAAGCATATGCTGCAAGTATTCCAACAAACAGTGTCCCTATTACTACAACAACTGACACAATATAACTATTGATAAAAAATCTAACCTTCACCGAATCCGTAATTACAGCCACATAGGAGGCCAGACTAGCAGTACTATCTATAAATTTAGGAGGCCATGAAAAAATAGCAGAATTGGATTTAAATGAAGAACAAACCATCCAAAGTATTGGAAACCCCGAAAAAAAACCTCCAAAAATCAAAAGAACAGTAGCTATAAACTTTTTCAACTTCTTATAGCTTCCAACCATATTTTACTTCCTCACCTTCTTCTGCTGTTTAACATAGAAAATGGCAATGATCACACAAACCAAAAGTAAAACAGTAGCAGTTGTTGCTGCCATACTATAATTCACCTTCTGGAACGTTAATTTATAAATATAAACGCTCAATGTCTGTGTTGAATTCACTGGTCCTCCGCCGGTTAACATCCAAATCACATTAAATGACTGTAAAGTCCAGATGAAATCCAGCATTGCAATACTAATTAAAATTGGCATTAATTGTGGAATAGTGATATAAATGAAACGTTTTGAATCAGTTGCCCCATCAATTGCAGCACTTTCATACAAATCTCCAGAAATTCCCTGCAAACCTGCAAGAATGCTAATCATATAAAAAGGATACCCGCACCAGATATTGATAAAACATATAACTGCCAAAGCGATACTTCTGTTACTTAACCATTCTGTATTTCTAGACACCCCTGGAAAAATTGATAAAATATAATTAACAATACCAGATGGCTGAAGCATTAGCTTCCACAAAATTGCAACTACAGACGCTGTAAATACCCATGGCAGAATATAAATAACGCGGGCAATTGTTTTTGTTCTTATAGAAAAGTATTTTGAATTTAGCAGCATTGCAAAAAGCATTCCTAAAAGCAAATGTGCGACAACACTAACTACCACAAAAATAATTGTATTTGATACCGAACTCCAGTAATCGGAATTAGACAATAATTCTTTGTAATTATCAAGTCCTACAAAAGCAGGGTTTTTAGATACTACAGCTTTGTCCATGAAAGAATATCCAATTACCATGCAAATAGGAATCACCATGAAAATAGTCATCAAAATAAGCGTTGGCATCAAGTACCTATATGGAGCGGTTTTCTTTCCTAATACTTTCATAGTGCATTCCTCCTAAATTGCATCTGCTTATTTCTGGAAAAAGGGGTCTTTTCTGACCCCTTTTCCCGAATTCACCCCTGAAAGCACTTTACTTTCCTGCTTTATCAAGGTACCCCTGCCAATTATCAAGCATTTTATCCTTGGTCAAATCACCTTCAAGATACTTTACGAGATCATTGGTCATAGATGTCATTACATCGGATGCATTGGGAAGTCCTATGAATTCGTTAATTACATAATTCTTCTTATAAAGCTCATAATACGACTGGAACTGTTTTGGAGCTGCGCTATAATCCGGCTGAGCTACCGTGCTGTTCGGGAATGCAGACATGGTAGCTGCCAATCCAGCTGAAGCGGAACCATCTTTTCCATCCTTACCACCCAATAAGTAGTTAATAAAATCTGCTGCTTCTTTTTTATTCTTGCATGAATCAGAAATTCCTACTGCCCAGCTTGCATAACAAATTCCGCTCTTATTTGTATATCCGTCTTTAACAGGTATCGTAGTAGCTTCAAAATTTAATTTAAAAAATTGACTCATAGTAGCAGCTGATGCGATTGTAAATGCACAGTTACCTGCTGCAAAATTACTTGTCATTGCAGACTCTTCCAGTGTACTCATACCAGGATATAAGGATCCATCATCATAAAGTCTTTTAAACATATCTACCAGAGAAGCCACGTCCTGATTTCCCTTAACCTTATATTCTCCGCTGTCATCCTTCATGCTGATTCCCGAAGCCCATCCTGTGCCCATGAATACATTTTGAATACCGTTTGCATTTGTTGTACCAAGATTTAATGCAAAAGCCGAATGCCCTGCCACAGTAATTTTTTTACATGCCGCTTCCAGTTCACTCCATGTTGTCGGAACAGATTCAACACCTGAATTCTTAAGAATATCCATGTTTACATACATCGGATAAGAGAAATTCAATACTGGAACAACATAACCAATACCTTTTACTTTCCAGATATCGCTGGCAAGACTACCATTTACACCAGCTGCATCTACATCAGTCAGAATTCCCATATCTACAAATTCTGATAACCAAGCTCCGTCAACACTTATGATATCTGCAATGGTTCCATTTGTTGAACCTGCTGTAATTGCGGTCTTTGTATCAGACCAGGGTGCAGTGAGTAGTTCAACTTTTACTCCTGTCTCCTTTTCATACTTTGAACAAATTTCATCCAGATACCCCTCTGGAAGTTCAGCTCCCCACCACTGCTGAAACTTCAAGGTAATATTCTTACCAGCTTCTTCCTTTGTTGCAGCTTCTTTCTTTGTTGCAGCTGTTCCTGTACTTTCGCCAGGTTCTTTAGTTCCACTACTTGTTTTGCTGGCGGATCCGCAAGCTGCCAGACTTGCTGTCATAATAGTGACTAAGCATACAGCAATTGCCTTTTTCATAAACATACCACTTTTCATTCCTTATCCTCCTTATTCTTTTTTCGTGAAATATTATTTCACAATGTTTCTCCATAAGCTCAATTCGTTATTTTTGTCCGTTCAGGCGAATTGTTTTGTGTAATTTTATTTTATCATACTTCTCGTATGTGTCAATATATATATTGTTTATATTATATTTTTTGTATATTTGTAACAATTATTTTATTCTTTTTTATCTACCTTATACTTTTTTTGTTTATTTTTCACAACGCATTATCTGTGTAATAATATTTTATTTCATTCTTTTATCATTTATGGACTTCGTTTGATATTTGGCTGCTATATATTCTTAGGATTCATTGCGTGAATAAAAAACTGATCTGCCGAAATACTGAGTAAGGTATTCCTGTATCCTCTCTTTTACTAATGATAGATGTACATGCGGATTCCTCCTGTTTCCTTTCAAATTTTCGTAAAAAACAGGCGATTCCCCAGAGCACATGCTCCACACAGGGAATCGCCATACAGTTATCCAGTGCCATATATCTTGCACCATCCAATGAATTTTTAGCCAAGACGTTTTGCTTGCCTTGCCCATTGCCCATAGCATCTTCTTTCCTCCTCATAAATGTGACATCTTCTGATATCTCTCCTCCTTTCGTATTATAATCAAAGCATACAATCTGGAGTATACTCCAATGTCAAGAAATATCCATATGGATTCGTAAAATAGAGAAGGAGGGAATCAAACATGACGTATTATTCCATCGGCCAATTTTCAGCTATCAAACATATGAGTATTGATACCCTGCGTTATTATGAAAAACGAAAAATTAATTTGTGTCCAGCGTAATGTCGCCGGACAGCATATTTATACGGAAAACGATGTAGCGTGGGTTGCATTTATCCGCCGCCTGAAAGAAACGGGCATGCTGATAAAGGATATCCGCCGTTATGCGGAACTGCGCTATCTTGGTGAAGCAACCATGGAAGAGCGTCTTGGGATGCTGGAACTTCACCGGAACTATGCCCATGTCTCATTCTAGTCCATATCACATTGTTTTCTACCATATTCCAAGCATCTGACATTCAATACCGGCATAAAGATGATCGCCCCTCAAATTTTTTTAAAAAAGGCTTGTAGTATAAAAATACATTGCTATACTGGAATTAACGGTACCGTAAAAAATCTAATTTTAAAGGAGATTCTTTATGGATAATAATTTTATGATAAAGCAAATCGGCGTAATTTGCGCCGATGAAAATGGATTTCGCATACAGCTTGCACCTGAATACAAAGATTCACTTATCGGCTTAGATGGCTTTTCTTATATCAATATTCTTTGGTGGTTTTCCGGCTGTGATAATGAGAAGGAGCGAAGTGTTTTGTCGGAAGCAAAGCCATATACAAAAGGGCCGGACACGCTGGGGATATTTGCTACTCGCTCACCCCAGCGCCCTAACCCCATTGCCCTATCATGTGCCTATGTCACCTACATTGATGCGAATAATGGGATTGTCGGGCTTGCCTACATTGATGCGGATGACCAAAGTCCTGTTCTCGACATTAAGCCCTATACACCAAGCCTTGACCGTGTGGAAGAACCGGAGGTTCCTGCGTGGTGCAAACACTGGCCTTACAATGTAGAAACCAGTGGAGAATTTGATTGGGAATCTGAATTTAACTTTTAATCATGGGAGGCACAGGGTAGCTTGTTTGCTGCCCTGTGCCTCCTTTCGCTATATCAAAAATAGTCCAGCTGATCCTTGCATAAAGGCTGTGGAAATTTACTGTAACATATGGTTTGATGACTTCAAGCAAGAATTTAATTGCTTAATACTTTTAATAAACAGAATCTCTTATAAGGAGTGGTGGTATGCCCCCAAAGAATCGTTTTTCCTCTGTGCCAAAAAACAAATATAAAATTGTACAGAGGAGTAAATAACAAATGAATAGATTAGATAAACCAGTCATTACAAATGAAACCATTAAGGCAATGGAGGATATGTCTTTTTTTACTTATTCACAAATTTTTGATGACTTACTGATTGTTGCCCAAAAAGAAACGAATTGTTTTGTATTAAAGACAAGCGATGGATTGATAATTATTGATGCCATATGGCCTGCAAAAGAAGCTTTTGATGCCATCATCGGCGCAATTAAAGAAATAGGATGGAACCCTGATTCCATAAAAAAATTGGTCCTAACGCATGGTCATGTCGATCACACAGGATGTGGTAAATGGTTTGTTAAGCAATATCATGCTCACACATATCTTTCTAAAGAAGATGATATTTTCTGGCAAGAACATCCGGCAAAGCCAGACAGACCGAAAACGTGGAAAGACTACAACATTGACTATTATCTGCAAAATGGAGATACCCTAATATTAGGCAACAAGACCATATATGTTTATAGCACGCCCGGTCATACTCCGGGATGCTTGAGTTATATCTTCCCCGTAGAAGATAACGGAGAAAAGCACATGACCGCCCTTTGGGGAGGTACTACCCCGCCTCGAAAAAAGGCCGAGATAGAACTTTACTTGAAATCATTGGAGTACTTTATTAAAATGTCAATCTACAAAAATGTGGATGTAGCTTTAAGCAATCATACGGCAATCGACAATGGTCTTGAACGTATTGCCTACTCTAAGAAGAGATTATCTTATATGCCCAACATCTATGTTATTGGATCTGACGGATTTCAAAAATACTGTCAGGTTTTTCGGATAATGGGCAATGACATGTTAAAAAATCATGAGCATAGCGGGCATTTATTAAGCTGAGCGAATTGCTCGTTATGAACAAAAACAGAATCTGCAATCAGTTTGAGAAACAGGCTGGCTTCACGATAATGAAGCCAACCTGTTTCTTTTCCTACATACCCAATATTTGCCCAGAATGAGTTCCTTCTTTTCCTGTTATCCCACAATTCTCTTAATTATTATTATTAATATACCCAGTATCAGTCGTAGGCATTAAACCATGTTTTGATATTCCTTGATGATAATCAATGAAGTCTATTTGCCCATGGAATCTAAATCACCCAAGCTTCCTGAATTACTACCTGTACTAAATTTGAACCAGTTCAGGTTGAATAAGTATCCGCTTCCTCCCGTAAATTTCAGATATAAGTCATGCTTTCCGCTCACCCCACTAACATTGCACGTTGCTGCCGCCCAAGTCTGCCAATTCCCGGTCCCGGCAACCGGACAAGTCCCTATCAAAGTCCCGGTAAGACTATCCAGCCTGATCTCAATATTCCCTCCGCTGGTGGCACTGGCGACTCTGGCCTGAAAGCTTGCAGCACCACTGCCGAAATCAATATTGCTGTAAACTGCATAATCACCGTTTTCGATATATCCGACATTCTCCCCACCTTCAGTACAGCTTTCGGTTTGAACACCCGATTGGTTATTGTAACTCTCCGCTTCGATCTGTGTAAAGGCCGATCTTGGGTCAGGAGTTGGCGGAACACCCCCAGAATCTAATGCGGCACCATCAAACGGAATGACGATAACCTTACTGCCATGACTGTCGTTGCCCAAGTCTTTGTCTTTTTCAACGTCTATCGCTGAGAGTGTCATCGCAACCACATGGCCATTCTCCATATACACATTGGGACGTTCTAATTTATTCCAATGATTGACCGTACCATTTGAATAGCGGATAAAATTCGCTGTCGGGTCATAGGCGTATCCCGGTTCTAGTTTCCAGTTGCTGATACCATCTTGGGAAGTGATGTGATACGCCTTACGTGTGTCCCACTTATTGACAATAATATGATAAAGGCCACCACTATACCACATAACCGGATCTTCCATGTTGCCTGTCGGACAACCGGGAATTTTCGCATAAATATTGGTTCCCTGAATGGTGTAAGGTCCAAGGACATTATCAGCAATACCAATTACCCCATCTCTTTCAATCAACCCATAACGTCCATCCGGACGAAGCATAATGTAAACATTCGACGCTGTATATTTGGATGAGTAAGCATTTGAAGTAATCGATACACTACCCAGCTTTGACCATGGCCCATCCAGGGAATTGGAGACAAAAATGTCCGCCGGCCGCCTGGTTTCACTCACAAGGATCGCATACCGCCCGTCTTTTAGTTGTAGCGGAACCACGTTGTGACCTTTACCGCCCTGATCGTTGGGCCAGCACATACCCTTGTCCGTATAAGGTCCATACAGATTGGAGCTCGTCGCATGAACAGCCACAGAGCCAAACCACCCGTTGTGGCCGGCAGATTGATTCCACCGGCTGGCAAACATATGATACGTGCCATCCGGTCCCTTGATGATTCCTCCATCCCAATAAGCATACTTCGACATGGTCCTGTCTTCCAAACCGTTGGATTGATCGCGAGGGCCCACTGCCGTAGCGCCCCAGCAGGACGATGATAGGGAATCGATTATCGGCGTCGCTTTAAAATAATCAATATACGATGAAGCAGCATGTACTACAGTGAAAGATGCCAGTGATAAAACTAATCCAATAATAAATATTGATTTTTTTTTCATAATCCACAATTACCTCCTTATTTGAATTTAACGGTATTGTTGTAAACAACTTTAGAGCGCACGTTTTAAGGCAAACAAGGTAATTTCGTAATAGAAGGTACATTTTCATCAATGCATAGTCTGTTCATCAACACTCTCTTATTACTTGAGATCTCCGGCGTTTACACTTCCATCGGTAAACTTGAACCAGTTAAGGTTGAATAAGTATCCGCTTCCTCCCGTAAATTTCAGGTATAAGTCATGTTTTCCGCTTACTCCGTTAACACTGCACGTTGCATCAGCCCAAGTCTGCCAGCCTCCGGTTCCGGCAACCGGACAAGTCCCTACTAAAGAACCGGTAAGACTATCAAGCCTGATCTCAATATTACCTCCGCTGGTGGAACTGGCGACTCTGGCCTTAAAGCTTTCTGCACCATTGCCGAAATCGATATTGTTGTAAACTGCATAATCCCCGTTTTCGATATACCCGACATTCTCCCCTCCTTCGCTGCAGCTTTCGGTTTGGATTCCAGACTGGGTGTTGTAACTTTCCGCTTCTATCTGTGAAAAAGCCGATGTCTCGCCAGGAGTTGGTGTAGGAGTTACACCTGTGCCGGTGAACTTCCACCAGTTGAAGTTAAATAGAGAACCGCTTCCACCGGTAAATTTAAAGTATAGGTCATGTACTCCTGTTGCACCGCTTACATTACAGGTCTTAGTTATCCAGGTCTGCCAACCTCCGGTACTTGAAACAGCACAAGTTCCCACCAGTTTCCCTGTCTCGCTGTCAAGGCGGAGTTCAATATTCCCGCCGTTAGTTGCCGAAGCCACTCTTGCATCAAAAGATGCCGCACCGGAACCAAAATCTACACCTTTTACTTTTATCCAGTCCCCGTTTTCGATATAACATACATCCATTCCGCCTTCACTGCATTTTTCTGTCTCAACACCGGATTCCCAGCAAATTGTTTCAGCTTCAGTTTTGACATATGGGTCCAGATTACTAAGCTGGTCCGGACCATTTTGGGTAATTGGAATACTGGGAATTGTGCCATCTGCATTGTATTTGAATTGTTCCAAGCCAACAGAACGATGGTAGCTTCCGCCTCCCGGTAAAGTACCGGTATGGTAAAAGAGGTAGGAATTTCCCTTATAATCGATTACTCCCGGATGGTTTGTATAGCTGTTTTGCGAACCCATAATAGTTCCCTTGGAGGTCCATGGACCGGTAGGACTGTTGCTGGTAGCATAGGAGATATTTTCGGATCCTCCGGTCATACCTGCGTATACCATGTAAAATAAATTATTACGCTTGTAGAACCACGGGCCTTCGATAAAACTCGCTGGTTTCGGAGATACTTGGACAATACCGCCTGAGTATGAAATCATATCTTGATTCAACTTCACATAATAGAGGTTACTGTTCCCCCAGTAGAGATACGCCTGTCCATTGTCGTCAATGAATACGGTAGGGTCGATATCCTGCGCCCCGTTATTGGTGATTAAAGGTTTCCCGATAGGATCGGTGAACGGCCCGGTCGGGCTGTCTGATACCGCTACACCGATTACCCTTGCGCCCCCGGCATTTTTCCGTGTCATCGGAACGTAGAAATAAAACTTCCCGTTCCTGTAAATAACCTGGCCAGCCCATGCATCGCCTTGCGCCCAACTGAATGTTTTGTAAGACAACGGTGATCCATGATCCGTCCAGTTTTGCATGTCGGTGGATGAATAGCATCTCCAGTCATTCATGGTATAAAAATTATTGACGATGGTGTCCTCGTCATGAGTGGTATACAAATAGCAAGTCCCGTTATAGACCGTCGGGGCAGGATCCGCAGTATAATTCGTTTGTACGATTGGATTGTCTGCATAACACTCTGTTGAATGAAATAGGGAAATAGCCAACAGGAAAACTACAACTCTACATACTTTTTTCATATATTACCTCCAATCAATATGATAATTTCGTAAAAGTGCCCAAAAGGTACTTTTTAAAAACGGCAAAATCAAGTGCATCAATTATCTGTTGCATCAATACTCCCATCTCCATTGAGATCTCCGGCGGTTAAACTTGTGCCGGTAAACTTGAACCAGTTCAGGTTGAATAAGTATTCTCCTCCTCCCGTAAATTTCAGGTATATGTCATGTTTTCCGCTTACTCCGCTAACACTGCACGTTGCGTTAGCCCAAGTCTGCCAATCACCAGTTCCAGCGACTGCACAAGTCCCTACTAAAGGACCGGTAAGACTATCCAGCCTGATCTCAATATTACCTCCGCTGGTGGCGCTGGCTACTCTAGCCTGGAAGCCTGCCGCACCGCTGCCGAAATCTATATTGTTGTAGATTGCATAATCCCCATTCTCAACATACCCGATATTCTGTCCGCCCTCGTTACAAGTTTCGGTTTGGATTCCCGACTGGTTGTCGTAACTCTCTGCTTCGATCTGTGTGAATGCCGATTTCGGGCCAGGGGTTGGGGTGCCATAATCCGTAAATCCTTTCGCGCACGCCATTTGTGAAAAATTCCACAGACTTGGTTTCCAAACAGTCCAATCGTGACCTCTTCCTGGAATTTGATAATAGGTGCAAGGGATATCATTGCTCTTACAAAAATTAGCTATGCCGTTACTGTAAGATAAATTATCATTGGTTCCAATGCAAAGAAACAATAGCTTCATCTGCTGACGGGTAGCTGCAGGATCTGGAAACAATTTGCTGGTCGGATAGGCAACAGGTCCGCCGCCTGAAAAACCTCCGACATAGGCGAATTTGTTCATATTTGTACACCCAATATTATATGATTGTGGACCACCATACGAGAGACCGGCAATTGCTCTGTGAAGGCGGTCAGTATAAACGGAATAGTGTGAATCGATGTATGGTATAAGGCTGTTGAGTATATCATCCGGAAGCTTACCATCAGATATTGACGATGTATTAGCATTTGGTGTTACAATGATAAATGGCTGAATATTGCCATCGGCAATAAGGTTGTCCATAATGACATTGGCTGCACCTCCGCCTGTAAACCAATCACCTTCACTCCCGCCGTAACCGTGCAATAAATACAGGACGCTGTATTTGTTGCTTGTTGAATATCCTGGCGGCAGGTAAATTTTCGCCTTCCTCAGGCTGTTTGTTGCTGATGATTGATAAGTAATACTGTTGATCTGCCCGTGCGAAATGTTGTATCTGGCTTGGTCATATCCTGTCGGCGGCATGGTGGGGAGCGCTTCCGCCGCCATTGAGTTTACAGGCATTGCTAAAAGTACTGCAAGAGTGAAAAAAGCCGGTACTATTTTCCTGCCAATTTCATTTATTAAGGGTTTTAGTCTCATTTTTTATTTCCCCTTTCTTTTATATTGCCGGTATCCCAAACGGGATACACGGCAACATGATTAGAGTACACTATCTTTCCCCGGTAAATTGGAACCAGTTTATATTGAATAAGTAACCGCTCCCACCGGTAAATTTCAAGTATACGTTATGCATCCCGCTTGCTCCGCTGACACTGCAGGTTCTGCTAGTCCACGTCTGCCAACCGCCAGTCCCGGTGATAGAACAAGTTCCTACTAAAGGACCAGTAAGACTGTCCAGCCTGATCTCAATATTACCTCCACTGGCGCCGCTGGCTACTCTGGCCTGGAAGCTTGCCGCTCCGGCGCCGAAATTGATATTGTTGTATACAGCAAAATCCCCATTCTCAATATACCCAATGTTCTGTCCTCCTTCGCTGCAGTTTTCCGATTGAATACCCGATTGGCTGCTGAAACTCTCCGCTTCAATCTGTGAAGGCGATCCGCTTACTCGGAGCAGTGCCGCCGATTCACCCATCTTCATACCTTGTGAATTTAATACACATAACCTGTACGTACCGGCAGCGGCTGGGGCAGTAATCGTTGTCGCAGTTCCTTCAGTTTTCGTCATCGTAGGTCCCTCGACAAAACTGGTTGTTCCGGCCGGGGCAAACCATACCGTATTTGAAGAATTACCGCTGCTCCTTATACTTATGCCAGTTCCGGCTGCAGCAGCACAGCTTGCGGGGAACACATAATTCAGTGTCGAAAGCAAGCTCGCCGGGATAATATCCCTGTATGCTTCCTGGATTCCCGAATTCAAACAGGTGGTGTACTGTGTCAAAGGCCATACGTTATCCGGTACGACAACCGGGGGATCAATTTTACTGTTTGGAGGATTAACGCCCATTTTACTTACGGTGGCGTAGGTCCGCAGTATGGTTAAATCGTGTTTTTGTCCAAAATCCTCACAGTTGATGGTATACTTTACCCCCGGATCAATATCCAGTACGTTGTCATTTTCATTGATATAGGCAGTTCCTTCATCGTTATGCAAACCATAGGTCGGACCTGAGGTTGCAGGAGGAATTCCCCTGACATAGTTCTGGTTAATGTTCGTGCCCGGCATCTGCCCGATGGTATAGATGGCTCCGCTGTCATGAAGCCTGGTTAAGGTATTAATAATCCGGTTATTACTTACTGTGTTGTTTTTACAGGTAGTGGAGTCAGTGAAATTACGCCATCCCCATCCTAAATGGATCCCATTGTATGCTGTTGATTGAACATGGTTATTCGTTATTTTGATGGTATCGACAAAGTAAGCCGTGATGGCGGCACATCCCCCAAATCCGTGAGACGTGCTTGTGCTGTACAACAAATTATTGTTGATGGTGTTATTCTTACAAACCCCTTCTACGCCGGGAGCATATTTTGCATGGTTTCCACCATCTCCAATATAAACATGCTGCGGATGCCCTACCGTGATGCCGCTGGATGTGATGTCCGTGATGTAGTTGCCGATAAGACTGGAATTTATAACATCGTTTACCATGGAAATTCCATCATTGCCGCTGTGCTTCACTATATTTCTTATAAAGTTGATGGAATCGCTGCTGCTTACGTTGACCATTCCCGGCAATGTATCAACAAGATCATACTTGGTGTTGTGCCAATTGTCGTTATAAAATGCGATAAATGCCTGTGCAGCCTGACATGTAGATTTACCGTGTGAGCCTGCAACATTCACAAGGCTGTAATCCGTATTTTCAAAAGTAATGCCCTGGAAGGTGATATTCCTGACCCTGTTTGCAGTTGATGTTCCTGCGATGTCGATCAGCTTCTCTACAACAGGAGCCTCTACATCGGCAGTGGTCATATTCTCACCTGGACGGATATAGTAATAAAGCGTTTTGGCCGTCTTGTCAAAATAAAATTGTCCAGGAGAATTTAAGAATTCGAAGGCATTATAAATCGTATGGGTACCAGAAGCACTAAAGGCTGCACCCCACCCCGGAGTCTGTGCTATCGCCCCATAAGGCTGCTGCAAAAGAAGCACTCTATAACTGCCGGATGTAATGACATCCCTGGCACAAACTATATTCTCATTCCAGGTAGTACCGTTTACGATCTCAAGGTCATCTTTGTTGCTGGCAATTGCCGGTACATCCGATGTATTATACTGAACCCCGTCACTCTTACTGCCGCTTGTCCATGCCCAGCCAGCCTGTCCTGCAGTTACGGAATAAGTCCCATACCCTCCGCGGGCTGTGACGGTTTTGCTGGTCATCGAAGCCCTCTGGTCATTCACATAAAGGTTCCTCAATTTGGCCGAACGATTGAGCGCAGCCTTATAAATATTGCCGCTATGCTGAGTCCAACCTGTAACTTTTGCTGCACCGTTCAAGACAGGCGTTTCACCCGGGTATGCCTGGTAATAGATCCTGTATCCGTTTGTCCCTGAATCCTGTGGTCCGAAAGTAACGGTACTGGTGATACTGTAGTTTCCGCCCCGCAAATAAATATAGATATCTCCGGTCATATTGCTGTTGATCATGCGTATAACGTCGCGCGCCTTTGCGATTGTTTGGAAGGGTGCTGCAAGCGTTCCCGGGTTGCTGTCGCTTCCTGTCGGCGAAACATAATAGGTTGCCTGAAAAGCCTTCTTTTTTAACATACCCATTCCCCCTAATTTTTAAAACATACCTTTATAGCGTATAAGGTAACTTCGAAATTGTACCTCACCAGCCGAGGGCTTGAATCATTTTTTCAGCATATCGCTTGCCCAGGGTAACTGATGAATCATGACTAAAATGAAGACGATATTGTGTATCGCCAGGGTCTACTGCCAGACCACTTGCAGAGACTACCGAGCAGTTCGTAATCAGGGACGGCAGTTGGTTTACCAACCTGTTGTGACCTGCACAAGGACCGCTGTAAAGCAGTTCGCCGGGGAGGAAAGGAACATTCCCCAGGTTTAAATCTTTTCTAAGGTCATCCACCAGTGTTTTTACCTTGCCGGGCCAACTTGGGTCTCCGCTGTTGGATTCGCCCTGGTGGAAAATGATGCCTTCAATGACGCCACCATTTTGCTGTGCAATTTTTGCACGGTTGATGATCCAGTTATATTTGGTGCCTCCCGACTTCATAAATGTCTCGATCCTTTCACCGCTGATCGCGCAGGGTATCAGTCCGATCGTATCACCAGCCGGGACTTTCTGTATCATGGTCTTGCCAAACCAGTCTCCAGGGCCGATAGCATTAAGCCAGGAAGCATGAAGAGGTGGACATGCCACATCCCACTTATTGGTTACCCGTCCGAGTGCAGCATTATTATCATACCCCAATACAAGCACGCGGGGATCTTCCACTTTATCAGAAGCTTGTGCCAAAGCATAACCTGCCATATTGGATTGACCTAATAACAGAAAACAGTGGAATTTAGCAGCATTTGGTGTTGGAGTTGTTGTCTGTACGGGTGTCTGTGCAGGCGTAAGGGTGAGACCTTGTCCGTTTTCAACCCCCAGGCTTTCCATACTGTATAGCGCCGTAAATTTAAACCAGTTGAGGTTAAACAGGTATCCGCTTCCGCCTGTAAATTTCAGATAAACGTCATGTTTTCCGCTTGCCCCGCTGACATCGCACTTTACATCGGTCCAGGTCTGCCAAGCGCCGGTTCCTGCAACCGGACAAGTCCCGATTAAAGTGCCGTTAATACTATCCAGCCTGATCTCAATATTACCACCACTGGCGGCGCTGGCTACTCTGGCCTGGAAGCCTGCCGCACCGGTGCCAAAATCGATATTGCTGTAACTAACATAATCGCCATTCTCGATATACCCGACATTCTCCCCACCTTCGGTACAGGTTTCGGTTTGGACTCCCTGCTGGTTCTCGAAACTTTCCGCTTCGATCTGTGTAAAGGCCGAAATGGGGTCAGGGTTTGATGGTGGCGTGTTCTGCTCCGTAAATCCTGCTGCGCACGCCATCTGGGCGAAATTCCACAGACTTGGCTTCCATACGCTCCAATCATGACCGTTACCCCAGAGAAGCCATTCCGTGTAACGAATATTATTGGACTTGCAATAATCTCTTACCCTATTGTTATTGGATATAAGTCCATCTGCGGTTCCGCATGAGAGAAACAGCAGTTTTGAATTCGCCTTAACCTTAGTCCCGCCGTCAGGAAACAGCTGGTTAACCTGTTTGGTGATGGGGGAGGAGGAAAATCCGCCGATATAGGGGAACTTATCCACGTTCGGCAACCCGATATTCAGCGATTGGGCGCCACCCTGTGAAAGACCGGCAATCGCACGGTGTTGGGCATCACTATAAACGGAATAGTGTGATTCAATATAGGGTACAAGAGAATTCATCAAATCTTTCGTAAAATTCTCCCAGCCATCCCTTACTCCCGTTCCCGTTGCATTTCCGTTTGGTAATACAAGGATAAAGGGTTGAATTTTACCAGCAGCAATGAGATTGTCAAGGATGACATTCGGTGCGCCGCTGTTGTACCACTCGTCTTCATTCCCGCCAATGCCATGCAATAAATACATGACGCTGTATTTGTTGTTCGTTGAATACCCTGGCGGCAGGTAAATTCTCGCCCTCCGCTGGCTGTTTGTCGCCGTGGACTGATAAGTAATATAGCTGACCTGACCGTGTGGAATGTTGGTCTTGACCTGGTCATAGCCTGACGGCGGAAAGGTTGGGAGCGTTTCCGCCGCCACTGAACATACAGGTATTGCGAAAAGTACAGCGAGAAGTACAGCGATTATGGAAAATGTTAGTTTCAATTTCCTGCTTATTTCTTTCATTAAGGTTTTTGATTCCATTTTTATTTCTCCTTTCTTTTTTGGTTGTTTAACAGAAACCTACCTTTAGATTAAATTCATCATTACGTCACCATTTTAACCTCCTTCATTTTTAGTAAGTACACTGCACTCGTTTTGCTTATCTTTAAGTTTTCACACACCCCCTTTCACTACCTTATTGCGTATAATAAAATAAACTTATCTTTAAACCGCCGATATCCCGAAGGGAGAGATGCACGGCAGTCTTGTACGGGAAAATCGTTAACTGATCCAAGAAGGTACATTTTCATCAAGGCATAGTCTGCGGCATCAAAACCCTACTATGTCTACATGACCGCTGGTGCTAATAAGTTCCTGCGTATGTACACAAAAATCAAACCAAAAAATTTCAATTTCCTATTGCCTTTTTATTTGCAGGCTAAATAATTGAATTGTAATTTTTTGCTCTACATCATGATGTTAACTCATTATATGATATTCACCCAGTATTTTACATTACATGTAAGAAATGCGACACAGCACGCCATTTTTCATTACTATTCACCCCATGGTTTATATACTATGTCATAAAAACATTATTTTTAAGAACACTAATATCTACCAAAAAGCGGAACGTATACTTGCAGTCATACTTAATGGGAAAGTAAACGTGCATACAAAGGAAATACTTAGAAACTACTGATTTGGAGTCAGATTATGCGTCTGCTACGATATAAATGGCTTTGAGTCCTTAAAAAAGGGCATAAAAAAAGCGGGTATCTTCGTTAAGAAAATTCCCTGCTCATTTTTGATCCTTAATCTTTATCAAGTGTCGGATCTCGCTGGGTGCAAGATGACGACACACTTCGTAAAATCGCTCAGGCATATTTGGATGAAAGAAAAGAAATTAACACCTCCCAACCTAAACCAAATCAGAGCTAGGAGGCATTTGCTCAGATCAGGCTTTAGGCAGTTTTGATGCTCGGTTCAGCACATGACGGTGATCTGCTCTTTAGTCGGCATATCGTGCCAGTCGTAGACGCCTGCGAAGAGACCGTTTATCGTTCAAATATGCTTACGATGATTACCAACGCACAGCTTTTCCGAACTGATCTAGGTACTGAAGGCCAACTTATGTCTAGCTGCAAAACTGTGCATCAACATATTCAACGCGGCTTTGCTTGCGCGGTATACTTCAACATCGCCTTTTTCATTGTTAGCAATACTACCCTGTCAGGCTTTTTCGCCTTAACAGCGTCTATACCCGTTTAGAAAAAATGCTCCGCTTTCATATCCAATTCTTTTGTCATCCTGTATCTTCAGAGTTTTTATCACTATCTCATCTATGCTTGGCGTCACCTTTCCGAAAATGGTTTGCTTTATATGGCAGTATAATCCTCTTTGGACTCTCTCAATTTCCCCTTTGTCAGCCATTCGATCTAACTTTACATTAGTAAGGACTTTCGCTTTATCATATGGAAGTTCAAATTCTGCCGCCAGCTTTTTAGCAATATCCTCTTTTTGAATTACACACTCATAGGGAATATTTTCTACAGCGTTGCTAATGTGTTCTCCATACCCAATTCGTTCCACGTATTCACCAATGAACAGTTTCCTGTTAATAGGAGGTGATTCTGGACATATAGGAAATCTCCTATCCTGTAACCATTATTGGATAGGTATCGAAAGGTCGGGCGTCTCTTAATATACCATTCTTTTTAAAATATAAAACAGAAGGTAACCTATTATACCGCCAGTACAATTTAGAATAATATCGTCTATATCAAATACGCCTAGCACAGTAAATAGTTGAAAAGTTTCAATTAAAAGTACGCTTAGGAATATTATTAAAAATGTTTTATAAAATCTTTGAGCATTGATATAAATTAATGGAACTAAAAAACCCAGAGGAATAAATAAAATGATATTTCCTATGATGTTTTTCAATGACCACCATTCTGTAATATACTTTAATTGTGGAGCAATAGATCTAAAAGGTACTAAGTTGATATTCCAAATACCATCGCATCGATTTTCCATTATAGAATTTACTCTGCTTGTAATATCATTAAAAGAACCATTAAATTTGACTGCAACAAATAGGAAAAGGAAAGCAGCATACACCCACAGAATATTATGAAGAATAGTTTTTTTTAGTAACATATAATTTCTACCTTTCAACCAGCTTTAACTAGATACCAGAACCGGATGCTTCTGGTATCTAGTTATGTATTTTATGAAATATTTCCATCAAATGAATAAATGAATATCTGTTGGAATTCCTTGAAACTTCAAAGCAAACGTAATATTATTCTGTTAGAATGAGAAGAGCAATAGGTATATCGTCTTCCTTTCTTGGTCTCCTCGTCCGTTATTTAGACTGATAGCCAGCTCCTCATTCGCAACGTTCGTTTTATACATGAACTGCTGTCCTACAGTACGTTCGTGTCACACCACAGTAATACCGTATCTGATTTTACCTTTTCAAAAAAATGACACCTGTCTGCAAGTTTAAAATCAACTTTTACTTATTTCAGTAGTTGCGGTTTTAGGATTATTTTATCCGGGCATTGTTCCACTATAAAGTTTATATATTTCAGTTATCTTATCTCGATCTTCTTCATTTTCAATAGTCATTATGAATGCAATCAAAGCTTTTTTCCCACTTGTCATTTATGGTCATCTTATTTACCTTCCTTGCATTTATCCCATTACGGCAGCATAAATGTAAGCAAGATGAAAAATTGCTGTCCCTTGGCGTAGACATTAAGTTGACTAATACTTATAGAAAAAAGATGTCCATTGGAGCCTTGAGCTTGCCAACTTGCATTTACTTATGCAGTTTGAAGCTGGTTGGACTTTAGCTAAGCCCCATATTCCAGTAACAGTTAATTTAATAGTATATAAAACCAATCGCTAGGAAGTTGGATGCTATGCTAGGCCCTAAAATCACACTGGCCTTATTTATTATTCCTACAGCTCCATCATTATAACTTCTTCTTCGAACTGTGCTTTTTGCTGCGCGTTACATTCCGCCTATCCAGATATACCACATTTTGAATTCATTGAATTGGTATCTCTTGTTAGAAGGATCTCTCGGAATCTTTGGGCATAATCTTTTCAAACTTTTTATCTCATGAATTATTATTAACAATTTTTTTTTACGAATTATCCGCTACATAATTTTCTAAATTTATGCATACATCACAATAATTTTGAAGAGTGTGATCATGGGTTATGATTAAAATGATTTTATTTTGGAGTTTCATTTCTTGTAATTTGTTAATAAAGAAATCATTAGACGATTTATCTAAATAGGAAGTTGGTTCATCATAAATAATAAAGTCATTATTTCCAACAAAACTCCTTAACAAAGAAATTTTTTGACGTTCACCACCAGACAAATTTTCTTTATTGTTATCTATCAAATAATCAAGAGATAAATTCGAATTATTTTCATGAAATAATCCAATTTGCACAGCTAATTTATCAATTATCGATATATCTGTATTCTCCTTGCATAGTAAAATATTGTTTAATATTGTATCTTCATAAAGTAATGCATCTTGTGATATACAACAACATAATTTTTCACGAATTTTATACATATCCAAATCTCGTAAATCTTTAGAATTATTAAAAACAATTTTTCCCTCATATATTTGATTTAAGCCTAATAAAATATCAGAAAAAGTGCTTTTTCCAGTTCCATTAGATCCACAAATACAATAAATTTTTCCTTTTTCAAAAATATAGCTAAAGTTATAAACCAATAAATTGTTATCATATCCATATGACAGATTTTGTATCGAAATACTATTAACATGAGCTATCATTTCTGAACCATTACAATCCTCTTGCAGATATATAAGTTCTACCATTCTATTATAACTTACCATAGCACTAATATATGACTGACCAAGATTAGCAAAATATACAACACTATTCATTATTAATCCTAAATAGGTTAGCAATACTGAAAACATGCCTATAGTCATTTTTCCATTAATAAATTGTATTCCTCCAAATATAAGAAGTAGTACTTTAAAAATAGATGACACCGTTATTTGATTCGACTGAAAAAAGCACATAATTTTCTGAAGATTCAATGTTGCTTTATACAAAGAGTCGTATGACGCTCGTAATCTTAAATCAAAAATCTTTCCTATATTAAACATCTTAATTAATCTTAGATGCTTCAATTGCGAAAGCAATACAGAAAAGAAATGTGATTCCATCTCCCTTAATGTTTTAGAATTTGAATATATCATTTTTTTCGTAAGTATATATTGTACCAAATACACAAACAATGCTATTATATAAACAATACACATATACTTACTTACTTTTATTACAATATATATAGTACCAGCAATTGACAGAATATTGCTTACCAAATCTAACGCATTTGTTAACACAAAAGTTATCAGTGCATTAGAGTCTCCCTGAATCCTATGTGTAAAATATGTAATATCTTTATTTGTGTAAAAACACAACGGTAACTTTCGCATATGTTCCACTACATCAAATGTTAGGCTAATACTAGCATTTGCATATATATATGTATGAAGAATTGTGCTAATATATAAGGTTATTATTTGCGTCAAAGCTAAAAGAGCATATATAATGGCAAATCCATAAATTGTTTTCATCGATGGTTGTACTATCAGTTGATCGATAAAAATGCCTGATAGATATGGTGCTACTACTGCCAAAATTGATTTTACAATGACAAAGAACATTAAAATAACAAAAGATAAATAATGTCTCAAAATATATTTTATAGAAAACTTTATCATATTCATCATTGTACCTTTCCAATAAAACACAGAAATAATTATTTAGATAAATTACAAGCAGCGCACAACCGACTTTCATTTATACTACCAGACAGTTTTTTCTCTATATATCTGCAATCTTTACATATATATCTTATATTACATCCTTTACATTTTTCAATTTTATCTTTAGTTAATTTCCAGAATTGATTTAATTTTTTAGATGATGTTAAATTTGTAAAATCATCAATTTTACCTAAAGGTTCATTTATTTTAGGGCAAATTGTTACCGTTTTATGACTTGTAATAGTTAAAAGACCATGCATACAAGTATTATATACATGTCTAATATTATAATCTTGTATGGATGTTCTTTTTAATTCATATAAATTATTATTTAATATAGAATCATTCCTGCTGGTATTGATAACTAAATCTGTATAGATCTCTTTTGGTATAAAAGTTGATGAACAATCCTCTATTACCTCTTTCTTAAATTCAGTATCATGCATTATATCAAAAAGGAGAATAACCGAAAAAGGTAATATGCCTTTAATACTATTGATTAATAAATTATTATGTATACTTTTTTCGTCTAAAATCGGTATCTGTATATAAATATTTATATCTAGCTGTTTTAAAATCCCCCAATATTCTTGGTTAATATTTTGATTATTCCCTAGATATAGTAAGATATTTTTAATTGAAATTTCTTTTGCATACTTAATTACTTTGATATTCCGATAAAAATCTTGAAAAAAATTTCCACCCGAAAAAAAGATTGTATTTGTTCCTAACAATTTTAAATAATCTAAAGCTATAGCATAGTCGTCATATGTTGTTGTGGTTCCATTAATAATATCAGTATCTTTAAAGCAGCCCACACAACTATTCATTCGTATAGAATTTTCATTACAATAATAACAATCACAATCACATTTGCTATTCAATAGTATAAATGCCCGTTCTACAACCGGCCGTTCATTCAAATAGCTAAGCTCCATCCAATTATAATCAATAATCATCTTTTCAACGTAAACTGGTTCATCACTATAAAATCCCAAATTAGCTTCTACTAATTTATCAAAAAATGAGATTAAATATTCATGTAAAATATTTAATGACTTAGATATATTATCTATAGAATTTTTCTTCTCACATAAAGCCAAAATATTTGTTTCAGAAATTTTGTAGGTAAATACATCTCCACTAATTAAATTATATACAGCCCCTCCATCGTTAGAATTATTTACTAACAAGCATTCTTCAAAAAGTTGAAAGTATCTTTTCATCCTAATGTCACCACCAATTCTTTAGCTTTTTTATAATATTGTGACCTATAATTATCCAACCATTGATTATCGAGTTCATTAATGTAGCAATAATGCGCCAAATTGTCAATAAAAGCTTTTTTATTCATAGTGCACATTTCATCTTTCTTTTCAAATACTCCACCTGTCAAAAAATTATTAAAACAAGTAGGGCATACTTTTTTTATTTCACATGATACGCAAGTACTTGATATATTTTCATAGTACTCATTCATTATATTTGCTATTTCCTCATAATCTAAACCAGTATTATTACAACCAATTTTCCTAGTTCTACTAATTTTCTCGCAAATATGATAATCACCATTAACATCAACAAATATTCTTTCTCCTGGAACACATGCTGCAGTAAAACCTAATTGTTTATTATTGCTTAATATTTGTCTCAACACCAAATTCATGCACTGTCTACTAAACAGCATATCCATAACTAGTATTCTTCTATCGTCCTTAGACATTTTTTTTGATACTTTTTCATTTCTACCACACTTAACAATAGAATAATATTCATTTTGCAATTCTTTCCAAGTTCTAATAAAATTATTCTTTTTTTCATACGTAAAATCATCAAAATATGAAGTATTTATTGGGCTTACCATATTAATACTCAAAAGGAAAAATTCTTCATGTTCTACAAAAAAATCTATAACCTTTCTTAAATCTGTATCATAGGAATATACTGCATTTATAAACAAAGGAAACTGTAATACCTCATACGCTCTATATAATTTTTCTATTACTTTGTCATAACTACCAACATTTTTTCTAATTACTCTATGCAAGTCATGCTCATGCCTTCCACCATCTAAGCTAAATATTGGGTGTATTAAATTTTCTTTGAAGAAATACAGCATTTCATCTGTTATTAATGTAGCATTAGACGTTAATGTAATGAAAACCTCACCGCTATATACTTTTTTAATATATACAACACATTTCTTTATTAGTGTAAAATTTAGCAAAGGCTCTCCACCATAAAATGAGAATATAGGTTTTCCATCTGGATTATGTATATGATTTTCGTTCACTAATGTTAGAAAAGTATCAATTGCCACTTTTGCTGTTTCAAATGTCATGTTTTTTTGTCCATGCTCTCTTAGTTCCCCATACTTTTCTCCAAAAATACAATATGTACATCTCATATTACATGTATTTGTAACTTCAATAATCAATTCTGTTAAACCATTTTTCATTACGCAGTCTTTTGCTTCTCTTGCAGTTAAATTTTTACGTTGTAATGCCCTTATGTTTATATCATTCTTACATGCATTTTCTATTTGTTTCAATTTTTCTATTCGCTGTTGTGATGATGCCTTTAATCCTTTTTCAGATAATATTATTCCTGAATTTGTTAAAAATTCATATTCCTCACCACTTTTAGTTTCTATTATAACCTGATTATTATCTAACATAAAACTCCCTTCCCCATATTATATGCTTTGACTAAAAATTGGAATGTGTATAAATGAATACACACATTCCATTTTTTTGAATTCACTAGCCGCACTTAAAAGGCAATATCATTAAAAACCGCCTAAATATTATAAGCAATTCCTGTTGATGCGGCAGCTCCTCCTCCTGCAGCTGTTGAAATGGCTCCATATGCAGCTGCATCAGCAAATGGTGCTGGACCATCGGCAAGACATAATCCCGCACAGCCTCCTCCTGCAATACCACAGCCAAGTGCACAAAGCACAGCACATGTCCAGCCACCGCCTTGTGCCGCAACGGCTGAATAAGAGTTTATAGCGCCCATAATAGTACCTCCTTTCTAAATAATTGAATTGTACTTTTTTTTGCTCTACATCATGATGTTAACCCATTATACAATAATCAGCCAAAATTTCACATTGCATGTAAGAAATGCGACACAACGCGTCATTTTCCACTATTATTCACCCCATGGTTTATATGCTATGTCATAAAAGCATTATTTTTAGATACTAATATCTACCAAAAACGGAAAGTATACTTGACATTTTAATTTTAAAGAGTATAATGAAATTAAGGAAAGCAACCTTTACATCAGAAAGGAGGATCTAATGAGAAATCAGTTAGAAGAATTAAGAAAACAAAAAGGCATTAGGCAGGAAGAATTAGCTGCCGTTTTGGAAGTATCCCGACAGACAATAGGTTCTTTAGAAAACGGTCGTTACAATCCATCAATACTATTAGCTTTCAAAATCGCTCGATACTTTGAAATGAGTATTGAAGAAGTATTTATTTATGAGGAGGAAACAAAATGAAAGAAAAGAAACCATTTATTTTTGGACTTATCGTTGGTATTACCCTAATTGCAATAGGTCTCATGGTAAATACTAATTACTATTCTATTTTAATTTTGGCGATGGGATTTGGCTTTGGATTTAGTTCAATTGTACAACTAATCCGTATTTCTTATTATCAAATCCCTACCCATCAGTCCAAATATGAAAACCAAAAAAAAGAAGCCTACATTAACAGCGTTGATGAACGCAAACAATTTTTAAGAGCAAAATCAGGCATAATTACCTACCAGTTTATGGCTTTCAGCTTATTAATTTTGGATTTTGTGCTGGCTCTACTTCGAGTGGAAGCATGGGTAATAGGAATGATATTTATACTTTTCATTTTGCAGTGGGTAATAAACTCTATTGTTTATCACTACCTGGAAAGGCGTCAGTAATAATATATTTATGAGTGTTTATTATTATCCCCCGAGCACTGTGCAGGGGTAAATTCCAGTATGGATTAAGAGGGGGGGCGGACGCTTACTTGGACTAAGTTGCTATTCCTAGACTACGTCTATATTGAAGTGGGCTCATCCCACCCAAATCAATTATAGGTGATGTTATCAATTTCCGGACTGATTTCACCTTTATACGAATTGTATTTGGGTTTCTTTGTGCATTTAACTAGGAGTTGATCTTCTTTCATAATACGACGTACCTTTTTTTAGAAACTATAATAACTTTGTTTCGCAACAAACAATGAATACGGCGATATCCGTATCTGCATTTATTAGTAACGAACAAGTACTTTATAATCTCTCTGGGTTCTTGGTACTTGTCGAAAGCGCGAATACTATTAACATGATAACAGTAAGTACTTTTTGAGATTTTCATAATCGGCAAGAGTTCGTTAAGTTTGCATTTACAACGTAGGGCATCAATCAAGAATACCTTTTCCCGATTGTTGAGTTCATCAAGATTGATGCCCTATGTCTCAAAAGAAAGAACCAAGACCACGTCGTACATTTACACCTGAATTAAAACAACAAATCGAAATCAAAATTTTATCTGCCAATCGTTTTTTTGATTCTTTTATTCTTTAATGTCCAACTTTTATTTAATCTTCGCTTTTGAAAAATATCTTTTCTATAGTTTAAAACTTTAGTATCAAATTGTTAATCACAGCAACTATTTACTCGCTTAAAAAATAACATAACTATCCCCCCTTTTAACTCTACATCTAATAGTTTCCTTAACATTTTAATATATGCTTATTATTTTATAAAAAAACAGATGTTCTCAATATTTATTCTAAGAACATCTGCTTATTATAAAGTTATAATCATAAATGTGTTCTGTGGTACTAAATACAAGTACATTTTATCATAACTTTACAAGGAAAATATATTATTTTCACTTTTTGTGCGACAAATTTCGACAATTAATTCAGTAGTATTGAATAACTTGTTTTACGTCTTCTTTTTGTATTCACTTGCTTCTGTGGGCATAGCTCTATACATTTACCACAACTAACACTTTTTATTTTTTTAATATGAAATCCTTTGGCATTTACCAAAAAATCATAAAATATGCCTTGCGACTCCCCGCTTCTTGCGAGCGGAAACGAACGCCCCCGTTTGGTTATTCAACGTATTTATTATTCATGAGCTCTTACTGTGTTGCCGATGGCTTGCAGCAAGCTTTTGCTGGAATCCGTCGTGTCTTGGGTCAGCTCCCAAATCATGATTCCTCCAAGTTCCTCCAACGCGTATTGCGTTTTTCTCTGGATCGTTGGAATACCGTTGTAATGAGCCTCCATGCCATTGATCATCGAAATGTCGGTGTTGTAGGCGTTAGGGTTGGCTTGCAAAATGGCGGCATACGAAGCCCAGGAAGGCCTGCCGTAGAACGGAACACCCAAAACGACTTTATGCGCGGGCATGCCCCGGGTCTCTTTCCAATACTTCCCGCAGAGAGCGGCAAAGTTGTAGCTGGAATGGCGGTCGCCGTCGCCTCCGTCATAAGCCATCACGTTAATCCAGTCGACTGCGTTGATGACCGCATCGGTGTGGGCCGCAGAGTCCCAATAGACCACGCCTTCCGGTGTCACGCCGCTAAGTACGGCCGAGGTCAGCAACATATTTTGCTTCTTCAGCTCCGCGCTCAAATAGAGCATAAAACTTTCGTATTGCTGTTTGCTTGTCCCGTCGTTTCTCGGGTGTTCCCAGTCCATATCCACGCCGTCAAATCCGTATTCCCTGGCCATTGCGATAATGGCGTTGCCAAATTTTTCGATTTTTTGCGGCGTATTGGTCGCAGCCATGAACGTATTTTCCAGAGGCGTTCCATTATACTCCCAGCCGCCAACCGCAAGCAGTACTTTTACGCCGTTTTTATGGGCTGTTTGAATGATTTGTCTGGCGGTGTCCGGGTTTTCCAGCGGCAGCAGCGAGCCATCGCTGGTCGGAATGGCAAACGCGTAATTGATATGAGTCAGATTATTATATTGAATCGTCCCCACCTTGCCGGGTTCCCAGCTTGGATAATAGCCTACCACCTTGAAGTCTCCAGAAACTGGCGGATCGTTCGGGTCCGGGTCTGGGTCTGGGTCCGGATTCGGGTCCGGATTGCCGGCCAACAAATCCCAAACGGCGGCGACGCCGGGAATTTCGCCCAGAGTCCACCACTTGGCTTTGTACAGTTGGCCGTTGTAAGTGACGATGTCTCCGCCGACATAAGCGTTACTGCTGCTCCATGCCGGATAACTGCCGTCCGATGGCGAAATCAATTCCCAGACTTCAGATTCTCCGGGAACATCCCCCTGGGTCCACCATTTGGCTTTGTACTCAGAACCGTTGTAGGAGACGATGTCTCCACCGAGATAATTTTTACCGCTGTCCCATGCCGGATAGGCACTGGCCTGTACAGTCTGTCCGACAACCTGCGCGGCGTCGGAAAGATCGTTGGCTTGAGCGGCTTGAGCGGTTGGGGTTCCTGACAGCATTGGAGCGAAAAGGGCAATCAAAAATACTAAAACAGCTAGGAATGAAACTTTCTTTCTATGACTTTGCATTATAATCCTGTCCTCTCTTTGTAAAAATATTTTATAAAGCCGATAAAGCGTTACCCCCTGTTTACCAGCCTACTCTGACGATTAGGCCTTTGGGGTCCCCAACTTCGAGGTAAGCGGCTTGTCCGTTGACGTCATCGTAGCAGAACCCGTAGGCCCGCCCGTCGATGCTGTGGTCGTGCCAGAACTTGGCGTAAAAATTGGCCGGTGCGGCCTGATAGTATTTGCTGACATTGTTCCAATCAGCACGCTCTGTATAAACGTGCCGGTTGAGCGCAGCACAAACGTTGGGATCGCTGGCTGTGCCGATCCCCAGCAGGATATCGCGCGTGGAGATGCTGCTATAGCCGGCAAAATAATTTTCATAGGCGCCCCCGGGCTTAAACGGCCCGACTATCGGACTGACGATCCGGTAGGGAGCCTGTAAAGTGCCTAGCGACTTAAACTCTTGAGGCACTTCATTCTGATATTTGGCAAACAGGCCGGAACGGGTTTCTATTTCCAATTCGCCAACGGTTCGATCATAGTCGCCCGCTTTGTTAACCAACCGGTGCTGAACCGGGAACCCGAATTGGTCCACCCGGGTCGTATTCCCATGATAGCCGGCATCGTCCACCGTAAATTCCACAAAATCGAAATAAACGTCTTTGTTAGGATCGGTTGGATTATTGATGTCGGGGCCAGCGAATCCGGTTTCAAAAGTTTTAATAAAACAAGGAGAACCTACGCTGAGAAACAGTCTGCCGGATGTGATTTTGGGAAGATCGACCCAAGCGGCATCACTTACCTTGTGATAAATATTAGCGTAGTTGACTCCGTTTTTGGTCAAATGTCCGGAGGCATCGTTAAGCGCCGTTGAGATGGGAATAAGCTCTCCGGGCAAAGTCAGGTAGCTCCATTTCTTGTTGTCCGGGTTAATGCCGATGACTCCCCAATAAATATCATGGTCGGCATAGGCTCCTCCGGTACCGTTCATGATCTTCATGCTGACTCCGTTCCCGATCGGATTGGGAATCGAAGAGACGGGGATGGAGTAAATCGAATCTCCTGTGTCCGGCTGTCCCGCTGCGCCCCGATAAGTGAAGATACCCGTATCGTACGCTGCAGACCCGTTATTATAGGTAAAGAAATATTTGATCACGGCTCCGGCGGCCGAATCAATGGGATGTTCATATCTGTTTGCACCGGAATTGTAAGTCATTCTTACGTTTTGCTGAATGCCCGAATTCACTGTATAATGAGCGTCCACCCATGAGGTATTGACCGTCGATTTGAACCATAAGGTTGCGTTATTCCCGGATACGTCCACGCCCTGGGTATAGTCGGCAGCCAAAGTATTCGTGACATTCATAGAGAAAGATAGAATCAAAATGAGCAACATGACGACAATGCGTTGAATTTGTGATTTTTCCATAAAACTCCTCCTTTTCTTATTAAGCGGTTTGCACCATAAGGTTACGTTATTCCCGGATACGTCCACGCCCTGGGTTTAGTCGGCGGCTGAAGTATTCGTGATATTCATAAGGCTCACGTTATAAAATTTCACCTCTTCAACTACAATCTAAGACTACATAACATAACATTGAACTTCATTCTTTTGTTTTCACAATCATAGAATTCCTCCTTTCGTATTTTTAGAGTTATAACTCCCACTCTATAAATATAAACGTACTACTTCAGTGTTTAGTAACACTTTTTACATTTTTTAATATATTTTCAAAATTTAGTAACCGTTTCAAAACAAGGCGTCATTCCATCTGCTCTTTAAAAGTGATATTCTTCCATAAATAAGATTAGGAGAGGAAAATCATAATGAAAACTAACAATGTCATCCTGTGGAAGGAGCGCTTTGCTGACAGAGCAGCCAGTGGCTTAAAGGTGTTCTTGACAAAATAAAAAAGCCATGCTTTTCATTTTTGAAAAACATAGCCCCTATAATTAATGCCTTCTCCACCAATCACATTTTCACACACTCCTCCTTAGTTTTAAAAGCTTATCATTATTATAATAGAAATACTCGATTTTAACTTTATTCATCTTGTTTTCAACAAACGGAATCGTTAACAATCCAGCCTACCCTGTGGTGTTTTTTCATTTGACTCAATAATCTACATCATAATGGAAGTTCTTCAGGGTTTTCACATACTCCCACAAACAGCAAGCTACCATTCTGTGCAGTGATGCCATAAATAAACGAACGGTTAAGGATCATATCCACACGTCCTTGCGGCATTGCACAGCCTGCATAATTAATCTGAGTAAATGCTGAAGCTTCGACTCCATCTTCATCAATGGATATCCTTGTTTCCTGCAGTATACCAGTGATATAAGCCATGTGGTCTGTAATACCAGTAAAGTCTGCATCAGGCGTAAAGGCAGACTTTACACCAAGTTCTTTAAGAAGATCGGTCATAGAAAGCTTTGAACTAAAGCTAAACTTCGGTATTTTCCATACCACTTCACCGTTAAAGCTCTCTCCTCCTTCAAAAACCTCCTTCATTTGCTCGGCAGATGTAATTAAGTCATAAGGTGAGACACCTTCATCAGGTAGAATAAATATCATTTGTCCTGCATTTTTTAAAGACAAACCTGCGCGAGTGTAACCCTTTCCCTTCGTGAATCCGGCTGAACCGAAAGTCTGATTCATGAAATCAGATTTTACTTCACTGCCATTTGAAAGATAAAACACATCCTCGGCGGTTTTATTCTTATTAAAACGGTTAATCCATTGATCATAAAAATAAACCGTATTTAGTATTGTAAGTATTTGATCGGGATCTGTTTCAATTTTTGGTGATAATGTTCCATTAGTATTGGAAGATATCCAATCAGCCATAGCTTTTCCTGTTTCTTCACTTGCAAAATCCACTCTTTGGGAACTTGCATAAAAATTCTCTGCTGAACCTTTAACAAAATCATCTTTGAATAAAATTGCTTCATCGTTCACATCATCATCCAGCCAAATAGAATTTGCAATTTTCAGCTTTCCGATTTCATTGTCTCTATAAAGTAACCTATACAAATTCCCACTCTGGGCAGAAAGTTCTTGAATATTGCCAATACCCAATAAATCAAGTAATTGAGTCTCAGTTTCACTTTTAGCACCTGAAGCTGCTATGGATAGAGCATAATATAAGGAAAGGGGAGAATAATTGATATTTTTCCCTTCATCCGTAAGTACAAGAGCACCTGTCTTGTAGGAAAAATCATTAATAGCTGCAATAAAGTTGTCAACAACAGGGTTTTCTTCCCTAACCTTCCTCCGTGTATCATCGTCTTCAAAAGCAAAAGCATTTGGGTAAACAACATCTAATATTGATTCCGAATGCGGATTTCTGCTTTCTCCTCTAAAATATACAGTACCTATAATAACCAGTATGGCACAAGCTGCAACAGCCATCCATCTCCTCAATGTAGTGCTTTTCTTTCTAAGATTTGTATCTTTTGCTTCTCCTATCAGCTCGTCACGAACATCTGTAATAGCATTAAATATCTTCTTTTCTTTCATAGCAAAATGCCCTCCCTTCCTAGAGTCTTCTTAAGGCTTTGTATCAATTGAGTCCATCATAAGACTGATATATAAGAATTGCCGTTTGAAGTTGGTGGGACCTAGTTCGATATATTATAATCGGTTGGTAGAATATTAATCAATTATTTTTTAATCAGGCAAAGTAAATCATGCATATGCTTTGCGTCAATTTTTGGTGGCAATCCAAACATCCGTGCATATTCACGGCTAAATTGTGAAGGGCTCTCATACCCAACTTGAAAGCCGGCATCAGCGGCATTTACGTGCGACGACATCAGAAGGCGACGTGCTTCCCGCAAACGTAATTGCTTCTGATATTGCAAGGGACTCATGGCAGTAACCTGCTTAAAATGCCGATACAGAGAGGCAACGCTCATATTAGCTGCCTGAGCTAAGCGCTCTATACGCAGCGGTTTATCAAACTCTTCCTTGATCATGCCGGTGATTTCAGCGATTTTACGAGAGTAACTGCCTATGATTCCGATTTGTTTCAAAAAATCTCCTTGTTCCGCCTGAAGAATGCGATAAAATATCTCCCTTATAATCAGGGCAGAAAGTGCAGGAATATCCTGTGGCGTATCCAAAAGTCTGACCAACCTGCAGCACGCATCTATTAATGGCAAAGTAATTTCACCTATAAATATTCCTCGGTGTGAATCAATTTCACTTATGGTTGAACTGGTATCTTGCATAATGTCAAAAATTAACTCTGGTTCAATTTGCAAGCTCATACATAATAACGGAGATTTAGGATCAGCTTGTATGATCTGCCCAATATACGGCAAATCAAGCGATACTACCAGGTAATGGAAGGGATCATAATAATAGCTGTTTTCGGCCACTGTAAACTTTTTTGCTCCCTGAACAATGATACACAAAGCCGGCCCCTGAACTGCATAGACAGGACCTTCCAGATAGGAGGTACGAGTAAAATGCAGGTGGGTAATCGCCGACAAATGACTTCCATCGGTTTGAGCATAGTGTCTAATTAGCTGAACCAATTCTGTTTGTTTTTCTAATGTCTTGTCTATAGGCTTTTCTATACCTGTTTCCATACTAAAATCCACCTCGATTAATGATAACCATGGGCAGCGGGATATTTGAAATCATACATATGAATTTTAGCATGCGTGATAGAAATAGGCAAGATTTTGAGAAGAATCTTCTACCGCATGCTGCTTTATATGGAATATGATCAAGAAATCATAGGAGGAAAACACAATGTATGTAATAACAGGTGCAACTAGTAGAACGGGAAATGTAGTGGCAAATCACTTGATAGAGAAAGGGCAATCGGTAAGAGTACTTGGAAGGAATGCTGAACGGCTGTCTGCATTTGCCGAAAAAGGTGCTGATATCTTTGTTGCTGAGCCAAGTGATAGGACAACACTGACGAAAGCCTTATGTACAACCTAAAACGCATGTGTCTTTGTATCCCCGCTTTCAGCCCATATTTTTCTATTATACGATATCAAAAACGCAAAAAAAGGAACCTCAATTGGTGTTGTGAACCAATGGCGTTCCTTTTTGTTTCGTTTCTGAAATTAATATAAAAGTATTTTATAGAGGTAGCCCATCTTCAAGATGCTTCAAACCAGCATCTAGTAGTTTGTAGAATCTGCCAATACATCCTTCTGCAACATCTTTCTCTGTACTAAGCCATGCAGCGCTCCATATTCCGCCAATAACACCGGCAAAGTTACATACTTCAAAGTCATCCGACTTTCGACCAGTCCGTTTTGCTATCATTTCGCTGATTATTCTGGTTTTTCCGGGAAAATAATTCATAGTAGCAACGCGCAACTCTGGAACCGTACGCAATAAAATTACCCGCTCTTCAAGCATCTTCAGACTTTCGTCGGGGCTTTTTAGATACAATTGGGAAAGCGCTGTGCGCAGGGCCTGAATGACACTCATTTTTGCAGGCTCCGACAGTGTAGTCTCAATAACAGTATTATCCATAAAGTCAAGGTCACAAAGAACAACTTCGGCCTTCGTCGCAAAATATCGGAAGAAAGTTATGCGTGAGATTTCCGATGCCTCCGCTACCTGTTCTATCGTTGTGTCATTATACCCTTGTTTTGTGAATAGTCTCAGTGCTTCACGCTGAATAGTGGCTCTTGTCTTGGCCTTCTTCTTGTCCATCCACCCAAAAGACGGCTGAACGTCACCATATATGTTATTTTTTTTCATCACTATATTCTCCCAACTGGGTAATTTCTTTATAATATTATATCACACTGAATTCATTATGCGATCGAAAAATGATTTGTATGGTAATGATTCCATATTAACATAAAAAATCAGGCATACAGACCGGCACGATTTGGAGAAAGAGATCATCCGCAGACACGCCGCCTGTGAAGATGTAACAGAGGAAACCAACATTGAAGTAACGGCAATTGCACCTACGAGGACAAACACTTATGCCTATATTACAAACGTTATGCTTATGGGGCATGGAGAATATTGATGATCCCCCATGATTACTGGAGGTCTTTCTCTTTAAAGTTGTTGCTGTGTTTGTTCCTGTGAAATTGCCATTCCAAGATAGCGGTCAAGCTGCTCTTCCTCTAGGGATGCAATCATATTGGAAAATGGTTCAATATCCCGTTCTACTGCATAAGCTTCCAGAACATTAAAATATTCCAGACGGTTTTCCTTTGCGATAGATATTGGCAAAAAGCCATGAGCCATCAGCTGATAGTTCATAATCAATCTGGAGGTTCTTCCATTTCCATCAGCAAACGGATGAATTCTCACAAACTCAGCATGGGTCCAGGCCGCAAGTTCAATTACATTTTCTATAGCTCTATCCTGCAAATCCATATAAAATGCTTTTACCTGACGATACATTTCGTTAGGGCTCGGTGGAGTATGGGAGGCACCAGAAATATAAACATCTACGTTCCGATATATTCCTCCAATCATAATATTCTCCATTAAAATAGCATGTAAGTCCTTAATGATATGCTCGTCCAAAGACTTCTTTTCTGAGATGCAATCTTTTACATGCTGATAGGCTTTGTTATGATTGATGACCTCATAAATCTCTCGAAGTTTTTTTCCACCTACGGACAGCCCCTCCTCCAATACCACCTTAGTTTCCAGAAGGGTAAGTGTGTTCCCTTCAATTGCTGTAGAATTATGTGTATATTGTAGTTCAAATTGCTGTGAGTAGCTTCTTACCGTTATTTCAGGGAGTGAATCTTTAATTTGTTCGTAGTCACCTCTCTTTTGAAGTAATACTTTATAATCCAAGCTATCCACTCCTTTCTTCTCATTCCTAATATGATATTTTACCATGTTTTGGTTATTTATTCAATGCAAGACTAAGATCTTAATCATATACCATATTAATCTTGAAAAAGTAGTTTTTATGTCTTTTGTTTTCTATTCGACAAATAAATTATAATTGGAATAATAAAAATAATCCAAAACAATACATTACGATGTAGAATTCTCCATCTCCCAAAGCCTTCTGTTAATTCATACCTATTAAAAATTTGTATAAATATCGAAATCCCAATTATCTGAATTACTTCAAATAGTAAATATGAACATAGGTACATTTTTAAATTGATTTTTCTTGTAAGCAATATAATTCCGATAATAATCAGGAAGAAAAAGTTGGCTAATAAAAATGCATTTGTACAATATTGTGAATAATTTTTAAGATTTTCGGCTTGTACGACAATTTCTTTTTGCTTTTCGCCTGTTAGTCCATTTGCACTCAGCATTAATCCTATATAATTATATATAAATTTTAGAGCAAGCATATGAAAAGATAACACTAATATGGATAAGGCTGTAACACCACCAAAATACATCTTTGTTTTTTTATTTATCATCATTCTTTTAGTTTCCCGCTTCTGCACTCATATTTAGAAATTCCCATAGCATTTACAGCTGGCCTATTTTCTATACTAATCTCCACACGATAACTCAGTCTAGAAACATTACTTTCTATATAATTCCGAATTCTTTGATAATCCTTATATTTTATCGCCATTACCATTGCCTTGGCAATAGTAAAATTGCTACTCAATTCGTAAGTGATCCCAAAAAACAACATTTTTCAGAGAATACCAGATTATGCTATACTCCCTGGTCACCGGATATCCCGGATTATTGCAGGCTTCAGCAAATACTTTTCTTTCAATTTCTACTCAACAACAGTTTTTGTCATATCTTTCAATAAACCTGCTGCTGTTTTTTCACTTCCAGTAAGACATTCGCTGTCACCAAATACTAAAAATGAATCCTTTGCTCTTGAAACTGCAACATTCATTAAATTTGCTGCCTTATTAATAAAGAAGCAGCCATCCTCATTACCATATACACTTGAAAATATGATTACTTTTCGCTCTGCGCCTTGAAAGGTATGTACTGTCCCAACATCAATAAATTGTGCATAATCTGGAATCTCTTTTTTTATTATCGTCTTAATCAGAATACTTTGACTTTTAAACGGAGTAATAACGCCAACCAGATCCTTTTCATTGATGTCAGTCTTGCTCTTTTTGCTATAGCAGTCTGCTATGGTGGTATAATGATATTTTAACCAGGTAACAATCTGCACGGCTTCCTCTTTATTCCGTCTGCTTGTACCAGATTTCTGCGATTTTGACACTATAATTTGTTTATGTCCCATTGCCGGGAGAAAATCTATAAGTGCATTCTTGTTGTCCTCAAAAAAGCTTCCACGTTTCGGCTCCAATTTTTCTTCATATACCAATTTATTACAATATGCCACAATCTCATTGTAGCATCTACGATGTTCACTTAAGAATAGACCTTTTTTATATTTATCAAATGCACAGGATAATGCTGCTACCTTCATAATACTGGACTGTGAGCAATTCAGCCCATTTATTTCAAGTTTTTCGTATTGTGTTTTGTCTTCGATAACCCCATTGCTTATTGCCATAGCCTCTTTCTGATTTTTTCAAAAAAACAAACTCCCAGAATTATTTAGAACATAATTCAAGGAGTCATTTTTTTATTGATATGCGATATATTTACTTAACTTTATTATTTTATCTTTCATTAAGTTTAATTCTCCATATTTACCATTCTAATTCTGTATAATCTACCCCAAAAAACCAGACATATGATAGTAAGTCAGCTTTATCAAACAAGTTACTCCTATTTTACCATATTATTGGAAAAAGGTATATTACATATATCTAGTTTTTGTTCGACATATCTCGACAATTATTTCTGTATGTGTTGATGCTGTAATACTGATTCCTGAAAGGCGCACTTTATCCCTGGCGTAGACAATCGATTAACTAATACTAAAGTATATTTCTTATTTCATCTAATAATGGTTTAATAATTTTATTGATTCAACAAATCTCGGTTTCTTTATAAATGGCATTCCGCATCCAACTTTACCGGAATGCTATCTAAACTTTCTCATAGAATTTAGAAAATCATCCATTGCATGCAATCTTTTCACCCTTCTAAGCTTAATTCCGCATATTTCACAGATTTGTTCCAATGCTGCTTCAACAATTACATTCGAGACTCGTATTTCTCTTGGCAAACCATATTTAAAAATAAAATCTATTAGACTATTCGCCAGAATCACAAGAGAATCCTCTTCCGGTTCATTCATTTCAAAGGAAATAGCCATTCCACTTGATGCATCTACGATTCCACTAAGCATTGGATTGGCTGGTCTATCATATTTTTTATCTGTCACTGATGCACCAAGTGGACTTACTTCCATCTCTAAAACAGCTTTACGCTTCGGTGCCTTCTTTAATTTTGCAAGCAAGTCTTCGTCTGTTATAATAAGATTCCCGAAGCTAAAGCTCGTTAATGGCAGTGGTTCTTCTTCAAAATGCCACTTTTCTCTGTCTTTTGATATAAAAAATAAAAACATATTTCCATTCTCAAAATCTATCTGTATCTTTTTTTCTAAATAGTAAGTAAATGCTAATTGAAAATTTTCCAGATGACTCGTTAATCGAAGCACTTCATTTCGATCTAAATTATAAGGATAATAACCTGGTTCATATGACATGAAATACAGCCAGTTGTTTTTCCCTCTAAATTTATACCCCATATCACTTATAATCGCTCTTTGTTTGGTTGACAGTTCCTCTCTGGCTCCCCAATAACAACTCATGCATTTCTGATTGGACATGGCATATTCTACAGATATATTCATACGTTCCTGCATTGTCAACATCATATAGCTATTAAATGCTTCATATCCTTCATAAATAGATATTCCAATACAGCTTCCACCTCTTCCCAATACACTATAGAATACTGTTTCTTCACGAATATCACCGGTCAGTATTCCAAAGATATCCATATCCCACAAGAATTCCCACGGTTTTAACGTCTTAATCCGTGTTGCGATCTCATATAATTTATTCCATTCTTCTATTGTTGCTTCCGTTCTCATATACACTCCCAGCTCTATGCCAACTACACACTGATTATCTAAGTTCAAATTACATTTGCATAAACTTAACTTACCGTTATCTTTTATTACAATGCTTTAAAACTTACCACAGCACTTTTTAAATTTCTTTCCACTGCCGCAAGGACATAAATCATTTGGGTATACTTTTCTCGTAATCTTAGTCATTTTTCCATTAATTCCATTTTCAAATGAAAGAGATGAAATATCAGTTGCAGTTGCATCAAGATCGATATACCCATTTGACCTAACTGTTCCTGCCCTTCAGTCAGGATTGCTGCTGCTCGTGAACTTCCTGGCACAATTGTAGTAACTTCCGGGTGTATTGGTGTCTCTCGCAACACTTCATCAGGGGTACACCCATGGTTGTACCACATTCTAACAGAATTCATAACCTTTATCGCATATCCGAGAAATTCATTTGCTTGATCAATATTTTCAATATCAATGCCATACCCTTGCATGGCTGCAAATACAAACTGTACATATTCCTGTGGATCTCTTTCTTCTCCGGATTTTCCTATGTCGGTTGCCTGATCATGGATTTCCGTGATAAAATCATCCATACATTCTTTTACGGTTACACCGACCTTTTGTGCTACATTTATAAAGTGAGGCAGAAACTTTTTCTCTATATACCTTTGCATTTCTTTTTCTGCATTGGATATTTCATAATAATTTTCATCCGTATAGCGCAGAAACTCCTTTTTAGATGGAAGATATCTCTTCTTTAAACCCGCCTCCTGATATAGCTGTCTAAAAGAAGAATAGCTTACGGATTTATAAAAACGTTCGAGATCTTTTTCTGTTAATCCGCGTTTTGTTCCTTTAAAAAACCGCAACATTTTTACATGTTCATTCTTATATGAATCCCGAAAGCAACTATGAAGCAAAAATCCATCCATCGTTGTACATATGACCGGAACTGAATCTCCAATCAATTGATGCAGCGTACATGTACATACAAATTCAGGAGTAAACATCACTGTATTTTTATAGCTGCCATCTACATGGTTATATCCCTTCTCATCAAATTTATTCTCATATTTATGTATTAGCGTCACCAGTTCTGTAACATGTATCACGCCGTAAAGATTCACAGCTGCCATTGCATAGTCTGCTATGATACGCATGTATTTTTTTCTCTTTTGATACACTTTATTTTGCGCTAATTCGTTATACCTTTCCAGGCAGCCATAATCTTTGCATAACTGCTGCAATGAATCATCTGCTTCATAAAAAGCCAAACAAAATCCTTCAAAAAGAGTATCATCTCCCAGGACCTCTGCCAGCAGCTCCACTCGCTGCGCTTTCTTAAGTCTACTCTCTGAAAATTCCAGTTCTTCTATTTTCTTAAATAATTTTACCGATTCTTTCCCTATTATGGTGTCTAATTTGTAATCTATCCTTTTACCAGTTTCTCTCTCTATTACAGGAATCAGATCATCTTTTCCCGCATTTTCTACCAAACGGAAATCATTATTTTCTAATAGAATTTTAACCATCAGCTCATATAATACTTTCACATCCTGTGCTTTGTATTGTTTTATATAATTTGCAATTTGTTCTCTGCTTTCTCTCATTTTTCTCCTATCCATGGAATTGAATAATACTCATCAGATATGTCGCATGGTAAACTGTTGACCACTGCTTTTTAGTTCCTCTTGTTCTGACTCCTGTCCGTTCAGTTTAATAAGCTGTTTCATGCTGTAATCAAGAATCTTTGCCTTTCGCTCTGAAATCATTACAGAATAAAAATCCTTTTGTATTGGAAGCAGTGTCGGCGTTTCATTAATGAGCATGCATATTTTTTCCATATCAATCCGCGCGGAAATTCTTTTTAGGGCCGCTATGCAGTCCGGATTTTTCATAGAAGAGATAAATTCGAAGTAGGAAATCTTCTTTCCATCCTCCTCAACAGACGAGGCAGGGAAAACATATACCCGCCTGTCGATCTCATCTTCACTGTCTAGAATTGCCTCCATATCCTTGGCTGCAAGCTGCGGGTAAAGGCAGGAACCACAGTCGTAAACAGGAGCAATTTCCGCTGTCTTGGACTGTTCATCTACGAGAATGCCCCAGTTACCATTGTGCCTGTCAAAATTACCAAGCAGTGCATCGGCAATAAACATATCCCAAAAGAACTCCCTAAGTTGATGCGGCGGCAGAAGCGTCTGTTCGTCTATTGCCTGTAGGATGGAGGAAAGCTCTGTGCCATATCCATTCTGTTCACTGCTGATACAGGTATTCTTCAGATGTGCAAACTCAATGAGTTTTTTGCCGCCTTCGGTAAAATCTCCACAGGCTACTACTACCTTTTCCTTCCCACGTGAATCAGTATAAGTTCCGAGCAATGTCTCCTGGGTTTTGAATCCGAGGGAGGCAAAAATATGGCAGGCAAGATATTCACTGATACACCCATTAGTGTAACTCATGGTCTTATTACGGCATGGGACAGGCGGAAATTTAAGCATGTAGCTATTGCCCTCATAAAGAATATTAATTTTATTTCCATTTGCTCCACCGTAGGCTCTGAATTTATTTACCTCACACGATGTAAAATCAATCATTAATGATATTCTCCTTTCCCTCTGTACCAAGATATTTTGCACGCAGATAGCTTGCCTGTTCCTCAGTAATTAAGTCAGCCCAAAGATTGGAATTAATGGCTCCATATAATTCGCCCCACAAGCAATCAAGATAGAGCACCTGTTCCTTTTCACCTTGTAAATATTCTTTTATTGCTTTTTCAACACTCTCCGGCAGTCCGGATTCCAGATAAGTTTTTCTGTTTGGTTTTCCCGTGACTGTGTTTTCTTCCGGTTCTGTTTCCAGTACCAGCAGTTCCTCAATAGTTAGACCAAGTGTTTTGGACAGTTTGGAGAGCGTTCCTGCGCCACAACGGTTAAGATGGGTTTTTCCTGAATAAATATCTGCAAGAGTGGCCCATGGAATCCCGCTGATTTTTGATAAACGATAACGGGACATTTGAGTATCCTGTAAAAGCTGTTGTATTGTCATTTTCATCACCTACAGTCATTATATCGGTGTTCCGATATAGTGTCAATAGAAGTTCCCTTCCCAAATTCAGCAGTTAATGTGTTTTAGAAAATTGTTTTAATGTATCAACTTATCTGTCATAACATTGACTTATCAGAAATATTGCTATTTTCGACAAATCTCGACACAAATCTCACAATGTGTTGATGCTGTAATAAAGATTCCTGAAAGGCACACTTAGTCCTTGGCGTAGACAATCGATTACTAATACTTATTATAAAAAGGATACCTCGCTGAACTCATATATTACAAACTATCTCTCAACAAAGGCACTTACAGTTTCCTTCAGCTCATCACTGAACTCTTCGAGATCTTCGTAGCTAATTGCACCCCCGTTTATAAGTGAAATAATATTATAAATAAGGTTCGACCGGCTCATTTCTAATTGAACACCAGTTTTCTTCCTATCTTCCTTTATTCTCTTGTCCAGTCTCCAAAACTTATCTGATGGATTAGCGTCTTCACTTAATAATTCTATATATTCCTTATTGAGCCTGTTCATATAGCTTTCCTGCCAATCAGCAATATTATTTTTAAAAAGCGTCCAGTCCTTTTTTGTATATCTCTGCTCCTGCAAGACCTCAAACCTCCCAATAGCTTCTTTCATATCCGAATTATAAAATCCCTTTTCCCGGGACAGTTCACAATTTTTTACAACCTGTCGGAATTTCCGACAGATTGATTCTTGGTTAACATGGCAGTTCACAGCAGTTGTTCGGGATTTCCAAACAACTTAAAACCTCCTATCGTAGTTATCCTACAACAGGAGGTCTTTTTGTTATTGCCCTCTTTGGGAAGCAACCCTTTTGGTAATAGCTTATTAAGCATATGCCTCCCAATTGTAATTTTGTTCATACTGGTTAATATTTGAATAATTCAGCCGGTCTGATGATAAGTCACCATTACTCCCAAGCATTAAATCTATATTCTGTATATCACCATTATCAACACTCTGTTTAAAATGATTAATTGTTATCGTATATTTTTGCAAATCACTCATATTTAAAGCATAGGGATTATCTTGCTTGCTTTGGAAAAAGTTATCCCAAGTATATGTATTGAGTATGTTACTCTGATAACGTGCCATGCTTTCATAGGCACTGCTGTCCACTTTTTTATCATACTGCTCTTTTCCATACTGCGCTCCACTTCCCAAAGCTTGCAACATATCACCAGACTTTTGGTATTGATTCATTGTATATTGATAAACAGCGTGAACTGCAGAATGATCCAAGGGAGCATACAATTGCTTACTATTTGAAATCATCGAATGATTAGCATCTTTTTTTAACTGCTCATCAATTTTTTCTAGATAGTTTTCCATATATCCATCAAACGTACGATTAATAAGGGAAGCCATCTTATTGCTGATACCAGAATTTTTAGTAAGATAATCGGTTTTCATGGATTGTACTGCCAGATCAAGACCAATGCTTTCCTCGTTACGGATAACCCCTGTATGCTCCAGGGATTCATACTGTTTCGAAGTCTGTTGCACATAGATACCCGCGACCTCCAGATCGCGCAAAGAATATACCGCTGATTTCGATTCTTCTGATGTTTTTTCCACTACGAGAGAATTATCCATCTTTTCCCGTAGATGCGCTGCCATGTAACCATCATCCTGAAGCAGCCATTTATCGCTATCCGAATCAATTTCGGCATAATTTCGATTGCTTTGTATATAATCAGAATATTCTTTAACACGGTTATTAATTCCAGCATAAATACTATCTCTCAGATTTGCCGTTTCATCTCCTACACCATTTTCTTCCAAGAAACTGCCTACTACATCAACATAAGAATCTACAAGCAATTCTTTTGACTTAGAAAATAAGGTATTCAGTTTGCCCATTTGCTCATCCAGTTCTTTGCCGGAATAATCTGCATTAATGCGATCCTGCAATACAGTATAGCGAGAAGCTATATAATCTGCTTTATTGCTGAATTGATCAACGGTATTTAGTTCAACATCTGTGGAAGAAAAGTCATATTGCACGCTATTCCAATTGATTTCATTCCCAAGGCCTTTTTTCTCCAGATTTTGGCGGAAGGTTTCTACTGCTTTCAAAAAAGTATCATTATCTTCTAAATTTGGCAACCCCAAGCCTTTTATCTCAGCTTTGCCGCTTGCAAGCTCGTCAATCGTAGAGTTAATATCGTATTGTCTATTATACTGATAAATGACCGCATCTTCTTTCGTATAAGTAGTCTCAGATGATACTCCAATACTTTTACTTAATCGAGAATCTGACTGACCAAGTCTTGCAAAATCATGCAAAGAAGGCATCTGCTTCATGCCCAAACCAGATATTTGCATATACTACACCCCTTTCTCATTAATATCTAAATAATATATCGACACATTAATTCCATATTTAACCAATTTTATATATAAATTTTATAACGAAAAAGCAGCGAAAAATGATACCCGCTGCTTTTTCGTATTGAAAATGATTAAATTATTATTAATCAATTTGAGTGATATTACTTAATGAATAAGTTCTTCCACCCTCATTTGTGTAATGGTAGTTAAACGGGCTTAAGAATTCCACTACCTGGAACGTATCAAGATCAATAACAATATAGTGACTACCCCAATTAAAATCTGTAGCCGCTTCTCCTAACCATCTTGGTGTCTTTAAACCAGAAGGATCTGTATAATCTATGACATGCACTACTTCACCTTCGTTATTTCTATAATAACTATTAGAGTAAAGATATGAACCTCTTGATACCTCAATGAACAATGCATTATTGACCGTATAAGGCTTGCTGCTTGTGAAAGAGCCCAAATAAGTTCCACTTGAAGTTATACTGTCAATTACCATATCTCTTGCACTATACCCAAGAGGCAAATACCACGTTTCATGTTCTTCCCATTTTAAATCGGTCATAATATTTGTTCCATTACTCCGAATTATATTATTGCTATAAAATAAAACGACTCGCGAAAGATCTGATGTTCTGTCAATAATGCTACTTGCACCTGAAGGATTGGAAGAATTCCACATCAAAGTGTATGTGCCCGTAGCATTTCCACTAGAAGATCCGATTGCAATTGCATAATTGCCAGCTGCTAATACTCCAAAATTATCACTGCCATTTGCATATGCTCCAAATCCGGTATTTATCAAATTACCTTGAGCATCTACCTTATATAAAACGGCTAATAATTCTGAACTTCTAGAAGCTAGTTTTAAAAATATAGTCGTAGGGGAAGAAGTATTAACTAAATACAGGTCGTAAGAACCCGTTAAGTTTCCATCTCCAACAAATACTGGATCATTAATCTGCCATATACCATTTGTGGTTGCCTCACTCGTGGCATTGCTTACAGTAGCAGATTTTTTCTGACTGTCTAATTTTAAATTAGGCTTAACATTCAGTTGTGGAAAACTGTAATTATCCGTCGTAATTTCCTGTATTTTCTGAGATTCAATTTTTTCCGCTTCATCAAAGTCCGAAGTGCTTATCTGTTGAATTGTACCAGTTAATGGCTCGTTTGCTTTTGGGGTATTCTCCGTTGCGAAAGCATTTGTATTAATTCCCAAAGTCATAACAATAGCCATCACGATCGGTAAGAACTTTTTCAATCTTAACATTTTATCAACCATACCTTTCCGCTATACCGCAAGCACAAAAGCGACTCAGGCTAAGCGCTTGAGTAATGCTTTGTGAAATTGTTGGGATACACTACAAAACGGGTAAATTACAGAGCTTCTGAAGGTTTGGAGACATGGGGCATTGTACATTAAATTATTATGTTTATAAGATGTGTAAGTTGTACCAAAAACTTTGCCTTTACTAGGATGACTTAATTTCTATTCTTTCAAGTTTTGCCTCCATTTGAATTTTACTTTAATTACCAACCGTCGAAGTCAAAAAAAAACAACTTTAAACTGATAGCTTTCTTCATTTCATCACCTTCTTTCAAAATCTCCCTTGAAAGACATATAATAATAAGTTTGTTTTTTAAACAGGTTATTTTTATTTTACTATATTACGAGAATAAGGTATATCACTTGTACCAAGTTTTTTGTCGACACATTTTGACAATTATTTCAGAGTGTGTTAATGCTGTAATTCAGATTCCTGAAAAACGCATTTTGCCCTTGGCGTGGAAATTAATTTGACTGACACTTATATAAGAACTTATAGCTTTGGCATAGTAATAGGCGCACAATACCGTTCAATAGTCAACGCAGCTGCCAAAAGTCGCCTTTCATCTGCTCCGTATAATATAATACCACGTGGTGTTCCATCGCCAGCCATACATAGTCTTAGTGCTAATGATGGCAGTCCAATAAAATGCATGACATTAGTTGGCCCGGTCATCAAGCATGCATCGTATTTACTAATACTTTTAATTACTTCCTTCCGAAGTCTTTTGCGCTCAGTCATTGCTTTTATATATACTATATTATCAAGGTCTCCTGAATCGCATTCTAATGCACCACGTAAATAATAATCGCCGTATTTCATCATTTGATCCGGGTTGGATTCATAGTAACTGACTATTTCCTTGAGTGTTTTAAGTGAGGCTCTGGATTTAGATAAATATTTCTCAAGATCATGTCGAAATTCAAAGCGCATTATATCACACTGATATTCTGTATGAACGTGAGTTACCTCAGTGATCTGTACATGATCTGCTTTTAGTTCATTAAGTTCATTAAGTTCAGTATCATATCTCGCAAGCTGAATCTCGGAAACTTGGTCCCGATTAAAAATATTTATTGCAAGCTTCATTTTTTCAGGTACTATTGGTTCAATCGGCTGCAATGCTTCATCTCTCATACAAGAATATACAAGCAATGAGTCGCTCAGATCACGTGTAATAGGACCAGCGCTGTCTAAGGTTATAGCAATTGGATTGATCCCATCTGAAGACAAAGAACCGTGGGCTGGCTTAAGTCCTGTAACGCCATTTTCCGTGACACACCCAACAATGGAGAAGGATGCATCTGTACCAATCGCAGCAGAACAAAACCCAGCTGACATTGCAACAGCCGAACCTGAACTCGATCCACTGGGATTTTTTGCACGATCATATGCATTTTTAACCTGGCCTCCACGGGAGCTGTATCCCCCTGGCATGTTGTCACCCGTATAGTTTGCAAATTCAGTCATATTGGTTTTCCCCAATATTAAAGCACCATTGCGACGCAAATTCGCAACAATTCGAGCATCTTTTTTGGCAATGTTGTCTGAGAGAGCAAGGCTACCGGCCGTGGTAAGTAGTCCAGAAACATCTATATTATCTTTAATAAGCACCGGTAACCCGAACATGACTCCATTACTGTTAACTTTCATGGAATCCATTTTTTTAGCTTGTTCAATGACATTCTCATTTTATTCTGCTACCGCATTGAGTCCATCAGCTCCATCAAATCTTTCTATCCGTTCAATATATGCTCTTGTAAGCTCTAAAACACCAATACGTTTATCTCGAATGGCACATGCAAACTCAATTGCTGACATATTAAACATTACATTCAGCCCCCCTCTGAATACGTAATTTATTAATTTATATACATTTGCTATATACTAGTAAATGCTAATTGAAAATTCTACCGCATGATGCTTTGAGTCAAATTTCATGAATATTATTATTTTCGACAGATTTCGACACAAATCTCGCAATGTGTTGATGCTGTAATACAGATTCCTGAAAAACGCATTTTACCCTTGGCGTAGATTTGAAACATAGTAAAACCCTCTGTATTTTCTACGGAGATATTAATGCCTTCTCCACCAATCACAGTTCAACGCTTTTAATTGTTCACGAATAAATTCAATTGTTTCCGTCTCATTGCTTATGTTTTCTAACAGAATAAAATTATGGTCATACAATCCTGGTACAATCTGATTACTAAAATAGCTGATATCTTGCACTGTTTTTTTCTGGCAGAATAATTCCATATAACCATCTTCTACCGCTCTTAATTTATTTATCATAAAATAATTCTCCTATCAAAAACTATAAGCTGTCCTATTTCATTTACAGTTTCTAAGATTTACTTATGTTTGCGTATTATGAAATTATGGCAGCTCCATAAATATTTCTATTTTAGGTGAATTTCCAAACCCCACAATGCGGTGAACGGTCAAAAAAAGATGCCGTACCCTTCTTATACCCCCTCGGCGGCTCTTTGGGTAATGTCTGAAGCTAAAATGCACGTATAAATAAACTTATGAATTTACCATAGCTTGAAGTTCTTTTATGTTCGCTCCAACATCACTTTGTTTATGCGCATCTGAAGCGGTCATCAATATCACTTTATTTTCCTTTAGAATTTGCAGAAGCTCTTGATTCAGTCCAAGTTGTAAGTCTTGGTTGTAATTCAGACGCAAACCACCGTTATTTTCCGCATACATGTTATTTCTATTGAGAGCGTGCGCCAATTCATAATAAGTATCTTTTAAATCAAAGGAAGACTGATAACCAAAACATTTGATGCTGTCAGGATGGGCAAGACCGCTGAACAAACCACTGTCACAGAGTTCACACATGATACTGTAATACCTTTTATATATATCATTGAAATTTACTGCTCTCCAAATTTCCTTTTGCTTTGCATGATCAAAACCCCAGCCATCAATCCAATGTACCGATCCAGTAAGAAAATCGAAGTCATATTGTTTAAGGCAATCAGAAAGTCGATCGGCAGTTTCAGGGATATAGCATACTTCCAGGCCGAATTTGACTTTAACCGGATAAATTCTGCCTTTTACGCTTTCAATAAAACTCAGATAACTATCGATAGAGCCGTTCATTCTTTGCGAAATCCAGTCACGCTGAAAGCTGTTATAATTTTTAACAGAAAAATACACTTTTTCAAATTCGTAAAATTGATGCGTATGCTCCAATAAATAAATTTCATCTATATCGGCTTTCAGCGCAGTCGAAATAAACCCTTCAAAAAACTCAATGGAATACTTACCTTGCCCATGCAAGAAATGAACATGAACATCTCGCATATTCATTACCTCCTATCAACAAATTCCGAAAATATATTGCTGTTTATATTTGCTTCCAAAGACTTCAGATTTTTTACTTATTAGCCTTTTCATACTCAAGTAGACAAACTGTCTCTGTGCCTTATGGCGTTGATTCCGATGCCCACAAAACGCAGTTATATTTCCTTTTCGTTCAGACAATTCTTCGCAATGGAAACATCCGCTTTAAAATCTTTTCAGCCGGATCGGCTTCCCAAGTGGTCAATCCCATATGCTATTTCTCTGCAATAGCACGTTTCACAATTAGTTCCGCTGCTGTATGTCTGTAAACAGCCCAGTGCATCTAATTCTGCACAGTCTGAAAAAAACGTCTGGTAGTCTTTTCATCTTTATCATAATCAAAAGCTGTAGAATATAGGTCAGTGATTTTCTGATAAAATCCCCACTCGGAAAGGCGAATTTCACGGTTGTTCTGCAACTGACGCTCAAAATATTCATCCGTGAACATATGACCTTTTTTCAGCCGTTCCTTGTCCATTGACCAGCCTTGAATGGAGTAATCCTTGACGATTTGTCCTGACCACTTGCGGAAACGAACAGCACGGTCATTATTGACTTTAAAGCCACCGGCAATAATCATCTGGAGGTTATAGTGAATAACTTCTCGATTCACTTGCCTTGGGCCTTCGGTTTGAACTATTCGGAATTTCCGAATAGTTGCCTCCTCTTTCAGCTCACCGTCATCATATATTTTCTTAATATGTTCATTACCGTTGAAAGACTTTCATCATACTTACACATACTGTGCAGCTATCATGTTCTGTGTCAGCCATATATTTTCATCTTCATAACGCATTTCCATGCTGTTTGCATTATCTCCAACTGCTGCAACATAATTAAGATATTCTGCTTCTGAACTATGAATATTTATTTCATCTTTCTTTTTTGGCATGGTATTCCTCCAATCTATCATAGCTTTGAACTACTAAGTTTTATTTATAACGCTTACTATCTATTAGTTAAGGTAGTTAGAATCCCGATAATTAAGTGACCAGATTTTAAAATCACCATTATCATCTTTATCAAACCAAAGAATTCCGTTTTCAACACATACACCTTGGTAATTTGTAAATAAATATTTTGTATACATTGTTTCAATCTTCTCACGAAAATCCGTTTCTGCGAATAAAGTATCAATTTGATCTGACATTTCATCCTCATTCTGTACAGGAATAACTTTTTTATTTACTCGAATATCAAGTGGATATCGAAACAATTTTATGAATTTTTCTTTATCTGTCATAGATTCTTTTATCTGTTTGGCAAAATTTTCAACTTCTGTTGATGTCATTTGACGACTCATAATATGATCTCCACTGTAGTAATCATCATGATCATATCCTATAGGCATAAACGTTGACAAATACATACTAATCGTTACATCTTTTCCGGAAATATTGCCGGTGCCTTTTAAATTGCCATCATAAACAGTACCTTTTAAATATCCGCCTTCATTATCATTTAACTCGAATTCCGTTGGACTTTTCATTTCTCCACGAAGTGTTTTTTCATCATCAGTTCGAGTAATATATGATGCAGTCAAAGAATTACCTTCTCTACGGATGTTCATTTGTACCTCTGATTCTCCTATTGTACCTTTAAAAATATTGTGTGTATTATTCCGGATTGGTTCTTCCATGGTGGTTTCAGTATATGTTTCCTTTTCTGTCGTTAACGCCTCAGTCTTAGTTACTGCTGTTAATTGCTCAGTGCTGGTTTGTTCTTACTTAGTCATTTCAGTTTTTCTACAACCCATGCTGATGATACAAATGATAAAGGACACCATTATCATTGCTGAGTGTTTAACGCTTTTTGTCCTAATCATTTTCAATTGCTCCTTTTCATGAAAAAACTTTATTTACTGCCCAATTCAAGAAGAAAAACTACGTTTATCTTTTTCTGCAATACTTAATAGTTCACGACAAGGAACCTACTCAATTAGCTGGACAGCATCTGGTATTCCATTGGCTTGGCAGGTCCATAAATATTACTATTTTCGACAAATTTCGACGCAAATCTCGCAATGAGTAGTCCAGGGAAACATATCCACCCCCCACGCCTTCTTCGCTTCATACCCTTTCTTCTTAAAATACTCTAAATCCCTGGCCAATGTCTCCGGCCCGCAGGACACATATACCACTTTATCCGGTCTCATTCTGGAAACAGAGTCAATAAACTCCTCCGTACTCCCGCTTCTTGGCGGATCCATAAACACAACATCAACATGCTCCCCCGACTCCGCCATATTCACCATAAACTTTCCGGCATCATTACAATAGAAGTTTGCGTTCTTTACCTTATTAATTTTAGCATTTTCAATTGCATCACGAACCGCATCCTTATTTAATTCCACACCAATCACTTCTTTTACATGGCTGCTGGCAACAATACCGATTGTGCCGATACCACAATAAGCATCAATGATCCGCTCTTTTCCGGTCAAACCCGCCGCTTCAATCGCTTTCTTATAGAGAACTTCTGTCTGTACCGGATTTACCTGGTAAAAGGATTTGGAAGATATGCGGAAACGGCATCCACAAAGAACGTCTTCGATATAACCTTTACCATAAAGTACATGTTCCTTATCTCCCAGCACCATGCTGGTTCCCCTGTTGTTCACATTTTGTATCACTGTCGTGATTTCCGGATGGCGTTCCCTCAATGCTTTTATAAAATTATTCTTTGAAGGAAATATGGGAGAGGCGGTTACCAGCACCACCATGATCTCGCCTGTCATAAAACCGCGGCGGATTAAAACATGTCGCAGCAAGCCGTATCCTGTATCCTCATCGTACGTGCGTATTTTAAATGATTTCAACATTCCTCTGATGGTTCCGATGATCTCATCTGATTTCTGATCCTCAATCAGGCAGCTCTCTACAGGAACTACTATATGGGAATTGGCCTCGTATACACCTGAAATGGGATTTCCCTTTCTATCGTGGTCAAAGACAGCATGTACTTTATTCCGATAGTGATAAGGATCGCTCATTCCTATCATAGACTCCAGGCGGCAAAATGGCTTTAACAATGTTTCCAGATTTTTCTGCTTCTGTTCCAGCTGTTTTTTATAGGGCAGATGGAGAAGCTGGCAGCTACCACACCTTCTGTATACAGGGCATTGGGTTGCATTATCATTACTCTTATCAGTTCTTATCTTCCCGGATCGCGGCTTGCCTGTTTGCTCATACCCGTTCTGCCTGGGCACCTTTTTTCCATTCTCTTTTTTCCCGTTCTCCTTCTCCCCCATACGGCCTTTCCTGTCGTTGGAAAATTCTTTCTTTTCCGTTCTTTCCCCAGTTTTCTTTCCTTCGGTTTTCTTTCCTTCGATTTTCTTTCCCCCGGCTTTCTTTCCTTCTATACGAAACGTTTCCTTTTTCAATCGATTATCTATCATTTCATTAAACCGCCTTTTCTTTTCTATTATCAAAAGCTATTATAGTATATTCTTTCCCATAAAACCACCGAATTTCTTTGATTCTTGAAAAACTATTGCTTTTTCACCGTCGGCGGTTATAATAGTTCAAAAGAGAAAAAGGAGGAAAAACAATTGTCAGATGCCAGTAACAACTTCTATATAGATAGAACACTTTATTATGGGAAGCCAGAAGATTTATCTGACCGATTAGAAAAGGAGATCCGCACCTACGATCTCTTAGACCGGCTTGAAATCCCCTATCAGCGGCTCGACCATGCTCCGCTCCCCACCATTGATGCCTGCCGGGAGGTTGATTCCCTGCTAAACATTGATATCTGCAAAAATCTGTTTCTATGCAACGCAAAAAAAACGGAATTCTTCTTACTCCTGCTTCCTGGGAAAAAGAAATTCCGCACTGCCTGTCTTTCAAAACAAATCGGCTCCTCCAGACTTTCATTTGCTGATCCGGAGTTTATGATTGAATTTTTAGATATCACTCCCGGTTCTGTTTCTGTTCTCGGGCTTATGAATGATAAAGACAACAAAGTTCAACTGCTCATTGACAAAGATGTGCTCTTATCTGAGTTCTTTAGCTGCCACCCCTGCATCAATACCAGCAGTCTGAAAATGAAAACAGCTGATTTAATTAACCAAATACTCCCAGCCATAAACCATAGCTTCATCCAGGTAGATCTTCCTGGTGAGTCGGATTCCATTCAATAAAAACTCAACCACAAAAAGGGCAGGATCTCCGTCTCCTGCCTGGTCTGAACTTATGCTACGTGACCTGCCAAAAATTGTCGTGATAGGAAGCTATTCTGTTCTTCCCCGCCTGCTTGGCATAATACATGGCACGGTCCGCCTGTGAAAAAAGCTTCTGGTAATTTATTTCTTTTTTCCCGGCACTGGAAACAATACCGATACTGACAGAAAGGCGCCCTTCTCCATCTGGTACCGCTTTCTTTGCTCGTTTTAAAAGTTTTTCCGCCCGTTTATAAACATTGCTGCCGGATGTAAATACCACAAACTCATCACCACCTACTCTGCCTACCAGGTCTGGCTCCGGAAAAAGGTCACAGAGCATTCCGCCTACCTTCATCAGGATACGGTCCCCTGTAGGATGACCATAACAATCGTTAATTTCTTTGAAATTGTCAATGTCAATCATACATAGCCAGCTTTCCGTCTCATCGCTTAACAGCTCATCAACCCGGTATTCGAATGCAGATTTGTTGTACACTCCGGTCAGACCGTCTTTAATAGACTTTAAAAGCAGCTGTTCTTCTCTCGCTTTTAATCCGCTGATGTCCTGCAGCTTTCCGACCAGCTTATACGGAGCTGTCTTTTTCTCCTCCCAGATAGAAGTTAACTTGCAGCTGCACCAGTGAAAAGGCTCCCCTATCTTTCCAAGACTGAACTCAAATGAACGCATCTCCCCATCTTTTGGTGCATTATCGGTGTGCTTTGAAAGAAAGTGCTGAAATGCCTGCAAATTAATATAACCTTTCGCATTAGCGGACAGATACAGCCGCTTCTCTGGATAGGAATACTCGAACAATACAGTGTCAGTAAAAAGACTCATATTCCCGTACAGCTGTTCCGCCTGGCTGAAACGGTAAAATTCCTGTTCGATTCCCTTACTCTCACTTTCTAATTGTATTTCTGAATTTCCTTTCATGATACTTCCCCCTGTACCTCATGGAATCCTTCATTCCCCGTCTTTTCTAATCGTATATCATACATGATAACGCTTTTCAACCGTATATGCAACTTGTTTTTAGAGCATTATTACGCATATAATACGTAATGTCTGGTTAAAATATCCTTTATGATAAACCAAGAGGTGATAATGTTGGATGAACAATTTGTCAGGAACCGAATTACGGAACTCCGCCTGAAGAAAAATATATCCGAATATCAGATGAGTTTAGATCTGGGAAAGAATAAAAGCTATATACAGGGTATCTCTTCAGGGCGTTCTCTGCCTTCCATGAAACAGTTTTTTGAAATCTGTGATTATCTTGAAATTACTCCCATCGAGTTTTTTAATACAGAAAAAAAAGAGCAGACTCTTTACTGGGAGGCCGCTGCAATACTGAAAGAAATAAGCCATGAAGATCTGGAAGCATTATTTCCAATTTTATTGCGGCTCAGCGCGAAGGCAGACAGTCAAAAACAGGCAGAACCTTGATCGATAAGGTCCTGCCTGTTTTCTATATAGTTCTTGTCTGTTCCTTCAGCCACAATGCTTCTTCTTTTGTAAGATGTGGTGCCACCGCTTCGTAAACCGCCTTATGGTAATCATTGAGAAGCGTTATATCCCGTTCTGTCATCAGGGAAGGGTCAAGTGCTTCTAAGTCAATAGGTACCATAGTAAGGAATTCAAATTCCATAAACTGACCGTACTCATTTGATTCCGCTTTTTTGCATACAATCAGGTTTTCGGTTCTAACTCCGTGACTGCCTTCTATATAAACTCCCGGCTCGTCGGAAGTAATCATCCCTTCTTCCAGAATGCAGTTGTCCTGACGCTCCGGAACCATACGCCATCGGATACCATTGGGACGCTCATGGACATTGAGCAGATACCCCACTCCATGTCCCGTACCATGATCAAAATTGATCCCGCGGCTCCAGAACGGCTCTCTGGCAACATAATCAAGTGTCAGACCTCTGCAGCCATACAGAAACTTTACTGCTGCCAGGCGTAACATACTGATGACTGTAAGTGTAAAATGCTCCCGTTCCTCATTGGTCAGCGGACCTACTGCTACAGTCCTTGTTACATCTGTGGTTCCCTCATAATACTGTCCGCCGGAATCCACCAGATAAAGTCCTTTTGGCTCAATCACTGCATCGCTCTCTGACGTAGCCTTGTAATGGCACATAGCAGCATTGGCTCCGTAAGCAGAGATGGTATCAAAGCTGATCCCTAGATTCCCCTCCTGCTCAGACCGAAGTTTATCTAATAACTCCTGGGCGCTGACCTCAGTGATTGTTTCATGGCCCACATTCTTTTTCAGCCAGTAAATAAATTTCACCATGGCCGTACCGTCTTTCACATGAGCTTTTTTCATATTTTCTACTTCTACAGAGTTCTTCATTGCTTTTGCAAGTACAGTCGGATTCATACGGTCAATGATCCGGTTGGAAGAATCGATGCCCTTTACAATGGCATAATTGGTTCTGCCTGTTTCCATAAGAATTCTCTGATCTCTAAGCTGTCCAACAGAAACGTAGATGTCCTGATATGGGCAGACCGTTACAGACAGCTCTTTTAAATAAGCTTTCACCTCGTCATTTAACACTTCTTCATTGATAAACAGATAAAACCGCTCCATTGTCACCATTGCATAGGAAAGGACAACCGGATTGCAGCTTACGTCATTGCCTCTGATATTTAGAAGCCATACAATATCATCCAGTGTGGTAAGAAGATGAACTGTTGCCTTTTCTTTCTTCATTTCTTCTCTTAAATCACTGATTTTCTCAGAAGCGGATTTACCGGCGTACGTTTCATCAAGAATCCAGACAGGCTCTTTGGATAAAGCAGGGCGCTGACTCCAGATCTGATCCACCAGATCCTCTTCATATACTATAGTCACATGCTTGTCTGCCAGCTTTTCTTCCAGTTCCTCGCCCTGACAGCAGTTGACAACCCGTCCGTCAAAGCCCAGTTTCCCGCCATCTGGCAACACTGTCTCCAGATATTCCATGATGTCAGGAACTCCGGGAATGCCCATTTTTCTCAGTTCTATACCGGTACCTGAAAGCTGCATTCCAGCCTGAACAAAATATCTGCCGTCTGTCCATAAGCCCGCTTCATCTTTTGTTATCACTGCGGTTCCTGCTGATCCGGTAAATCCGGTCATAAATTCTCTCGCTTTAAAATATTCCCCTACATACTCTGATTCATGAAAATCAGAGGTAGGTATCATATAAGCATCAATATGGCGCTCTGCCATCAGGCTTCTTAACTGTTCCAGTCTCTCTTTCATCATTGCCTTGCTCTCCTTTAGTTTCAAAATAATTTTCAATAGCTGCCGTAATGCCCTCACTATACGTTGGGTGGGCACGCATGGCCAGCCGAAGCTGTTTCGCCGTTAATCCGTTTGCAATTGCAGTCGCCATCTCACTGATCATGTCAGTTGCTCTGGGACAGACAATCTGGGCTCCCACAAGAGTACCGGAAAATTCTTCAAATACCAGATGAATAAATCCGTTCTGCCTGCTGGTAATGATGGATTTGCCATTGCCACTCATGGAATAATGGCCGCAGCATACATGCATATTGTTTGCTACAGCAGCTTCCCGGGTAATCCCCACTGATGCAATCTCAGGTTCTGTATAAATGCAGCTGGGAACAACCGGTAATTTCACGAACATTCCGTTGGGAACAACGGACAGGCGGATGGTATGTTCCACTCCAGCGATCTTCTCCACTACATATGTCCCCTGTGCCGCAGCTACATGGGCCAGAAGAATATCTGAGGCTGCATCTCCAATGGCATAGATCCCGGGTTCACTGGTCTGAAATTCCGAGTTAACCTTTAGATGTCCATTCTCCAGTTCCAGACTCACGTCCTCTCCCAGAAGACCTTCCAGGAAGGGTTGTCTCCCTGCTGCAATTAAAATGTGCCCGGTTTGAATGGTATGCTCTTGTCCACCCATTTCAAAGACGCAGGAAAGACCATGGTCTGTATCTTCTTTAATTTCCTTCACATTGACCTGACAGTGAATTGTAATCCCTCTTTGTTTCAATTCCTCTTCCAGTGCCTGGGATACTTCGGTATCCATAGGTCCAAGAAGATGGTCTTCCCGTTCCAGTATTGTCACATGGGAACAGAGCGCACTGAAAATGGTTGCAAACTCCACACCTATGACTCCTCCTCCGATCACCAGAAGGCGGTCGTAATTCCAGTTATCCGAAGCCAGCAGCCGCTCACTTGTCAGGACCCCAGGCAAATCTGCACCCGGTATAGGGGGAATTACACACTTCGCACCTGTTGCTATAATGAGGTAATCCCCAGTATAATAATCCTTTCCCTGCGCACTGTGTACTTCCACCGTTTTATTTCTTCGTATGATACCTGTTCCGGTAAGAACCGTTATATTTTCTTCTTCAATGAGATCCGTAATGCCTTTTCGATAGGATTTAACAGAACTTTTCTTATATTGCTGCATTTTCTTAAAATCAAAAGAAATAAAATCCGTAGATACGCCGAATTCATCACAATTTTGCAGCTCTTTAAATTTACTTGCTGCGTACAGAAGGGATTTTGTCGGGATACAGCCTTTATTTACACAAGTGCCTCCCAGCTTCTCCTTTTCCACAATTGCTGTTCTAAATCCCAGTGAAGCCGCTTTTAATGCAGCGGTATAACCGCCCGGTCCTCCTCCTATAATGATAATGTCATAATGGTCTGCCATTAAATCTCCTCCTGCCGGATCATTTCAAAATAAAGGCAGGCATTCTTTATTCCATCCTGATCGATGGCATCTGTAATATAGTCTGCCGCTCTCTTCAGTTCTTCCATGGCATTGCCCATAGCGATTCCGATCCCTGCTGCCTTTACAATATCGTAGTCATTCATACTGTCTCCAAAGGCCACCGTCCTGGAAAGAGGAATTTTATAATATTCACAGAGTCTGGCCAGGCCTACCGCTTTTGATGCCTTTCGCTCAACAACATCTGCACCTCTCTTATCCGCAAACATATGAACATGAATTTCCGGAAACTCCTCCTCCATCTTTCTTGCGCCGTCCTCATCTCCGATAAAAGCCATGGTTCTCACATCCAGCTTAGCGAGCATATCGGCATCTGCAAAGTTTCTTCTGCATTCTCCCCAAAGCCTCCTGTCATGCTCGTTTACTACCTCTGGATTCACATAATAATCATACTCACCTACGCTGGTTCCTACACTGTAAGGAGTCTGCTTTGCATAGGATAGAATCTGCTTCAAAAGATTTTTATCGAAAGTATGCTCATAAATTAAGGTCTCTCCTACCGTCACCTTGGTTCCATTGAGATGAATAATTGCATCGGGTTGTATCTGATCCCGTATTGCAGTACTGAATATGGAATCCATGTCTCTTCCGGTGGCCAGCACTATGGTATAATTCTCTCTCAGTTTTTCAATAGTCTCCATCGCACTTGCAGGAATCGACCAGTCTTTATGATCAAGCAGCGTCATGTCTACATCAAAGCTAACAATTGGTTTCATCTATCTTCACCTTTTTTTCTTCTTTCTTCTTTCTTCGTCTTCTCTACTCCATCATATATTAAATTTTAAATTTTTTCAACAAATATACTTTACCAATTGGAAATTTTCTGCTATAATGTCTGAGTGTCAGGAAACGGAGTATGGCGTAGCTTGGTAGCGCGCTCGGCTGGGGGCCGAGAGGTCGCAGGTTCAAATCCTGTTACTCCGATTGACAATTGCGAAGCAGTGCCGGATTTCCCAAATGATAGGAAACCGGTGCTTTTAGTTTACTGATAAAGGTATGGAGACATAGCTCAGCTGGGAGAGCATCTGCTTGACGTGTAGAGGGTCGCAGGTTCGAGTCCTGTTGTCTCCATTATTATAAAAATATAGAAAACACCGAGATTCCTTGTAATTACTGGGTTTTTCGGTGTTTTTAATTTTCACGAAATGTTGCTGTTTTTCTTGTCGTGTTGCATTTTTTCCTAACTATGCAACACGAAATGCCCACATTTTGATCCAGTGGAGCAGGAATGTGAGTTTTTCCATCTCCTCTATTGAATAGTCTTGAATATTTACTTCTCGAAAGTTTCGCTGCACCAAGGTTGCTATCGTTTCAGCATCTGACTCTTTGAATTTTCTAATTCTAATTTCCATATTAGCCCCTCCATATCCTATTATTATTCTTCTTATTAAGATACAGCTTAGCTCATATTTCACCAACTATCAATATTAAGTTTCCAATGTAAACTAATACGTTAAATACTACTTTACCTGACTGAACCTCCGTGTTAAATGCCACTTCCAGTCAGTCACCATGTTCTCATGCGCAGCCTGTCCTTGTAATATTTCTATCTCAGAACTCTCGCTCGGATATTCCCAGGTATATTAATACTTGTAAAGAAGCAAATAATCTTTTAATATAAATACTCGTAGGAAACACAGTGCATGTTTGTAGAAACATGGTAGTCGACGAAAATAATAAATGGGTAATAAAACAGCCTAAGAGTTACGCGGGGGATAGATTTAAAGATTATCCAACACCGGTTTTCCTTATAAGAAAAGTTTCCCGGTGTTTTTATTTTTATAATACATTTATATTATAAAACCTTAAGAATTTATCGATAAAGACGATTATACATAAGTAGAACTAATAGAAATGTGAGGGAATGATATGAACGAAGAAACATTAGTATTTGGTAAAGGCATTAAAATTTGGAGCATCATTTGTATTATTTTAAGTGTATTTACTTTAATTGTTAATTGTGTAGCAGGTTTATTTGATTTGGCTGTTGTAGGAGCCTTTGTTATTGCAGCCTATATTCTTTTATTGGTTAAAAAAAGAAAGATTGCTTTTTATGCCATTGTAATTTGTATAATAATTACCATGATTCTGAATGTAGCAATACATCATGTGGGTATTATTTTGGCGTTATCCGGTTTTATTAATCCTATCATTACATTTGCTTTTCTATCGAAATATTGGAAGCAGATGAATTAGGTAAGACGGTGCTAGGACCTTCGTCCTGACACCGTCTTTTACAGTCTGATACAGCATAAGCTGTTACTCCTTTATTCAATATGTCTTTTTTTGTACCACCATATTACCACCACTAAGCATATGGCAAGACCTGCTAATGCAGGAATAATAACCTTCGCTCCAGACGCTCCGCCTTCCGCAACACTCCAGATTATCTTACCAAAGGCAATTCCGATCAGCACACCGATACCAGCTTTTATATTACGCTTCCATAAACCCCATATTAACAATCCCATTGAAACAGGTACGATACTGGTAACTATAATTTTTGCTGCCGTCCAGTTCTCTGTAAGATATTCCCGCTCCATTGCCAGGAGCTCTCCTACTTTCGGATCAATCGCACCAGGTCTGGGAAACCAGAACATACTGGTTAACAACAAAAAGATTGTTGCGCTTATTCCGGTTGCATTTCTTATAAAAGCAAAATAGCATAACGGAATCATAAAGATAGGCCGTATATACCAGCTCAGAATATTTTGATGTCTTGAAAATGCCCATTCAAAGAAAACTGAATCGGTTGCCATCAGGAATACAAAGGCTACAGATAATACTGCAAATAGCAACGCTGTGTTTTTATCTAAACTCTTCATTATTTCACCGTTCCTTTCATATTCATTCCATCTACAGATACATTAAGAGAAATACCATGATTAATGTCATGACAATCAGTGCCTTACGATATGCGGGTTCACAGGCTTTTCCAAAAATTGTACCAATCACAGGTACCTTCTTCAGTAATTTAACAAGCACCAATGAAATTATGATTGTTACAGAAGCTGAAAATACCCCTTTTGCAATAGCAGAAAAAACTACAAATGAAACTACATATTGAATTACAGTAACAACAGCATAATGAATCACATAAATACCCATGGCTTCATCTGCCAGCACATTCATGATTATACTATTTCCTTTTATATAGGAAGTAAATAAACTCATAAATCCATAAAGAGAAAGCAGACTGATAACTACAATCATACTTTGTTCAACAATTAAGACAATGCTTTTAAACAGACCATCTGACATTGTTTCCCCGAAAACATGTATCACAATATTTAAACCTGTAAAACCAAAGGAAAGCAAAAGAAAAATCCACCATTTATTACGGAATTTATCATGATATAAAAAACTATTTTTCATTCCATACATACCGATTACATTTCCAGCTGCAAAGTATAAAAAATACAACAGGATTCGTGAGACCTGCATATTAAATGGTTTAATCAGTGTTGCAAAACCTCCCTCTGCAATATTACGTAACGGAAGGAATAGAATTAAGCCAGCTGCCAGCATAATAATTGTAAAACGATAAGCATTCGCTACATACTTTTCCTGATTAACTCTAAAATCAAGGTTCATTAATCGCTTTGATCGCTCATATAATACCAGGATGATGGAAAACAGAAAAAGTACCCACAAAAACCAAAGATGATTCGCTTCCGTTCTTCCAAAATTCTCGACCAGATACCGAATATATCCAGTCATTGAAAATACAGTGTTTTCCCTTTTAATAAAACTAAAATAATGTGCAACCGGATTAATGAATAATGTTCCAAAGGCAAATGGCAGCATGAGCCGCAGCAATCGTTCCTCCAGATATTCAACCGCGCCCTTCTTTAACAGAGCCTTATAAGAAAACAGCCCTGATACAAAGAAAAAGGAAAACATAAAAAAGGAATCATTATACAGCGCAATAAGAACAAACCCTGCAAATTTGTCACTGTCAGTTATCAACACTCCAGATCCCGTAATACTATAAGCTAATGTGGCATGATGCCAGACTACAAGCAACATTAAAAAGGCTCTGAAATAATCAATACTCCTGTCTCTATTAACATTCATTTTCTCTATCAATAAAATTCATTGTTAACTGCATCACCTGTTCTATACACGCTTTATCATTGGTGTAATTGCCAGAATAGATCATCTGGCAGTTTTCATCGAAATACTTACCTGTGACATGTTTTAATGCAGGATCCGTTGCCAGATAAGTATAAGTTTCTGCCATACGATCAGGCTCAATTGCTTTCTTACTCTTTATACTGTAAGCAAATCTCTGAAATGCAGATATATCGGGATGACGACTTAAGTCCACTCTTACTGCCGTAACTCTGATGGAATTGACCGATATTTTCTTTTCCTTCCATTGATCCGAAAGCCAATACGTAAACATAATCTGAGCCAGTTTTGACTGATAATATGCTTTTGCTACAGAAAATTTTCTTCTCCGGAATTCCGGATCCTCTATATTAACTTTTAAACCAGGCATTGCCAACAGACCTTTTGAGGCAATGGTAATAATGCGTCCGTCGTCACTCTTTTCCATCATATCCTGGAGCTGCTGCGTTAAATATACAGGTCCGATATGATTGGTCATCCAGACCGTTTCATAGCCTTCTGATGTGTATTGTGCTTTCTTTTGAGATATATCAAAAATTGCTGCATTATGAATCAATACATCGATATGATCAAAATGATCATACAGATAGTCGGAGCAATCACGAACAGACTGAAAGAGACTCATATCCACTGTTACCAAGCTAATTGCATCAGACTGGCTTCTTTCTTTGATATACGCAAGAGCCGCTTCGCCTCTGAATAAATTTCTGCAGCCAATTATTACACGAAACCCCTGTTTTGCTATCTGTATGGCTGCTTCTCTGCCTATCCCGGCATTCCCTCCAGTAATCAAACATATTTTCTCCATATAATCACCTCACTGAATCATTGAACCGGCTCAATAGACCACGTGGTCTATGTATTAAATATAACACTGTCACATCGCGCTGTCAACTAATTTTACTCTGTCTGAAAATTATACTGTGGAACAAATGCCATATTTATGCCTGTTAATCCATTTATTCTGTGATATAATCGAATCACTTACTAATATCATTGGAGGTAACTATGAATCCGAAGACTTTTGAACGGAAAGATCAGCTGATGGCTGCAGCACTTGAAGAGTTTACAGATAAGGATTATGAGAAAGCTTCTTTAAATACAATTATTAAAAATGCCAAACTCAGCAAAGGTGTTTTCTATTATCATTTTCAAAACAAGGAATCACTCTATCTCGCTCTTCTTGAGGACTCTTTCACAAAAAAATGGCAGTATATAAAGTCGCATACAGATAACGAGAATTTTTATACTCAGGATATTTTCGACAGATTTATCTCTCAGGCAAAAGCAAGCATGAGATTCGCCAAAGAGTACCCTCAGTATTATAAATTAGGACGGATGTTTCAGAAAGAAAAAGGGAACCCCATCTATAGGACAGTATTGAAGCATATTGAGTCGTCTGATCCGGATATTCTGGATGAAATGATTAAAAAGGCTTACCAAAAAGGCGAAATTAACAACCAATATCCCGTTGAATTTACAATCAAATTAATGCATCATTTATTTCTGGAATTTGAAACCATTTTTTTTCAGGACATGGATCACGATTTACAGGATATTACAGATATACTGGAAAAATATGTATTATTTATGCGGCATGGACTGACTCCATAGAAATCTTGGTATTTTTTTTATTGACATTTCATTTATTATGTGATAAACTAAGCAAGTATTTTAATAAAGTTTTGATTTCGCATATATTTGTAAGTCATTATTCTATTGATGGTTTACAAGTATATGCGATTTTTAGTTTTAAGCAGAATACAGAATAATTATTTAAGGAGGTATCTTTTCATGAAAAAAGGTACAGTAAAATGGTTTAACGCACAAAAGGGTTTTGGTTTCATCTGTGATGAAGAAGGCAACGATATTTTCGTTCATTTCTCTGGTCTTGCTATGGAAGGTTTCAAGTCTTTAGAGGACGGACAGTCTGTTGTTTTCGAAACAATCGATGGTAACCGCGGTCTTCAGGCTGTAAATGTTCACGTCGCTTAATTTCATACAGATATAGCAGCCGTCTGTATTATAAAAAGTCAGAGATATTTTTATTTGTTACAGCTAAGCCAGCAGGGTTTATTTTATATTCCCTGCTGGCTCAAACTATTTGTTCATAAATTAAATTATATTAATTATTAAATATACCGCTAATTTAAAAATTAATTACATCCACAATCATCATAATAATCATTGTCAAAATTATTATGGCACCGAGGATCATTACATCCAGCTCTATAACCAGCCCAGTAAGCTCTTCTTACTTCCTCTGAGCAGTCTACTTCATCATTGTCATTACCGTTGCAATTCCAATTACAGTTGTTGCTGCATCTGTTTCCACAACCCCAAAAGCATCCCATGTTTCATACCCCCTTTATATACTGTAATGTATTATATGGTGCATTAAGACAAGATGTGAATCGGTGGGTTTATTCGATTGGTAAGGCTGTCGTGAGACATTTCCGCTTGTTCACACAATATAAGAACATGCATATATTACTATTACAGAACAAGATATCAAAACAATAACGGAAGTTTCAAATACGAGCGCAAACTGCCGCATAACCGCCTTACCAATGTTAAACAACTCATTTTTCCGCGCTGTCAGATATTGTATTTCCGGTTGATGATGATGAGTTCTGTAAACTGCCCGATCATAAGTATGAAACCTCAGCAGGGCGAAGACCAACGCATCCTGGTTTTCGCCCTTTTTACTATTCTGGTCTTCTTTTGGTATTCGGTCCCATACCTTCCCTGCGGGAATTATGGGTCTGATTCTGATTCTCAATTTTCCCTTTTTCTTCCGGATTATGATTCACAGAATTGGTTTTTCTCGTATTATCCTTTGACATTCATCTCACCTCATCCCTAATATGTCAGCAGCATTTGATTTTTATACGGTTTTGATTAAAATGCATAATTAATTCCACCTGGTACATTCTAATTATGAGGTGATAAAAATGTCATATATAGCTCCTGCAGTCCAGGCAAAATTTGAAACGCTCTCCGTTGATTTAAAAAACGAGATCCTGGAACGAAATGTGCAGATTAACACCATTCACGATCTCATCCGCGTTCTGGAGGAAATCGTAAATGAAGGGAGCTAATCCCTTCACTGGCAGCCACAGACCGCAATGGCCTGTGGCTGTTTACTGTCTAAGAAAGAAGCAAAAATAAGGGCCGCCCCCTGAGGTACGACCCATGAAAAAATTATTTTCAATTATCTGCAGCTTCTGAAAGAAGAAAACTGACCGAAATTACAGTTGCTTCTGGAATTGTAAGTTGCGCCTTTTTGACCGCTATTGCTGCAGTTAGAGCTATTTCCATTGCTGCATCCATATTGGCTTAACAGACTGTTTAAAGACTGACCATAGCAGTATGAATTATAGCAGTCAGATGATGAATAACAGTTTGGTAAAGATCTGGAACAGGTTGCTGCCTGTGCGGTCATTGGGACACCTGCTACGGTTAATACAGTTGCTGCTGCTAAAACAAGTGCTGGTAATTTTCTCATGGTAATATCCTCCTTATATGTTACATAATTGTTACATTTCTTTTACAAAATGTATCATAACATACATAAATTGGAATTACACTAGGAGAAAATTGGCAATTATCCTATGTTTTCCAGTTTGTATTCTTCGACTGCAAGTTTCAGTGCGCCCATAATTCCCTGGTTGTCATTCAGGCTCGGTAAAACAATATAATGCTCCATATCCTCAAGCTCTTTTGTCTTGATATAACCGCCCAGCTGACGTGCTACTTCTTCTCTTACCAACGGCAACAAATGTTCCTGGTGCATGACACCGCCCCCAAGTATAATACGCTGGGGAGACAATACCATGATATAATCCACAAGCGCCTGAGCAATATAGTAAGCCTCCAGCTCCCATACTTCTTTTCTGTCTGCCAGCTGTGCCCCCTTCATTCCCCATCTTGCCTCAATAGCAGGTCCTGCTGCCATTCCTTCCAGACAGTTATTGTGATATGGACACGTTCCCTCAAAGGCATCCTCCGGGTGCCTGGAAAGAAGAAGATGTCCACCCTCCGGATGAAGCATACCGTGAAGCAGCTTTCCATTGCTGATAATGCCTGCTCCCACGCCTGTTCCGATGGTGATATACATACTGTTCTCAAGCCCCTTTGTGATACCCCAGGTAGCCTCACCGAGGGCAGAACCATTGACATCGGTATCAAATCCCACCGGCACATTTAAAGCCTCTTTAAATGTGCCCACAATATCGAAATTCAGCCATGCAAGCTTTGGCGTTGTGGTGATGTAGCCATACGTATCTGAATTTCTATTAAGATCAACAGGACCGAAACAGCCGATCCCCAGTGCTTCGATTTCCTTATTCAAAAAATATGCAATCAACTTGGGCATGGTAATCTCAGGTGTTTCCGTTGGTATGGAAACACGTTCAAAAATCTCGCCGTTCTCATTGCCAATAGCACAAACCATCTTTGTGCCTCCTGCTTCTAATGCACCCAATCTCATAGCTTCTCCTCCTTTATTCCGGATTGGAGCAGATGACGGACATCGTTCCCTCAAATCTGCACTCTCCGCTCTTTGCCGGTATAATAAAATTCTGCCCTGCTTCCAATGGTATTCCATTGATGCAGCCTTTGCCGCTTATTACACTGACATTGGTAAAATACCTGGAAAATTCTTTTGTAAACACCCCTTCAATCTCATACTTGTCTACAGAATAATACTTACAGGTTATTAAATGCGTATGCTCAGCTCCGGATAGTTTCTCTGTAACAGTTGCTACTTCAGTATCTTTAAATGGTGCCCTGATCGTAGCAATACTCTGTTCCACATGAAGCTGCCTTGGTTTTCCGCCTGACAGGCGGTCATAATCATAAACACGATACGTGATATCACTGCTCTGCTGAGTCTCAAGGATTAAGGTTCCACCTTTGATTGCGTGAACACAGCCAGGATTAATCTGGAAAAAATCGCCTTTCTTTATGGGGACTGTCCGGATAAACTCCGACCACTGACGGTTTCTTATCATGAATTCCATCTCATCCCGGTCTTTGGCATGATGGCCGATGACAATTTCAGTACCTGGCTCACAGTCCAGAATATACCAGCATTCAGTCTTTCCCAACGAGCCATTCTCGTGAATTTTCGCATAGCTGTCATCTGGGTGTACCTGAATGCTTAAATCATTCTTTGCATCAATGATCTTTACCAGAAGAGGAAACTCGTCCCCCGGATAAAAACCAAAAAAATCCGGTTTATCCTTCCATAAACTACTTAAAAGTTTACCGTCAAAGATGCCGCCGGCAATCCGGCATTTACCATTATTATGAGCACTTACTGCCCAGCATTCTCCTGTAGTTTCGCTTGGTATATCATATCCGAATACCTCCCGCAGCTTAATACCGCCCCAGATGGCTTCCTTAAAAACCGGTTCCAGAAATAAAAACTCCATCGCTCTTCCTCCTTATGTGTCAACCCTGTATGCTTACTTCCTATATTTTACATGAATATCAGGAAAAGGAAAAGAGGTAATTGAAGTTACAGAGAATCTTTTCCATATACCTGGATCTGGGTAAGTGCCGGGAATGGGGAGGGATCATCTGCTTTTATTAAATGACTCAGTTTCAGCCAGGTAATATTTTTCTTTTCCAATGAAAATACATGTGGTTTTACGCTCTTTTCCATTTTCACAACCTCTTTCGTTCCGTCCGAGAATGTGATGGTTGCCTCCACCCACCAGTTATCGTGAGGAAAGTCAGCCCGTGTATATAATACAATCCGGTCAAATTCCACTCTGCGTCCAAAATCCAGGGTGATTTCCGCATCAGCCTGGCGGTTGATACCCCAGGACTCGTAAGGCCATTCTCCATGGGATTCATTGGCAATAACTCCGTCTATGGCATTACGTGCCGCAAATACAGCCTCACCTCTTGTTTCCACATTCGCATAGGCATGTGGATAGCAGCCGGTATCACCATGCTGGTCCATCACATTAACAGCCAGGTTACGGTATTTTAATATCTCCCACTCTTTTGCTTTTCGAATGGTAAGATAATGCCTTGTACCGGTAAATGCCCTGGGATTGTAAGAAACCTTTTTATCACCAAATGGGATGGTAAAAATCACCTCCGGCTTTGTCAGATAAACAAAGGATTCATCCATACAGTCATCGATCCTGATTACGTAGTGGCCACCCGGCTGATCTGTACTGCAGACAATAAGATCGCCTTCCTCGTAGATGCCTTCATACACCAGAACCGCCTGATCTTCTCCTGATGCAACAGCCTTTATGGTATCACTGGATCCCTTTACAGTTATGGATACATTTGTCATCATTCGTCCTCCTGCTCTTCCTGTTCAAAATAGTTTTTATACTCTACTTCAATCTGGTGCTTCATGCGCTTCATACTGTAAGTTAAATGCTCTCTGAGGGATTGCTCCAGACCTTCAATATCCTTTTTTTCCAGTAATTCAAAAAGCTCCGTATGTTCTCTTATAATTCTTGTAAAATCTGTTTCCGTCACAAAATCCAACATACGGAATCTGGTATAATGCAGCTGTTGTGCCTGTATCATATCCCAAAGCTTTCTTTTTCCAGTCGCCCTGTACCAGATTGCATGCATCTGAGCATCCATGCGGTAAAACTGCTCCGGTTCGAATCCTTTCTCCAGGATGAGTGCCTGCTGCTTTCGAATCATATACCGGACATCTTCCATCCATAATGGAGTGGCCATATTGGCAAAATCACGCATAACCATGGTTTCTACAGCAACACGCATATAAATCATCTGTTTAATGGTGTCCAGATTAAGAAGCGTGACCTGCGTACCGGAATAAGGTACGGAAATGACAAACCCCTGTTCCTGCAGCTTTCTTACCGCTTCTCTTACAGGGGTCCGCGATACACCAAACCGCTCGCAGATCTCACTCTCGCTTATGATCTGACCAGGCTTTAATTCCAGATCCAGAATTTCCTGTTTTAACGTTTCAAATACCAATTCGCCACGGTTTCTATAGGTCTTGGTTTTTCCTTCCATGGAACCCTCTCCATCCTCTAAATTTACAAATATAAAAGATGCCATGACTCCCGCCTTTTAAGGGCGGGCATCATGGCCATGTTTATCCCATCCGGGACTTCCCTGTAAGGGCATACAATTACTGTGGCTGTTTACCAATGTAAGCTAAAATACCGCCGTCAACATAGAGAATATGTCCATTGACAAAGTTTGAAGCGTCAGAAGAAAGGAATACTGCAGGACCTGCAAGATCCTCAGCCTCACCCCAGCGTCCTGCCGGTGTCTTAGCAATAATGAACTGGTCAAACGGATGTCTGGAACCATCTGCCTGAACCTCGCGCAGAGGTGCAGTCTGTGGTGTGGCAATATATCCTGGTCCGATACCGTTACACTGGATGTTAAATTCGCCATACTCAGAAGCAATGTTCTTTGTCAGCATCTTCAATCCGCCCTTAGCAGCTGCATAAGCAGATACAGTTTCACGGCCAAGTTCAGACATCATGGAGCAAATGTTAATGATCTTTCCGTGTCCTTTTTTAATCATTGATGGGATCACTGCTTTTGCTACGATAAACGGTGCATTTAAATCGACATCAATTACCTGTCTGAACTGTTCTGCTGTCATATCACACATAGGAATACGCTTAATGATACCTGCGTTATTTACCAGGATGTCGATCACGCCTACTTCCTTTTCAATCTGTGCAACCATGGCATTCACGCCTTCTTCACTGGTTACATCACATACATATCCGTGAGCAGTAATGCCTTCTTCCTTGTAAGCTGCAATACCTTTGTCCACTAATTCCTGCTTAATATCATTAAAAACAATGGTAGCACCAGCTGCTGCAAGAGACTTTGCAATGGCAAAGCCAATACCATAAGAAGCGCCTGTTACAAGTGCTACTTTTCCTTCAAGAGCAAACTGCTTTGTAAAGTTATCCATAATCGTGATTCTCCTTTGCTTTTATTTGGGTCAGTTATTTCGTCATTAGATAATTGGTTTGTATTCAAACATAAAAGTTTGTATACAAATTCAATGACTTGTATTTATGCTAACATAGTGTAAATATTTTTTCAATATACATATTAGACAAAGTGGACTATTTTTATTTAGTTATAATTTTCCAAATACTGGGGTTACCCATAAATAAAAAAGTTCCGGTCTTCATTAAATGAAAATCGGAACTTTTTTATAATGCATTATTTGCAACCGCAGCTTGAATCTGTAGTCCCCATGACGGAGGAGCCATAGGTTCTTCCACATCCGTTTGCACTCCAGAATCCATCACGGAATCCGGTTTCATAACCATCTTTAAAACCACATGCATACCCCTGGCGATAGCACATATTCATGCTGCCATTTCCGGTTGTCGCATCGCTGACATCGCTGCATTTGTTGTTGCAGCTGGTATTACAATTATTCGCATTACTATTTCCACTCGGGCAATTACAATTACAATTACATCCATTATTCCAACTCATTTTTATATACTCCTAATTAATCAGTTCGTAGTATATCTTATGCCCTTAGCTTTCATTTGTGAGTTAAAATAAGAAAAATCCTTATTCCAGAGTCATCATTTTTCTGTTCTTAAACTCCTCAGCCCTGCCTTCATTCCAGTCACTTACCGGGCGGTAGTAACCGGCAATTCTGCTGTAAATATCTGTCTGACTCCCGCAGTTGGAACAGATCTCATGCTTTCCGGGCAGATAACCGCAGTTCTGGCAGACAGAATAAACTGGAGTAAATGTAAAATAAGGGATTTTATACTGGTCTGTCATATTCTTTAATGCATCTCTGACAGTCCTGTAATCATCTTCCTCCTTTTCCATATAGACAGAGAATACTGTACCCGCCGTATAGAGCGGCTGTACCTTATTCTGATTATTCAAAGCATCCGAAAGACTTCCGCCCCAGTCCGCTGCGAGCTTAGTACTGTTGGTGTAATAAGGGGTTCTGGAATTTTTACTTGCAGTTATGATTTCCGGAAACTCTTCCCGGTCAATCAAAGCAAGCCGGTATGTCGCTGATTCTGCGGGCGTTGCTTCAAGACTGAACAGGCTTTTATACTGCATCTGGTACCCAATCAGTTTTTCCTTTAAATGTCCCATCACCTGTACTGCAAAGGCCTGGGTCTTCTCCGATTCCATACCCGCGCCCAGCCAGCACGCATTATTCCCCGCCTCATTCATACCTACAATACCAATTGATGAGAAATGATTAGTGAAGTTTTCCAGATAACATACTGTATAAGGGTAAAGACCGTTATCCAGGAGTCTGGAAATAACCTTTCGCTTAATATCAAGAGACCTGGCTGCCAGGTCTGCAATCCGGTCCAGGCGGCGGTAAAAATCAGCTTCGTCAGAAGCTGAATATGCTATTCTGGGAAGATTAAGAGTAACCACTCCAATGGAACCGGTATGCTCCCCATATCCGAAAAAACCACCTGCCTTATTACGCAGTTTCGTTAAATCCGGGACATTGCCTGAAATATAAGCCCGTACATCTCCCTGGAAAAGATTACCATTTACATAATTAGAAAAGTAGGGAGTGCCATAATGGGATGCCAGTGTAAATAATAGACGGTTTCTTTCCGAATCAGACCAGTCAAACGCTTCTGATATTGATAAAACGGGAATCGGATACTGAAATCCCATTCCTCCGGCATCTCCCTCCAGCATCGTTTCTAAAAAAGCACGGTTTATCATATCCATCTCCGCCTGGCAGTCTCCATAGGTAAAATCCATATATCTACCGCCTGCAATGGCTTTTTGGGATTTCATATCCTCCGGCACGGTTAAATCAAGGGAGATATGGGAAAATGGAGCCTGCGTTCCCCAGCGGCTTGGAGTATTAACTCCAAATACAAAGGCTTCCATGCATTTTTTCACTTTGTCATAAGTCAGTCCATCTGTTCTCACAAAGGGAGCCAGATATGTATCAAAGGATGAAAACGACTGGGAAGCCGCCCACTCATTCTGCATGATACCGAGAAAATTCACCATCTGATTACACAGCGTCGCCAAATGCTTCGCTGGTGAAGCTGTTATCTTTCCACTGATTCCTCCCAGACCGTCAAGAAGAAGCCTCTTTAATGACCATCCGCAGCTGTAACCGGTCAGCATGGAAAGATCATGGATATGTATCTCTCCATGATTATGCGCGTCTGCAATCTCCTTGTCATAGATTTCTGAAAGCCAGTAATTTGTAGTAACCGCTCCGGAATTATTCAGGATAAGACCGCCTACGGAATAGGTAACCGTGGAGTTTTCTTTCACATGCCAGTTCTCGACTTTCACATATTGGTCCACAACATCCTTATAATCCAGTGTAGTGCTGCCTAAGTTTCTTATCTTTTCCCTCTGTTTCCGGTAAAGGATGTAAGCTTTTGCCACTTCTATATAGCCTGTTTCCTCCAGAACCTTTTCCACACTGTCCTGGATATCTTCCACAGGGATGCTCTCTGTCTGGACCTTATTCTTAAAATCTGAAGCGACTCTTAAAGCCAGAAGTTCTACGATGCTGTCAGTATAATACTTGCCAGTGGCTTCAAAGGCTTTTTTAATCGCCGCCTCGATCTTGGATAATTCAAATCCAGTGACCGTTCCATCCCTTTTTACTACATTTAACACGCCCATACACACCCCTTTTATTCGTTTACCTGATAAATCAGGATACGGTCTCTGCTTTTTAATTCCTGCTGGAAATATCCGCTTTCTCCATTTACTTCCAATACTACCCGTCCTGTAAGATTCTTAAAATCAAGACCGGAATATTCCAGCATATCCATCAGATAATAGGGACGCTGGTCCGCTTTCACAGGGAGTGTAATTGGTTTGTCGTTTAAGAAAAATGTGATTTTCCCATCGCTTTTATGGAAGGCAGTTTCCGGTTGAACGGAGTCCTGTGGATGCCGCTGATCAAGCTTTATGCCTGTGGATACCATCTGAGCCGGAGGAATTAGAATTCCAGGTACATTCTGAGGTGCAGGAGCGGGCTCATCAAACTGCTCCTGCTCTTCATCCGTGTTATCAAATAAAACCTGCTCCGCCAGATCTTCTTTCGCCTGAACAGTTTCTATTATAATACTATCACCGGTTTTTAACGAAACCTCCTCCTTTGCCTCGATTCCATTAACCAGAATCTTCTTTCCAGATCCTGGTTTTTCGATATCAGAAAGCATGGCAGAGGCGCTTTTTCCGTGACTGGCAGGAACAAACACAATCCAGTCCTCCGCACTTACCTGATCAGAAAGCTGTGCTTCCTCTCCATTTAGCGTGAGAACAGATGGTTCCGCCTTCTCTCCGTAAAAAACAGTTCGTTTTCCATTTACACTGACAACCAGATTCTGACCGGAACGACCGATCATATCCTGGTAGTTATAACCGTTCATCATTAATACATCCATAACTGTAAAGGTCCCGCCGCGGAAAAGCTTTGCAGGCCGGTCATTTAAAATAACCCGGAAACCATCATTGACAATATTAAATCCAGCAGAAATAACAATTCCTAAAGGGGTGGCATACTCCGGATTCTCCAGATCATATTCATCAGAATAAGCATTGATTTTAAAATTATTGCCTGCAATTGCAACACGCTTGGCATCAATTTTTAAATGTTCCACGATTCCCTCTTTCAGTCCGGACAGCCTGCTGCCGCCGCCTGCCAGAAAAACTGCCGACGGCATACCGCCGTTAACCTCCAGAATCTTTTCAGAAATCTCCTGGCAAAGTCTGTAAGAAGCCTCTTTGATACTGCCAAAGACTGCTTCCCTGGTAATTGTCTGCTCAAATCCGAGAATATCCGTAAACTTCAGTTCTTCTGCTTCATCGATCCGGGACTTAATTTTTTCCGCAGTTGTGAAGTCCACCAGGTATTCTTTCATAATTGATTCCGTAATCTCATCTCCTGCAAGTATCGCCATGGTATAACCGGTTACGCTCCCATCCCGGCAAACAGCAATATCTGAGGTACCCGCACCGATATCTACCATAGCCAGGTTTAACAGGCGGATATTCTGCGGAATTGCCGCATTAATAGCTGCAATTGGCTCCAAAGTAAGACTCGCCACTTCCAGACCGATCTTATGCATGGCTGCATAAAGGCTTTCAACAACCTCAGTGGGAAGAAAAGTTGCAATAATATCTGCCTTCAAGACCCTTCCGTGGTGTTCAAGTAAATTGGAAATCATGTAATTATCCAAAAAATATCTGCTTACAGTATAGCCAACCAGATAAAACTGACGCTCATTATCCCGGCCTTCTCGGTTCATGAACTGCTTTTCCGCCTCGCTGATGGCTCCTGCTTCCAGTCTGCTGACGGATTCTGCATCAATTTTTTGTGCTCTGGCAAGCTCCATCTCAAAGGTTACACTTTCTGTTCTCAGTGCTCTTCCTGCTGCTGCCACACAAACCTTTACCAGTTTGCAGCCCAGCTTTTTTTCCAATCTTTCCTTTACCTGTCCGGCAATTTTTGCAACCTGATCAATATCCTCAATCTGCCCGTCAATCATTGCCCGCTTGGTATGCTCGGCCCTCTCTATGGCAACGATATGTATTCTGTCTCCATCCGGAATCCCTACCATACCAATGATGCTTCTGGTTCCAATATCCAGAGCGAAAATAGCCTGATCCGGAAGTGTATCTGTCAAAATGCTATTTCTGTTATCCATAAATAACGCCCCATCCTCTTTCCTATTTGTCTTTTATTTTACTAGTATAAGAGGACTCCGTCAATCGAATAAAGGAAACTTTTGTTGAAAAAGAAAGATTTTTGATACAAAACATTTGGTCTATATATGTAAAACGGTGGATTTGTTACCGATTAAAAGTTAATTTTTAAATATTAACCATCGGCTTAATTTCGGTTTCATTATTGGTTCACCAGCTCATAAAACGGGTGATACAATCCTGTTGGTTTATAAAGCACCGTGCCAGTCAATTGGAATCCCAATTTTGTTATCAACTTCTCTGATGCCTTATTTTGTGGGTGATGGCCTGCATACAGCTTGTCAGCTTTTAAGACACGAAAACTGTAATCTATAGCGGACTTAGCAGCCTCTAAGGCATACCCCTGTCCCCAATATTTTTTCCGCAGGTGAAAACCCAGTTCAAAGGAATGTGATTCGGATTTAAACGGGCGTATGCCGCAGCAGCCGATGAGTTCGCCCGTTGACAGTTCAAATAACGGCCAGTATTGTAAATGATACATTTCGTTATTATGGAGCTCCGTATTCAGACGGTCGGAAATATCCTTCCCGGAAAATGTCCCACTGGAGCAAATGTACTTCGTTACTTCACTTTCTCCCCATAGCTGAGTTGCCAGATCCAAATCCGAAGCAGCCCAGACCGAAAAACCTATTCTTTTTGTTTTTATAAAATATTCCCGCATCTTTCCTCTCCTTTGTAAGCAAGTGATCTACTATATTCTCTGATCTTGTCCCGTTTCACAGACTCTTCACAAATCTATCAAAATCCCTTCACATTTCCACAGTATAGTAGTAAATGTTAAGAGGTTAACATTTAAATAAAACTTTTTTTCATACAGCCGGCAGGACCCCCCTCTTGCCGGCTTCCTCCCTTTTGTAGGCTAACGCTATTATTTTATTCAGGAAAGCAACGAAATACAATCAAATTATTATCTGGATCTAAAAAGCTCATGTTTTTTGCCCCCCATGGTCTCAAGGTAGGCGGTTCGACAATTTTAACACCAAATGCCTTTAATCTTTTAGATTGAAACTCTATATCCTCTACCGTAAATGCGATGCAGATGTTTTGAGCGTTTGTTTTTCGTTCTGTTCCATCATTGTAAACAGTCAACGTTGTCTCCTCCGAGATGATAAACTGATGAATTTTATCATTACTCCCATTATCAATATCAAATAGCATCTTATAAAAATTTGACAGCCGGATAACATCATTCGTAAATAAACATACTTCCCCAATCTTCACACGCCCGTCCCCTCTCTTTTCACACACTCTTCACAGAACTATCAAAATCCCATCACACTTTTCCAGTATATTAAATACTGTAAAGAGGTCAATAACCTTTTAAATAATACTTTTTTTCATACAGCCGGCATGATCACCCCATCTTGCCGGCTTCCTCCATTTTATGGGCATTTAATTTTACAATAAATGCCGTCGTGCTTATTTTATCTCACTATCACCAGACGTCTCATCGACTTCTGATTCAAGTTTTTTCACTCTCTTTTTATAGATGTAAGCAAAAAACGTTAATGCCGCGAAGAACTTTTGTTCCTGCATCTCATCTAAATTATTCTTTTTTTATTCATTATTTTCCTCCTCCCAAAACAATTCATCAAGACTCTTTCCCAATACCCGGCAAATTGCCCGGCATAATTTAATCGTTGGATTGTATTCACCCTGCTCTATGGCATTCATAGTCTGCCGAGAGATGCCTACTTTTTCTGCCAACTGTTTTTGTGTAAGATCCAGTTGGGCACGGGCAACTTTTATTGGAATATTTCGACCCATAGTATTCACCTCCACAGACATATGTTACTATATATAATACAAAATGTCAATTATATATTACTTTTTTGAAATTGTGAGCAATCATTGGCAAAAATTCTACCACATCAGTGACGTTAACTATTTTTATTATAATATCGTATAACGGGGACACTTCTCTTTAAACAGCCAGTACCTCAGCCAATCATCTAGTATAATCCCCACCCCACTAACCCAAAACCATATCAGGCTAAACTGAGGGCAGATCTGTCCCATAATGTTTCCTGTCATGCCGCTGTAGTCCCATACATTCCAACCCAGCCATATATTTACCACACACCCGGTAAGCAGCTCAAGGAATGTGATTATAAGCATTCCAAAAAACATTTGCTTAAAAAGGGATATCTGCCACGGAATCCATTCATTAATCAATCCCAGGACAACAAAACAAATCCCGCCTAACGTAAACATAGTCCAGTGAGAACGACCGCGAAGAATCACCTCCATACCTATGTAGATAAATCCCCCCACTAACCATAAGAATAAATATTTTAAAATCTGTTTCATCATTTTCCTCCTACAGTCATAGACACATATCTATTATCTAAAAAAGCACCGACCCACAAATAGTGAATCGGTGCTCTCTTTCATTATGTCTGGGTAATCATTACCCCTATTTACATTTTGTTTTGATATCAAAGCTGGGATTAAATGCATAAAAGTTTTTACTGTCCAGATTATCCTGTGTGATTCTAAGAGCTTCACCGAATCTCTGGAAATGGACAATTTCACGCATCCTTAAGAACCGGATAGGATCACAGATTTCAGGATCAGTAATTACACGCAAAATGTTGTCGTAAGTACTCCTGGCTTTTTGTTCTGCTGCCATATCTTCTACCAAGTCGGTGATTGGATCCCCTTTGGACTGAAATTCACATGCATTAAACGGAACTCCACCCGCAGATTGAGGCCAGATACCAGTGGTATGGTCAATGTAGTATGGACCAAATCCAGATTCAACTACCTGCTCTGGGGTCAAGTTTCTGGTCAGCTGATGAACTATGGTCGCTACAATTTCAAGGT
>NZ_JAWONS010000330.1:0-740 GCF_033342255.1 Clostridium boliviensis
GTTGGCGGAGAGTCTCAGCGCCGTCGTCGAATCCGTCGTCAACCATGTGGGGGTGGATGTGAACACCGCGTCCCCGGCCCTTTTGGGCTATGTATCCGGGATCACATCCACCGTCGCCAGGAATATCGTCAAACGTCGGGAGGAGGCCGGCCGCTTCAAAAGCCGGGAAGAATTAAAGGAAATTCCTCGTCTCGGGGCGAAGACCTACGAGCAGTGCATCGGATTTTTGCGCATTCCCGACGGAGACCATCCCCTGGACAAGACCCCGATCCATCCGGAATCGTATCCGGTGGTGGACCGGCTCCTGGGAGAATTGGGATGCACCCCCGCGGCGATCGGTACCGATGAGCTGAACGACGAGCTGCGGCGGGTGGACGTGCCGTCCATGGCGGAGCGGATCGGTTGCGGCGTCCCCACCCTGCGGGATATCATCGATGCGCTCCTGAAACCGGGCCGGGACCCGCGGTCGGAATTGCCGCCGCCGATCTTTCGTTCCGACGTGCTGAAACCGGAGGATCTGCGGACGGGAATGCAGCTGAAGGGGGCGGTCCGCAATGTGGTCGATTTCGGCGCTTTTGTGGATATCGGTCTGAAAAACGATGGATTGGTGCACATTTCCCGGATGAGCGAAAAATATGTGCACCATCCCTTGGATGTGGTCTCCGTGGGAGATATCGTCGATGTGTGGGTCTGCGGGGTGGACCTGGAACGGGACCGTGTCTCCCTCAGCATGGTACCCG
>NZ_JAWONS010000331.1:0-1118 GCF_033342255.1 Clostridium boliviensis
GTAGGCCCGGTGGGTCCGGTAGGTCCGGTAGCACCAGTAGCACCAGTAGCGCCGGTAGGTCCGGTAGGTCCGGTAGCACCGGTAGCGCCGGTAGGTCCGGTAGGTCCGGTAGCACCGGTAGCACCGGTAGCACCAGTAGAGCCAGTAGGTCCTGTGGGGCCGGTAGGTCCTTGTATACCCTGTGGTCCTTGAGGTCCTACAGGTCCCTGTGGTCCTTGTGGACCCTGAGGGCCATCAGGACCTGGAATACCTTGCGGTCCAGTAGGTCCGGTAGGACCCTGAAATCCCCTTGGTCCCTGTGGTCCCATTGGTCCAGGGCATCCTCTTGGCCCCTGAGGTCCGGTTGGTCCAACGCAACAGCAGCCGCCGTGGCCGCCATGGCCGCCATAGCCGGCGTTGTCGCCATAGCCGCCATTACCACCGCAACCACAATGGTTTCTGTCCCAATCTCTACAATTATTCATTATAACTCCCTCCTGTCAAGGTGTAATTTTTTTACTTGTATGATTCCTTGTAGATGTGAATTGTATTATAAAGGGCTTTTTCAATCCTTTATAACATATCATATGTGATTAGTGTCAAGTTTGTTAGAAACATTATAATCGTGCTGAAAATGAATTCAGATTAACTTGTATATCATTGTAGTGTAATGGAAAACATTGTAATTTTCACGTTAAATAAATACTATTACATTTAGGTTAGTATTAACAGCATTAGCAGTTGTAACGTTAGTAGCAACAGTATATTCTACTCTTAATTCATAGGTTGAAGTAGTAGTAGCTACAGCAGTATCAACATAAGTGTCTCCAATTGCTACATCAAACGTGCCAGCAACTGATCCATTGAAACTTGAAGTTCTCGTAAAAATTAGAGTAGCATCTCTGTATATTCTTAATTCGGCTTCGTAAGTGTAAGCTGCACCTACAGTATTTTCCAAGTCAATACCATAGTCAATTTTTACATTATCACCGGTAGTAACAGGTACTGCTAAAGTAGCAACGGTTACCTCTGTAGCTGCTGGTATTGGAGTGGTTACACCGCTATTGTTGTCAAAGGCTAATACGCCGACCGGCCCAGTAGGTCCGGTGTCGCCAGTAGGTCCGGTATCACCAGTAGGT
>NZ_JAWONS010000332.1:0-486 GCF_033342255.1 Clostridium boliviensis
GGGTGAAGGGGACGCCATCGGTGTCAAGTCGCTTTTCCAGCTCTTTTGGGGATTTCAGCACCATATTTCTACGGAGGCTGGCCGTCCGTGAGGAACAGGCGCGCTTCTCAGCCGATTCCGCTGCCCTTCCCGGCAACCAGCCGGCCCCGCCCCTCCGAGGATGCGGGCGACAGCCGGTCCCACGGATGCCATGCCGAAGGGGCAGTTCCCGAGGCCGATTTCCCCATCCTCCGCTTTACCCGGACCGGGGAAATTTAGGGCGCATCCTCACCGGCAGCCTCCGAATTCCTGCACCAGGTTATCAATAATCAATCCCATCATGGATTGCAAAACCTTCTCCTCGGCTCCCCTCTTCTCGCTGCGAAAGATCCCGGCTCCGCTCCCACTATCCTTATTAGTTTACAACAAATCCCCTATGGATAAAAGGGCAAGAAATGGCCCTCCCCGGCGGCATCACCGCCGGTTACGGGAAACATTTGCTATAAT
>NZ_JAWONS010000333.1:0-345 GCF_033342255.1 Clostridium boliviensis
CTTTCTTCGCTCCGCAGGTCCTGCGGAATCCAGGGCTCCCTCCGCGCGACTTGCGATGCGGAAAAGCCACGGATCGTCCTTTAACCGTTCCGACAGCTTCATAGGGCGGTCACCCCTTTTTCCGCGGGCGCCGCATACCGGGCCAGGGAGCGGAGGGAAGAGACGTCCCCTTCGACCAGTCTCAGGGCCAGCCAACGAGCATTCACCCAGGGAGGGAGTTCCTCCTTGAGCAGCGGCTCCACTCGTTGCACCGCCTCTTCGATGTGACGGGGATAGGTGAGGCGCAGGGGGGAGGTGGGAAGCCCCTCGCAGGTCAGTTCGTACACGGTTTGCATGAGCTTATCC